>CAZCGG010000029.1:0-28104 GCA_964498135.1 uncultured Candidatus Moduliflexus sp.
ACGTTTGAAGTCTCGTCCTCCTAAGATATAAAAATCAATGCTCATATCTATTCTATAAAGATCAACCCAAATAGAGGAGAAGCCGAGCATGCAAGAATTTCGATATGAGACGTATTGCGGGCTGTATTGCGGTGCCTGCGATATTTTAATGGCATATAAACGAGGGCTGGAACAACAGGCGCAGCCGGAGTGGAGTGAATTAGGCGAACCGCTCCGGCGGCATATTCCGCAGGCGGAAATCGTCTGTCACGGCTGCAAGACGGACACCGTGTTTGCCGGATGCGCCAAATGCCCGATTCGGAAATGCGGCCGGAACCATCCTGAAATCGAGACCTGTCTGGATTGTAAACGCTATCCGTGCTGGCGTCATAAATTTTTCAAAATTGTGGTCGCCTTGCTTAACTTTGAAAAGAAATTGCCGCACCAGAAAATCAAGTCCTGCAATCTCCAAACCATCAGGGAAAAAGGGCTGCGCGCTTGGCTTGAAGAGCAGCAGCGCGTGTGGGCGTGTCCTGATTGCCAGACCAGCTTTTCATGGTATCAGCGCGAATGCCGGCGCTGCGGGAAAAACCTCGAATCGCTCAAAGATTATCAGCAGGTTTCGGAAAATTCTAAATGAGGGAAGGGCGGGCAGCAAAACGTTACCCGCCCCAATGTCGGCTTACTTCGTGGAGAATTTGTAGATGGTGCTGGTTTTGTAGGTTTCGCCCGGTTTCAGAACAACCGTCGGGAAGTCCGGTTTATTCGGAGAATCTGGATAATGCTGAGTTTCCAAGCACAGGCCGGTGCGGAAACCATTCACTTTGCCGCTTTTTCCGGTGCGGCTGTCATCCAAGAAATTCCCCGCGTAGAATTGCAAGCCGGGTTCGGTCGTCAACACTTCCATCACTCGCCCACTTTTCGGCTCAAAAACCGTCGCGGCCAATTCCATGTCGCCCGCGCTTTTCCGATTCAATACCCAGTTGTGATCATACCCTTTCCCGAATTTCAACTGTTCGAAATCGGAGTCAATGCGCGCGCCAACAGCCGTCGCTGTGCGGAAATCCATCGGCGTGCCTTCTACCGGCTCTAATTTCCCTGTCGGAATCAACCCTTGATCAACCGGCGTATATGTATCGGCGTTGATCGTCAATTCATGCCCTAAAATGTCGCCGGAGCCCTCGCCCGCCAAATTGAAATAGGAATGATGCGTCAAGTTCACGACGGTCGGTTTATCAGTTGTGGCAGCATACTCAATCTTGAATTCGTTGTCATTGGTCAGCCAATACGTGACGGTCGCATCCAAGTTGCCCGGAAAGCCTTCTTCCATGTCTTTGCTCAAGTACTTGAGTTCGACGCCGACGGCATTGTCGGCCTTCACTTCTTTGGCCGCCCAAATCACTTTGTCGAATCCTTTGACGCCGCCGTGCAGGCTGTTTTCGCCATTATTCGCGGCCAACGCATATTCTTGGCCGTCCAGCGAAAACTTCGCTTTGCCGATCCGGTTGCCGTAACGTCCGACAATGCAGCCGTAATACGGGCTATTCTTAACGTAATCCGCCACGGTGCTGAACCCCAAAACGATGTCGCCCAGATTTCCCGCTTTATCTGGAACAGTCAGCGAGACGACGATTCCGCCGTAATTTGTCACGGTCATCACGAGGCCGTTGGCATTGGTTAAGGTGTACAGATCAACCGGCTGCCCTTCAACTTCGCCAAAGGGTGCTTTCTCGATTTTTAGTTCAGCGCTTGCCATCGTCGCCGATGCGAGGAAGGCGGCTGCGACCATCAATGTCGTGAAAATTTTCATCGTACTCCTCCTGTGTGTGCCTGTTCTGCATGGTTTTTTGTGTGTGATGACATCCTGCTTCAATCTTGGCAACTACCGCAAATCTCTCCCCACGCATCACCTCCTCAATTTATCCCACATAAATTAAACTAAAACGCCGACGCAAGCGGAATTGTCAAGACAAAAAACACATATTACGCGCCTGTTTAAGACATATTTTCACGTCTAAAATGCGCGCTGTCGTGAGCAGATTCCGGCGCGGGCATACGGGCATTCCGCGCATGCGCTCGCGTCATCGGCGCAGGCGGACGCATTCCCGGAAAGGCGGCGCAAGGCGGCGTTGAATTGCGCTTCAAACGCCGTCAGCGCGGCGGGCGAAAAATCGAACCGCTCATAGCGGACGTTCGGAAACGTGAAAAACAACATCCCGCGAATCGTCTCCGCCCGCAGCAGGCGCGACACGGCGCAGGCGTACAGCGTCATCTGCGCGGCGTAGCCGTGCCTCCGGATTTCCGCCTCGACTGCTTCCGCCGCCACCTGATTCGTCTTGTAATCTAAAATCGTCCAGACGCCATCCGCCGGATCGCGGAACAGCACGTCCATGATGCCCGAAAATTCGGCGTTTCCGAGCTTCAGCAGAAACGGATATTCGCGGTGCGCCTCCGGCGAGCGCGTCAGCAAATCTTTCAGCCCGCTTTCGGCGTAATGCGCGGCAGTGCGGGCTAAAATCGGCTCAAGCCGCACCCATTCGTCGGATGGCCGCTCAACGCCGAAAGCGGCAAGCATGGCTTCAATGCGGCGGACGCGCTCGCTTTCCGGCAAAAGATCGTCGAAGAGCCGCTCTTCAAAAAGCTTATGAATTATCGTGCCACGCCGCATCCCGAATGTGTCGTCTTCTAATTCGTCCGATTCATCGGCGTCACGCGCAGACCTGTCAGGCTGAGGCAGCAGAGCGTCCACGCGCAGAATTTCCTGATAATAGTAGCGGCGCGGGCATTCGAACAAGACATGCAGCGTGGACGGCTTGGGATGAAAAATTTCTTCGACGCGGACGGCAGGCCGGAGATTGCTTTGCAGCAGGCGCAGCAAGCCTGAATCCGCTTCTGCGTCGGCGAGATGCGGCAGCGCGTCCGCCGCGCCGGACGGATTGGCCTGCGTTTCCGGCGCGGCCGCCGTCAGAATCGGGATGGACAGATTTTGCGCCGTCAGCGCGGGCTGCTGCTGCGCCAGCGTTTCGTCAATCGGGAGAATCTGCGTCAGCCACGCGAGCCACGAATTTGCCGCCGGTTTCGCCCGTTTCGTGCCGGACAGAATCAGAAAATCGCGGGCGCGGGTGCAGGCGACGTAAAACAGGCGCTTCATCTCCGCGTCGGTTTTCTCCTCGTTCAGCCGCAACAGGCGCGTTCGCAGAAAGGTCGCCTCCGGCGCATAATTTTTTTCTGGATTCAGGCCGTTCACGCCCGCGACGATTTCCGGCGGCTGCGACGCGGCGAGGCCGTCCAAATAGACCGATTCGCCGTAGCCGTAATTGAACGGGCGATCAATCTCCGGCACGAAAACCATCGGAAATTCCAGCCCTTTCGCCGCGTGAATCGTCATCAACTGCACGACGTTCATCCCTTCGGCGTGAATCTGCGCCTCGCCTTCGCGCTCCGCCGCCGCCGCGAGTTCGTCCAGATACGCGGCGAAATCGCTGAGGCCGACAAAGCCTTGCTGCTCGAATTTGCGGGCGATTTCGATGAATTTTTCGATGTTCGTCACGATCTGCGTTTCCGCGAGATCGCCCGCGATGACGCCGCACAAGCCGGTATCATCCAACACGCGGCGCAACAGATGGGGAATCGGGACGCGCTCCGCCAACTCCGCCCACGCCGCCAGCAAATGATGGGCGTGGCGAATGATAGCCGGATCAAGCTCAGCCGGGATCAAATCGGCGTGGTCAGCGTGGAAGCGCAATTTTTCCCACAGCGTCCAGCGATCCCGCTCGGTCTTGGTGTCGGCGGCGACGTAGAGCAGTTGGTCGTCCGACAGGCCGAGCAAGGGCGAACGCAAGACGCCCGCCAGCGCGATGTCTTGCCGCGAATCGGTCAAGACGCGCAGCAGGTTCGTCAAATCGAAAATCTCCTGCTGCGCGAAAAAGCCGATGCCGCCGGTCACGAGAAACGGAATGCCGCGCCGCCGCAGCGCCTCTTCAAAATCCTTGAGGCGGGTGCGCGCGCGCAATAAAATGGCGATGTCGCGGCATTGCGCCGGACGCGCCTTTTTCTCGCCATTCGGCGGATTTTCCGGCGTCTCGGCGGGCGCGAGCAATTGGCGAATGCGGCGCGCGACCAATTCCGGCTCATCGTCAGCCTCGCCGTCCGCGTCCGCGCTTTCCAAGGCAAAAAGCAGTTCCACCGGCCGCGCCGGGGCGAGAATTTTCACCTGCTCTTCGCGGCGGGCGAGCAATTCCTGATGCGGCACTTCATACGGGCGTTCCGGGTCGAACGACGGCAGAAACAGGCGCGAAAAGACATAATTGCAGAAATCAATCACGGCGTCGTCGGAACGGAAATTTTCTGCCATGACCAACTCGCCGCTTTTGTCCTGCGCCGTGATGACCGGCGGATCGCCGAGTTCCGGCAGCGTTGGCGCGACATCGTGCAGCAGGTGTTCGGCGTTGGCCGTTTTCAGGGCGTTGCGGACTTGCGCGAACACGGCCACTTCCGCGCCGCGAAACATGTAAATGGATTGCTTTTCGTCGCCGACGATGCAGAATTTATCCTTCGCCAAGCCCTGCGCGGTCGCGCCGAGCCGCCGGATGATTTCCCATTGCGTCTGGTTCGTGTCCTGAAATTCGTCCACCATGATGTAATCGTAGCGGGCGGCGAGGAGCGGCTGCGCGTCCGGGCGTTGCAGCAATTTCAGCGCGCCTTCCTCCAAATCCTCGAAATCGAGGCGGCGGCGGGCGGATTTTTCCGCGCAATACAGGCCGCGCGCGGCCAAAAAAACGCGGGACAGCGCCTGCTGAATCTCAAAGCCGCTCCGCTCGATAGGCTCATGAATCGGCGTGATCTGAATGTGCTGCGCATGCACCTCTTTCAGCGTGTCGAACGCCTGACGCAGCAGCAAATCGCGGCCGGCTTCCCGCCACGCTTTATTTACGCCGATCATGCTCAATTCGCGGCGCAGCATGCCCAACATATCTATTTGCGCCGCAGGGTCGTCGCTTTCGCGGAATTCCGCGTCAAATTGCAGGATATTCAGGCAGCGGCCGGTCAATCTGCTGGAATCGTTCGGCGGAAGAATCGCGCGGATGGCGTTCATCGCGTCGCGCCAGGCCGCGTCTTCGGCAATGCGCCGAATGCCGCGCCGCCCGGCCTGATTCCATAGCTCGCGGATTCGGCTCAGATAGGCCGGAAACGTCTCTTGCGCCATGCGTTCCGCCCAAGGCAGGCTTTTGTCGCGCGACGCTAACAGCGTTTGCAGAATCTCCCGCAGCGCGGCGGGTTTCCAGAGCCGCGCCAACACGCCGAGATCGCGGTTGTCGGCGGCGGATTCGGCGCGGAGAAATTCGTCGAGCAGCCGTCGAATGATAATCGTTTGCGCGGCCTCGTCCAGCACTTCGAATTGCGGGTCAACGCTCGATTCACGGGGGAATTCGCGCAGGAGCTTTTGGCAAAAACTATGAATCGTGGAAATATTGGCAAGCGGGAGATGTTCCAGCACCTCTTCCCAGCGTTGCGGGTCGCCATGCCCGGTGTTGACGTAATCCAGCACCCGTTCGCGGATGCGGCCAAGCATTTCTCCGGCAGCCTTTTCCGTGAACGTAATCGCCACGATCCGGCGCACGTTGTATTGCTTATTTTCGAGACACCAGATATAGCGCTGCACTAACACGCTGGTTTTGCCGGAGCCTGCCCCGGCGGTCACGGCGATATTCCGCGAAATGTCGCAGGCTAATTTTTGAGCATTGGTGAAATTCATGGCGGTATGATTGACCTCGCCGTTCAGCCAAAAGGCCGAGGCGCGTTCGGAGGAGACGCATGTCTGCTGCGCTTACGCGGCGCGACGAAGGGTGATTCGGTGAAATTCGGCGACGAAAATGCCTAAAATCTTGTTGACCTGGCTGATAAGATATTCGTCGAAATCAATGCGAATCAACGACTCTTCCAGCGTCAAAAATCTCCAGTTGCTGCCAGTCGTCACCACGCCGACAATCTGATTGGCCGGGTGGCCTTTTTGCGCGTTATACAATTGCGCGGCAATCATTTCAGCCATGCACTGTGCGTAGCCGCTTTTCATATTCTCATTTTTCGCTTCCACGACGCACATCACCGGCGCGCGCAGATAGGTTTGATCGGGCGATGAACTCAACAGAAAATCGCAATATCCATTTAAATCCCGCGAATCATCCACATTGAACTCAATGCCGGAAAAGAGGCTGATTTTTCGCTCTAACAGACGCCGAATTTCGACAATAACCGGCGCGATAATCAATTCCGAGCGCGCTTTTTCTGTATTGATGTTCAAGGCTAATGGAAGGTTTTCTTCAAGAATGGCCTTCGTGAGAGGCGACACCTCTGCCTCCGCGATGCTCGCAAAGAGCGGATCATCCGACACGATCTGCGCATCGAATGCGCGCGTGATGTCATCTATGGTTTTGAAATTACTGTATGGCATGGCCTCTCCTCAAAGGCTTATTGTTAGGCATTCTTGGCGTCTTTGCGTGATAGAAAAAATACGCGCATTCCTGCGATGCGTGTCAAGAAAAATGTCGCTGTTTTTAGCGCGCGCGATAATCTGCTTGACCGAAATGCGGGGGCGCAAAAATCATGGCTGGCATGAATCATCAACTCGAACAATTTTCAGGGGGCAATTCCCCCGATATAACGCGCAAACGCAGCCTGATCCGCCGCGCGGCCGAGATGGCTGCGACAGGCGTTCTTCTCTTTTTGGCCTGCTCGGTTGCGCTGGTATTTTTCTTGCGTTTCGTGCCTCCGGCGACTTCGGCGTTCATGCTCGCCCGCGTATTGCGCGGAAAAATTTCCGGAGAAAAAGAGGCGAGGATCGCCTATCAATGGGGCAATTTGGATAAGATTGCGCCTGAAATGGCGTTAGCGGTCATTGCCGCTGAAGATCAAACATTTCCAGAACATCGGGGCTTTGATTTCGATTCAATCAAAGACGCGCTGCATGACCGCGAAACAGGCGGCCGTCTGCGCGGCGCAAGCACGATTTCGCAGCAAGTCGCCAAAAATCTGTTTTTGTGGCAGGGCAAAAGCTATCTGCGGAAAGGGCTGGAAGCCTATTTTACGGTCTTGATCGAGTCGCTCTGGCCGAAAAGGCGGATTGTCGAAGTCTATCTCAACATCGCGGAATTCGGCGACCGGGTGTATGGCGTGACGGCCGCCGCGCAGGTGTTCTGGGGAAAAAGCGCGGAGCGGCTGACGAAGCGGGAATGCGCCCTGTTAGCCGCCGTGCTGCCGAATCCGAAACTCCGGCGGGCGCAAGCGCCGTCTGCGTTTGTGGCGCGGCGGGCGAAAAAGATTGAAACGCAGATGGCGAATTTGGGCGGGGTGCGCTTTCTCAAGCGGATTCAATAGCGCGCTTCGCCCTGTTTTTTCAAGGAAAGTTGTCAGACACTTTGAAAGTGTTTGACAACTCTGTCCATAACCTTTTTTAAATATGCACTCGTTACATGAACTATTTCGGATTGGCATGGGGCCGTCCAGCAGCCATACGATGGCGCCGCGGCGGGCAGCCCAACTATTCCGTGAACGGACGCCCGAGGCTGTCCGGTATCAGGTCACATTGTATGGCAGTTTAGCCGCCACAGGCCGAGGCCATCTGACGCATGCGGCCTTGCGGGAAGCCCTCGCCCCGCATCCGGTAGAAATTTTGGAACAGCCCGCTCAGGAATTGCCCGATCATCCGAATGGCATGGATTTCGTCGCGTTCGCCGCCGATGGCCGTCCGCAGCAGACCTGGCGCGTATGCAGCATTGGCGGAGGCGCTTTGCGCTCCGCCGGTGAAACCGCCGAGACGCCCGCCGTCTATTCGCGCACGACAATGGCGCAATTATTGGATTGGTGCGCGGCTTCTGGCAAACCGCTCTGGCAGTATGTCGAAGAATACGAAGGCGCGGACATTTGGGCGTATCTGGCAGACGTCTGGCAGACGATGCAGCGCGCGTTGCAGCGGGGCTTGGAAGCGGAAGGCGTGCTGCCGGGCGGCTTGCATTTACAGCGCAAAGCCCGCAGCGTTTACAAAAAAGTGCAGCAACTCGCCGCGCCGCAGCAGCGCACAGGCTTAGTGACCGCGTATGCCTTGGCGGTTTCGGAAGAAAACGCCAACGGCGGCATAATTGCCACCGCGCCGACCTGCGGCGCATGCGGCGTGTTGCCGGCGGTGTTGGCCTATTTGCAGCAACGTTTCGAAAATTCCCAAACCAGCATTTTGCGCGCGCTCGCTACGGCGGGATTGATTGGCAATTTAGTGAAATATAATGCCTCGATTTCCGGCGCGGAAGTCGGCTGTCAAGGCGAAATCGGCACGGCCTGCGCGATGGCCGCAGGCGCGGCCGCGTACCTGTTGGGCGCGACGCCGTATCAAATCGAATATGCCGCAGAAATGGGGCTGGAACATCATTTGGGCTTAACGTGCGATCCGGTGGCCGGTCTGGTGCAAATTCCGTGCATTGAGCGGAACGCGATGGCCGCGACCCGCGCGTTGGATTGCGCCGAATATGCCTTATTTTCGGATGGCCGCCACGTGATTTCCTTCGATCAAGTGGTGCTGACGATGGAACACACTGGCCACGATTTGCCGAGTTTGTATCGGGAAACCGCAACCGGCGGATTGGCTTCCGTGTATCGCGCCAAACCAGAGAAATAGAATTTGCGGGAAAGCCCCCCGATCTTTCGAAAGCCGCGCTGCGTTTCCGTTTCTTCGGAATCTTCGAACGCAAATTACTACTTGACAGAAATTCCGAGCGTTTCTATACTGGCCTCGCTTTGGCGTATCGTGCATATATCTCCTTATTTTTCTTGTAGTTATAAAACATTTTCGGCGGGATGTATGCGTTTGTATTATCTGTGGATCATATCAATCGTGAAATTTTTGAGAAAAGGAGACGAGCCGTGAAAAGAACGTACCAGCCATCAAATATTGTGAGAAAGCATGTGCATGGCTTTCGCGCGCGCATGAGTACGAAAGGCGGACGTTTAGTGTTGAAACGCCGCCGCGCAAAAGGGCGGAAACGCTTGACAGTGTAGGCGATGTCCGCGTCATTTTCAAAACGCGAGCGATTGCGCCGCAAAAGTGAATTTCAACGAGTGTATCAAGGAGGGAAGAAGATCGTGTCATCTTCTTTCATCCTCTACGCTCTGCATGAGCCGGAACAAGGCTATCGTCGTTTAGGAATTACTGCGAGCAGGAAAATCGGGAATGCCGTCATCAGAAATCGGTGCAAGCGGTTAATCCGCGAACTGTTTCGGCAGAATAAAGAGCGATTCCCCGAACATGCGGATATTGTGGTTGTCGTGACGCGAGCGATGGTCGGAAAACGCTATGCTGACCTGCTGGAGGAAGCGTGCAGCGTCTTACAGCAATTCTAAGCATTCCCGCCCCCTCTTGTCAAAATAATCTGCGCAGGGCTTATCCCAAAACAATGCGATGGATATTGATTGTGCTGATTACCTGTTATCGCAGGTGCGTATCCCCATTTCTTCCTCCGATGTGTCGTTTTTACCCGACATGTTCTGAATATGGACGTCAGGCGATCTCCCAATACGGAGCGATCAAGGGAACTTGGATGACCGTTCGTCGGCTGCTTCGATGTCATCCCTTCTCGCCGGGAGGCTACGATCCCGTCAATAAAGCGGCAGACCTGTCAACGCGCGCCTCGCGCACGACGTCGGAAACGTAAAAACGAATTTCAGGAGACGTAATTCAACTATGGAAAAAAATACGATAGTTGCTATCGTTTTATCGCTTGTCGTCATTTTGGCGTGGAATTTTTTGTATGTCATGCCGCAACAGCAACGGCTTGAAGAACAGCAGGCGCGCATGCGGGAGCAGCAAGCCCAAACGCCGTCGCCGGTCGCGCCGGTTCAGCCGCAAATGCCCGTGACAACCGGCATCCCGTCGGCGGGGATTGCGCCGCGCGCCCTCAATGCACAGGCCGAGAAAATCGTCGTGGAAACGCCGTTGCTGCGCGTCACGTTTTCCGCGCAAGGCGGGCGTGCGCTGTCATGGCAACTGTTGGCGCATAAAGCCGCCGACGGCCAGCCGGTCGAATTAGTGTCCGACGATGCCCGTCAGCGCGGCCAACTCCCCTTAGAAGTTTTCACCGGAAACACCGCGCTGGATGAGGAATTGAATACCGGCCTGTATCAAGCGTCGCTGCCGTCGCTGCAACTGAATGCCGCCGACGAAGCGAAATCGTTGACGCTGACGTATGCCACCGCGCAAGCCGGAACGTTTACGAAAGAATTGACGTTCCACGCTGATTCGTATCTCGTGGACATGACGCTGAAATTTCTCGATCCGTCGAAGGCCGCCGGAACGCTTGCGGTGGTTTGGGGGCCGGGTTTGGGGGCCAATCTCGAAACGGTAGCCGGATTTGAGCCGGAAGTCGCTTCCGTCGCAGGCAACGTCAAAGTCGTTCGCGATCTCGTGAAAAAAGTGGACGGCATGGTTACGCATAACAATATCGAATGGGCGGCCATTAACCAGAAATATTTTACGGCGGCGTTTTTCCCTGCGGCGCAGACGAACAGCCTGTCTATGAACCGGCTGCCGCTTCAAGCGCAGGGCGAAAAAAAGAAAATCGAGCCGATCCGCGAAATCCTGATCGGCGTGGGGCAGCCTCTTGAAGCCGGAACTTGCCGTGTATCGTTCTACGCGGGGCCGAAAGCCTTGCAAGAATTGAAATTCGCGCATCAAGGGTTCGAGCGGTTGATTGATTACGGCACATTCGGCTTTATCGCCGCGCCATTAGCCCAGTTCATGAACTATCTGTATGGGCATGTCAAAAATTACGGGGTCGTGATTATCGTGCTGACCGTGCTGATCAAAATTATTTTCTTCCCGTTGACGCATAAAAGTTACTCCTCGATGAAAAAAATGCAGGACATTCAGCCGCAGATGCGCGCATTGCAGGAAAAGTACAAAGGCGATAGACAACGCCTGAATCAAGAAATGATGAAATTGTATGGCGAAAAAGGCGTCAATCCGATGGGAGGATGCTTGCCGATGCTGCTGCAAATCCCGGTGTTCTTCGCCCTTTACCAAACCCTGTCCCAATCTATCGAACTTCGCGGTGCGTCATTTCTGTGGGTTTCGGATTTGTCCGCCACCGAAACCATCTTCTTTAAGCCGTTAGTCTTATTGATGGGCGCAAGCATGTTTCTCCAGCAGTCCATGACGCCAACCACCGTCGCCGACCAGCGGCAGGCGCAGATGTTTAAACTCATGCCCATCATGTTTACCGCGATGTTCTGGAATTTTCCGGCGGGATTAGTGTTGTATTGGTTCATGAACAATATTTTGACCATCGGCCAGCAATACCTGATTAACAAGAGCGGCGCGAAAAAAGCCCCATCGAAATGGCAGAGCGAGGCGGACGAAAAATCGCCCGCACGCAAACGACGCAAATAATTCGGAACAGAGAGGATTTATGTCAATCAATCGGTTCGCTTGCCCAACTATTCGGGCCTATTCGGAATCAAACAGCGCGACGCGCATCGTTTTTATCAAACGAGCCGGTTGATTGACATGAAAGAAACACGCCATGATGAACATGATTGAAATGCAAGGCAGAACCGTTGACGAAGCCATCAATAACGCCCTGAAAGAATTGCAAGTCGGGCGCGATCAGGTCTCTATCGAGATTCTTGACGAAGGCAGCCGGGGGTTTTTAGGATTTGGCGCAAAACCCGCCAAAGTTCGCGCCGCCGTCAAAGAAGCCGTGACGTACACCGCAATTAAAGAAGAACTGCAAACCGGAAAACGCCCTGAAAAATCTGAAAAAAAGGAAAAACCCGCCAAAACAGAGAGCGAGCCGAGACCCCTGCCGAACGAGCAAGAAGTGCAGCGAATCGTTGAGGCGGCGCAGAAGGCGTTGAGCGTTCTGCTCAAGCATTTGCAGATTGAATACACCGTCGAAATGAAGCGGCACGAAGACC
This sequence comes from uncultured Candidatus Moduliflexus sp., assembly GCA_964498135.1. Taxonomy (GTDB): domain Bacteria; phylum Moduliflexota; class Moduliflexia; order Moduliflexales; family Moduliflexaceae; genus Moduliflexus. Next base: position 11,938 of record CAZCGG010000029.1, read on the forward strand.
AGATTCAATTGAATATCCATTGCGAGAATGAGAATTTTTTGATCGGAAAACGCGGCACGACGCTGGACGCGGTGCAATATCTCGTCAACCGGATCGCCAACAAAGACGCCAGCGAAAAAATTCAAGTCGTGCTTGACACGTCCGATTATCGGATGAACCGCAATCTGCGCATTGAAAAATTGGCGCAGCGCCTCTCGAAACGGGTGAAAATGACCGGCAAATCCGTCACGATTCCGCCGATGAATCCGCACGACCGGCGCATCGTTCATCTCGCGCTGCAAGATGATCAGGGCATTACCACATTGAGCCGAGGCACAGGCTTTATGCGGCGCATCATCATTTCAGCGAAACGCAGTAACTCCAACCGTAGCCGAAAAAGCGCGTAATCTGCCTCAAATATCGCCTCTCCGAAAGTCACCCGCCTTTTGGAGAGGCGAACCGCCCGCCCTATGCAAGCAGGATTGTTTCACGATGAAGACACGATTGCCGCGATTGCGACTTCGCCCGGCGAAGGCGGCATCGGCATTATCCGTATTAGCGGCGCGCGCGCCTTCGAAATCGCCGGTCGGCTGTTCGTTGGGGCGCATCGTCCCGATCTCGCGTCTGTTCCCCCGTATTCCCTGCATTACGGCCATGTCGCGCATCCCGTTTCCGGCGAATGGCTCGACGAAGCGCTCCTTGCCGTCATGCCCGCCCCGCGTTCCTATACCCGCGAAGACGTGATTGAAATTCATTGTCATGGCGGCATGCTGCCGTTGCGGAACGTGTTGGACGCCGTGCTGTCGTGCGGCGCGCGCATGGCCGCGCCCGGCGAATTTACCAAACGCGCGTTTTTAAATGGCCGGATTGACTTGGCGCAGGCCGAATCGGTGATTGACATTATCCGCGCCAAGACGGACGCCGGACTGCATTTGGCCGTCCAGCAGCTTCAAGGCAAGCTGTCCGGGCAAGTCGCGCATCTGCGTGACGCGTTGCAACGGCTGTTGGCCGAAATCGAGGCGTCAATTGATTTTTCGGACGACGACATCGAGTTGATTTCTTCCGCCCGCATTCAAGAGGAAATCCGCCGGAGTCTCGCGGACATTTCGCGCCTCTTAGCGACGGCGCAGGAAGGCAAAATCGTCCGAGACGGCTTGACGCTGGCGATTGTCGGCAAGCCGAACGTCGGCAAATCAAGCCTGCTGAACCTGCTGCTGCAAGAAGAGCGCGCCATCGTCACGCCGATTCCCGGCACGACGCGCGACGCCATCGAAGAATACATCAATCTCGGCGGCATCCCCGTCCGCCTGGTTGACACCGCCGGAATCCGCGAAACGGACGATCACGTCGAGCGCATCGGCGTTGACCGCACCCGCCGGATTATCGAGCAAGCGGACATGGCGATCTGCATGTTTGACCGCGCCGCGCCGCTTTCGCAGGAAGATGAGCAATTTCTCGCGCTCGTTGCCGAGAAAGACAAATTCGTGATTGTCAACAAAGTTGATCTCCCGGCGCAGTGGACTGTCGCGGAACTGCTTGCGCGGCTTCCGGCATCAACCCAGATGTTCGAGCTTTCGATCAAGGATCATCGCGGCGTGGATGCCCTCAAACAGGCGATTATCGCGCGGGTGACGGTTGCGCCGATAGAAAGCGTGGCGGTGACGAACGCGCGCCACAACAACGCCCTGAACGCGGCGCAGGTCAGCCTGATTCATGCGCAGCAGGCGGCGCAGGCGGAGATGTCGCCGGAATTCCTCGCCGTGGATCTGCGCGCCGCGTTGCGCCATTTGGGGGAAATCACCGGCGAAACCACGACCGACGATATTTTGGATCGCATTTTCTCGACGTTTTGCATCGGGAAATAAGCAAAATTTTTCACCATGAAATATGTTTTCATGATATGCGGCATCTTGGCGTTGGTGGTCTCTGTTTTCATGATGTCTATTGCTCTGGAGCATAATCCAATGGGCGAGTTCCGAGAATATTCCGACCTTCATGGCGAACGGATCGGACAGATTCAATGGCTGCATCTGTTTGAGCTTGGCTTTCTGTGGTTCATCGCCGTTTTTCTTTTCTTTTTCTGCGCCGCATTCATTGGAAAATTCGTTGTTGCGCGATTTTTTCAATGACGCGCGGCCTTCCGGCCATGCCGACCAATCTGACGGAACAGGCGTTCGCGGCGCAACTGCTTGCGGGCGTCGCGGAGCTTGGTTTGACGCTGAATCCGGCGCAAATCGCGCAGTTTTTTTTTACCTTCAGGAATTAAAAAAGTGGAATCGCCACATCAATCTCACCGGCAGCGATGACGAACTTTTTGTCATTCGCCAGCATTTCGTGGATTCGTTAAGCTGCGTGTGTTCCCCCGTCCTGTCCCCGCGCGCCCGCTTGCTTGATATCGGCGCGGGCGCGGGCTTTCCCGGCCTGCCGTTGAAACTCTATTTCCCTGAATTATCCGTGACGGCGGTGGATGCTGTGACGAAAAAAATCATGTTTTTGCGGCAGCTTTGCCGGGGACTGAAACTTCAGCAGGTCGAATGCGTCGCCGCCCGGCTCGGCGAAGCGTCGGAAGCCGCCGCGCCGCGCGCCGCCTTCGACGTGATTGTTTCCCGCGCCGTCGGCGATTTGCCTTATTTAACCGCCTTAGCAAGACCATATCTCGCGCCCGGCGGCCATCTGCTTTTTCAGCGCGGGCAGCAGTGTCCGCAGGAAATTCAGGAATGCCGCGCCCTCTTTGAAACGCAGGGGGTGGCGGTGGTTGACATGCAAACCGTCAGGCTGTCGTTTCTTGAACATCCGCGTTATCTGCTGGCGATAGGATTTCAAAAATAATGCTTGACTTTCTGACGGATTTCTGGCAAAGCGTTTTTATCTGCTCTCGCAGGCGATTTTGCGCGAGGGCGTCGTTTCACGGATTTTTCAGAGTTCTTCACCGCGTCAAACGCGCGCAGCGTTGGGGCGGTGTCTCGTAGTTCAATATGTTTTATTGACACGCAAGTGAACGCCTTGAATAAGGGTGGAATGGGAGGGACAGATAGTATGCCAGCAAAAGTTGAGAGCGAATTGACAGCGTTTTTGTCAAACGGCACGAATTTTAAAGGGGATTTGACCTTCGAAGGCACGGTGCGGATTGATGGGCGTTTCGAGGGCAATATCAATTCAAAAGATTCGTTAGTGATTGGGGAAAATGCGGTGGTGGATGCGGAAGTGCATGTCGGGCGCGTCGTCATCAGCGGGCGCGTGAGCGGCAACATTTCCGCCGTCGAATCGGTTGAAATCAACACCAAAGCGAAAGTTCACGGCAACATTAAATTAAGCGGCAATCAATTAATTATTCATGAAGGCGCGGTGTTTAGCGGCGGATGCGAAATGGGCGCGTCGGAAACGCTGAACGAACCGCCGTTGCGCGAACTGCGGGAAGCCCGCTTGAAAGGCCAATTAAAAGAAGCCGACAATTTATAACCGAATTTCAGGAGTGCAAAAGCGCGCCTTTGCGGTAATGCTTTGGCACTCCCCCGCCATCTTTCCCCCAAAAATTTTGACTTCTTGCCAAGGATTTTCTTTTCTTGCCTTGACTTCTACCGCAGCGGCCTCATTTCTCTATTAACGTGAATGTTGAAAAGGCATGGCAGCCCCTCTAAACATCTGTGCAAATCTGTGTCAATCGGTGTTGTCACGCCATCCCTAAATTTTGCCTATTCAGCCCCTTTTCACGGAGGGAATTGTGCTGCAATTAACGAGTCGAGGAAATTACGGCATTTTAGCGATGTACTACATCGCGCAGGATCATCGGGACGAATACATTTCGATTGACGAAATTGCGGAGCGCAGCCAGATTCCAAAGCCCTATTTAGGGAAGATTTTGCAAGATTTGTGTCGCGGCGGCATTTTAGTTTCGCGGCGCGGCACCGGTGGAGGCTTCGCGCTCTCGCGCGCGCCGGAAGCCATCAGCCTGCGCGAAGTCATCGAGGTTATTGAAGGAAAAATTTATCTTGTGCATTGCTTGCTGAATTCCGCGAAATGCGGCCAATCCAAGACATGCCCGGTTTCCCCGATTTGGGGCGAAGTGCAGAAGATCGTCATAGAAATTATCGCCAGCATCACGCTCGACGATCTCGTGAACCCCGTCAAAAAGCAGAAGATGCTCGCGTTTTTGGAAACGTGCCAGACCATGTATCGCCAAAAGGTTGAACGCGCGCGCTCCGGCGAGAATTAAAATGGAGATTTGACATGAGAGGGACGCATGAAAGACATCTTTAGCGCGCTCCGCGAAACCGTCGAACGCGGCCAGCCGGTTGCGCTCGCAACGGTTGTTGCGACGAAAGGCTCGCTGCCGATGAGCAAGCGGGCGAAAATGCTGGTGTTTCAGGACGGCGCAATCGCTGGGACGGTCGGCGGAGGCATCTTGGAAGCGCAGGTGATTCAGCAGGCGCGGCAGGCAATCGCCGCGCGCCAGCCGCAGCTTGCGTCCGTAGAGTTGACTTCCGCGCAGATTCAGGCGCAAGGCTTGACGTGCGGCGGCGCGGTGGAAATTTTTCTTGAGCCGTTCGCACCGGGGATGGATTTGACCGTCATTCGGGCAATTGAAGACGTGTACGCCGCCTCCAAAACCGCCGTCGCCGGAACGCTGTTGACCGTCGGCCGCGCCGCGACGATGTTATGCGGCGAAGATGGCGGCATCGTCGGCTCGCTCGGCAGCGACGCGCTGGACGCGCAATTTGCCGCATTCGCGCCGTCCAAAATCGGGCAGCCGTTCCTGAAAACCGTCGCGTTCGATGACGCCCGCGTGTTTGTCGAAACGATTCTGCCGACGCCGACCGCGTTTATTTTCGGCGGCGGGCATGTCGCCTATTTTCTCGCGCAAGCGCTGCATTTTATCGGCTTTGATTACGTCATCGTGGATGACCGCGCCGATTTTCTGACGCTGGAACGCTTTCCACACGCGAAAAATTTTGTTTGCCGCGCCTACGAACACGTTTGCGATCAGCTTGATTTGACGCCGCATTCGTCCTATATCGTTATCATCACCAGCAGCCACGCCTCGGATTTAGCCGTCTTGGAGCAGGCCGTGCGCCGGAAGGTGAAATATCTCGGCATGATTGGCAGCAAGCGCAAGATCGGCCTGCTATTCGAGCATCTGCGCGGGCAGGGCGTTTCGGAAGAGACGCTGCGGGCGATTCACGCGCCCATCGGCATTGAAATCGGCGCGGACACGCCGGAAGAAATCGCGGTCAGCATCGCCGCCGAATTGATCCGCGTCCGGCGGCAGGATGACTGAGCAAGCCCCCCCCAAGTTTCTTCAAGAAATTTAGGTTCTGCGCTTTTGCGTCGTGAACGATGAATAATGAATGACGAGCGTGCCGACGCCGATCAGGACGAGCAAAATCACGACCACGCCATAGGCGGACGCCAAGCCGATCCGGTCAGCGAGCGCGCCGAGCAGCAAAGGCAAGAACAACACCGCAAGGCCGGATGACACCGACATTCTTGCGCTTGCCAAATCCGTCTGCGCCATCGCCGTGCCGACGGCTAATGAGAATATCTGCGGATAAAAATTTGCCACGCCTAACCCGGCGAAAAACAAGCCGAGCATCGCCAACCAGACCGACGACGCCAGCCAATGCAGCAAAAATCCGGCAAGGCAGAGCGCCGACGAACTGACGATCATGCTGATGCTGTTGATTTTTCGGGAAAGAACGCTGCCCGCAAATCGCCCCGCCACCATCGCGCCGAGAAAAATGCTGATCGCAAACGCCGCCGTCGTTCGCGCCACGCCGCGCTCGACTTCAAAAAACGTCGCGCTCCAGAAAATAATGCAGAATTCGACCGCCACGCCGAGCAGAATGATTGTCCACCACGCCCAATACGCTAACGGCAGTTTCGTCTGAACGCGGCGGCTTTTGGCCGCAGCCGCTTCCGGGAACGTCACGCGCCCGAAGAAGAGCTTGAACAGAACGATGACGGCAATCACCGTCAGCAGCGCGCCGCGCCAGCCCCAGCCCATTTTGACGAAGAATCCAACCAGTACCGGCGCGATCCCGCCGCAAATGCTGTTCATCATTGACCCTTCGCTGAGCGCGACGGCGCGCAGGTCGCCGTAGCGTTCCGCGAGCGTCGCGGGGCTGATGACCGAAAGGAACGCGCCCGTCGAACTGACGAGCAGTGCGCCGCCGATAGTGATGACCGGATGCGAACCCGCCAAAAAAATCACAAGCGATCCGGCCATGCCGAATGCCGCCCACCAGAAGACCTTCCGGCGTCCGAAGCGGTCAGTCAGGCGATTCGTCAACATTCCAGCCACCAGCATTCCCACCGCAAATGCGCTGAAATGCAGGCTGCTGACCGTGTAAGACATCTTGAATTCCGCCCGTAAAAAAGGAATGACCGGCCCCATGCCGTTGAGCAGGAAACTGAACGTGCCGTGCATGAAATACAACACCCATGTCAAGGTGTCGCGCCTGATGGTTGCGTTTGATTTCATAGTTGTTTACGCCTTGCGTTGTTTGATGACTTTCGCGGGGACGCCGACCGCGACGGTGAACGGCGGAATGTCTTTATTCACGACCGCGCCGCTGCCGAGAATCACGCCGTCGCCGATGGTCACGCCATCCAGCACTTTTACGTTTGCGCCGAGCCAGCAGCCGTCGCCGATGGTCACGCCGCCGGCATACGATCCTTGTTGAATCGGCGGAATGTCCGTCCGTTCGATGTGATACATCGAGCCGCCAACGTAGCACTGCGCCGCAAAAAGCGTGTTTTTGCCGATGTTGACGTGATTGACGGCATACACGAGGCAATGCGCCCCGAAATTCGTGTTCTCGCCAATCGAAAGCGCGCCGTCTTTCGCGCTCAGCACACAGCCCCGGCTGATGATGACGTTTTCGCCGATCACGAAATCCTGCCCCGCGCACCCTTTCGCGTCAAGAACGCATTGATCGTCAATCATAACATGGTTGCCGAGCCGCATTTTGTGCGGATGGCGCAGCACGACCTGCTGCCCGAACGCCACGCCGCGCCCGACGTTGCCGAGCAGCCGCGCATAAAAAATTTTGCGGAGCAAAAATCCCAGCGCGCCCGGCATCCCGCTGCACAGCAGCATCGTCAGTTCGTGGGCGAGCAATGCGCCGACGCCCGGCCTGCCGACGACTGTTTCCTGATATTTCTGCAACGGCGATTGGCTCGCGTCCGTGACCTTTGCCTGAAATTTTGTCTGTGATTTTTTCATGATTGTCCCTCTAATTTTTCAGCCAGCGTTTCGGATCTTCGGGCTTACCGTTGGCGCGAACTTCAAAATGAAGCGACGTGCCTTTCAGCGAGCCGGAATCACCGACTTTCCCCAGCATTTGGCGCGTTTTGACCGTTTGGCCGGCTTGCACCGCGATTTCTTCGGCGTGCGCGTACAAGGTGAGAAAATTTCCGCCGTGATCAATTATGACGATTTTTCCGTAATTTTTGAACCAGCCCGAAAACATCACTTTCCCCTTAAATACGGCGTAAAACGGCGTGCCGCGCTGCGCCTGAATATCCACACCGTTCGAGGTCGTGTACGTGTCGCCGATGCGCACGGGGCCGAAATTCGTCAGAATTTTCCCTTCCACAGGCCAGAGCAATTTGCCTTTATTGCCGCGAAAATATTCGGTGTAGGTTTGCGCGATCTGCTGAGAATCTTCAGGAATGACGATCTGCTGCGCGGGCGTTTCCTGACGGGGCGGCTTGGGCGTTTCGACGGGCTGTTTTTCCAGATCGTCCAGAAAGGTTTGGAGTTCTCCGGCGGATCCCTCTAATTCTCTGATGAGCGCGAGCGATTGCTGTTTATCCGCCTCGATTTTGCGCAGCAACGCCTCTTTTTCCTGCTGCTGCGCCTGCATGCGCGTGAGTTGCTGCGCGATTTCCTGCTTGACCGCAACCACCTGTTCTTGCTGGGCTTGGCGCGTTTTCTGTTCTTCTCGAATTGTCTGCATGGCCGCTTTCGTTTCGGCCATCAAGGTCAAATCATTTTGAGAAATAACTTGAAGATATTTGATGTGCTGATCAATATTTTCAGACGAGGAGGCGGCCAGCAACGGCGTCAAATAGCCCAAATCGCCCATTTTGTAAATCGCCCGCAGCCGCGTTGCCAACGCGGATTTTTTTTGCGCGCGCGACGTTTCTAAATCGGCCAGACGCTTTTCAATCGCCGCAAGCTCGCGCTGATGCTGCGCCAACGCGCTTTTCTGCGCATCAAGCTGTTCCTGATATGTCTTCAATTCCTGCTCGATCCGGTCTAATTCGGCGGTCAAATTCCGCTCTTGCCCTTCAAGCGTTTGATATTCCGAGCGTTTCAACCCAAGCAGTTGCTTAATGGAATCAAGGCGCGACCGCTTGTCCTGAGAAGGCGTTCCTTGCGCCATGACCGGCGTTTGCGCGCACAAGACGAGCAGTATCACGAACATCATCAAGCGGAGCGAGCGTGGCGTCATCGAATCCTCCGGCGTTGTCAATACGCGCTAAAAAATTTGCGAAGCGTCAGCAGACTCCCGCACCAGCCCAAAACGCTGCCAATGACGATGATGCCGAGCATGAGCGACCATGAAAAAAATGAGACAGAGGCGAACACCGCTAACGACGATGAAGAGTACCGAATCATCGCGGTAAACAGGGCATGCGTGAGGAAAACGACGAGCAGCGACGCGGCCGCGCCAAAAAAGCCGCGAATGACGCCTTCCGCCAAAAACGGCCCTTTAATGAACGATTCGGTCGCGCCGAGATATTTCATAATCGTCAATTCTTCTTCGCGGGCGTACAAGGTAAGTTTGATTGTATTGGAGATAATGAAAATGACCGTGCCAAAAAGGAATGCGCCGAGAAACACGCCGAGAAATTTGAGCATGTTCATCACGGTTGTCAGATTTTTCAGCCATGCCTGCCCGTATTGCACGTCCGGGAACGACGGAATCTGCTGAACGCGCTCGGCGACGGCCTGCACGCCTTCGAACGTGCGCTGTTTGCGGGCGACGCGAATTTCAAAGGAGGCTGGCAGCGGATTGCCGTCCAGCCCTTCCAGTAAATCTTCGTGTCCGGCGAGACGCGCTTTCAGCCGTTCCAACGCCTCTTCCGGCGACACGAACGTCACGTCTTCCACGTCGGCAATTTCACGAAGCTGCGCCTCCAGTCGTATCTGTTCGTCTGTTGAAAGCGCGCCTTCGGCATACGCGACGATTTGCACGGCATCCGCCCAATGGCGGACGACGCGATTCAGATTCATGTACATCAGCAGAAAAATGCCGAAAATCGCTAACGACACGGCAATCATGCTGATTGTAATCGTGTTGAGCAGCTTGTTGCGGCTGATGTTCGTCAGCGCTTCTTGCAGGAAATATTTCAACAAATACGCGCGTTTCATAGTGTGCAATCCGTGATGGCAATCGTGAAAACGGTCAAATTCTGGAAAACAGTATGGGGAATTTGAAAATCTGTCAAGGGGAAAGTGTCCTGCGCTTTCAGGATTTGCGCGGGATGAAAAAATTTTCTTGACTTTACCAAAAGATATTGGTGATGATTCATGAATTTGTTTTGCTATCCATGTCAACGATTAACTGATGTATTTCATTTTAGGAGGACATAGATTATGGACGAGAAAGAACGCGGCTTTACGGTGACTGATAAACGCGGCGCGGCGCATCAACAAGCGGAGACGCCGCAGCCGCCGAAGCAGGAGATGCCGCCGCAAGAGCCGCCTCAGGCGCAGGCGGGCGGATTTCCAGAGGATGGCGAGTTCATGCCGCTTCCAGAAGCGTCATTCATCACGCTGATTTTTTCTTTATACACGCATGCGCAGATTACGCTGGGCGTGATTCCGGATCCGATGACGCAGCAGTGGATGAAAGACGTGGAACAGGCGAAATATAATATTGATTTGCTCGGCATGCTGCAAGAAAAAACGCGCGGCAATTTGACGGACGAAGAGCAGCAGACGCTTGAACAAATGCTGTATGACGTTCGCATGGCGTATATCGGCACAGGCGCATCGAAATAATACGAGAACGGCTCGTCACGCAGTCAGCGAACAATTCGATTCAGGTTCGTAAAACGCCTGAATGGTTAGTCGCATGCCTATTAAAATTTTTGTTCATCATGGAGAAGCGTATGGTGGTAAATAAGCGGAATAGAAGATTCTTGGGGGGGATTCTTGGGTTTTGCGGCGTCTTGCTGATGGCGCAAACCCTTTTTGCACAAAGTCCCGCCGTCGCGTTATTGCCGTTGCAGGTCAACGCGTCCGATTTGCATCGCATGTGGTTTCAGGCGTTAGACGCCTTGCACAAAGGCGATATGAAAAATATTGACGCGGCTCTCCTCTCGCTCTCAGACTTGAATTTGAAAAAATTGCAGGTCGGCTTTCATAATTTATCCGATTGTTCCCGCATCCTCATACAAGAAGCCGAGAATGTGAAAAAGCAGGCCGGAGCGCAGAAGGCGATGGAAGTTTTGAACGCGGCGCTGCGGTTGTCGCCGGAGTTGCCGGACGTGCATTTCGCGCTGGCGAAAATGCGGTTGGCGGTCAACATGGCTGATGCGTACCGGGCGACGCTTGATTTTGCGCGCGGCGTGTGGTTTAAATATACCGAATCGGCCATGTTGATGACGTATTTGAACAACGGGCTGACGATTTTTGGGTTCGCGGGCATGCTGGCGAGCATCGTGTTCATTCTCTTTTCATTTATTTATTACCATCGCGCCATTTGCTATCAAATCAAAGAAAAATTTCCGGTGGAATTGCCGTTGCTCTTTGCGCAAATTCTGGTCTGGCTGCTGATTGCCGCCGTGACGCTCGGTTTGGGCGTGGCGTGGGGGATGTTGTTTCTCGCGGCGCTGCTCATTTGGCATCTCGATGTCTCGGCAAAGCGGCTGTTGCAGGCGGTGTTGGCGTTTTCCGCCGTCTTCGCCCTGTTCGTGATTGTCATTGGCATCACGTTGGCGACGGCTGACGGCGAATATTATCACGCTCTTTGCGATTTGGCTCGCGGGGAATTTTCTTCACAAACGGCCGCCGTGCTGCAAAATCGCCTGAAAGATTTTCCTGAAGACGTGTCCGCGATTTTCGGGTTGGCTTTCATCGCGCAGAAAAACGGAAACCTGGACGAAGCGATTCAAGCGTATTCGATGATTCCCGAACAATTTACGGATTGGGCGGCCGCGCAAAATAATCTCGGCAATTTGTATCAAAAGAAATTTCGCAAAAAACAAGGCGAACAGTGGTATCAGAAAGCCGAAGAAGCCTATAACAACGCGCTGTTCCGCGCCCCAAAGATGTTCGAGCCGAATTTTAATTATGCGCAGTTGTTGTTAGAGCAGCAGAAAAGCACGGAGGCTGGAGAATACATCAATAAAGCGCGCAAATTAAATCATGAGCAATACACGTTGCAATCCGAATATTTGAAGGATCAGATTTTCTCGATTGACGCCTCCTTTTCGACATGGGGCTTGCTGAGGCGCGTCTTTTACCAAGATTTTTCCGCGGCGGGCATGGCGGTGGCGAAACGATTATGGGGCAGCGTCTCGCGCTTCGATCAGCCGATCTATTTTGCGATTGCCGCAGGCGTTGTTTTTTTCGCCTCGCTGATGTTCGGCGTCCAGAAAAATGCGCCGCACAAAGGCGTAATGTATTGCCAAATGTGCGGAGAGCCGTATGCCGTGAAACGCAGCAAAAAAACGCAGGACGTGGAAACCTTCTGTACGCAATGCACTTACATTTTCAAGAAAAAAACGGCGGTTAAGCCGGAAAAGCGGGCGGAAAAGGTGAAGCAAATTCAACTGCGTCAAAATATCCGCAATTTCCTCGTCAAACTCTTCTCCATCTGCGTTCCGGGCGCGGGGCAGGTGTATTTCGGGTATCCTCTCAAAGGCGCGCTGATTGCGTTGCTCTTTTTTGCGGGCGTGTTATATTATCTGTTTCATGAATTTGTGCGCGTTTTGTTAGTGAGCAGCGAGAGTCTCGGATTTTCATGGCTCGCTATCGGATTTTTCGGGCTGCTCGCCGGTGGAAGCTATCTGTTTAATCTGATGGATGCGTTTAAAATCTCTCCGAAAAATCAATAACGATGTCTCTTGAGGGAAGGAGCGAACATCATGGCTCTTGCTGGAAATATTAAGGAATTCGGACTGGCCGATATTTTTCAAATCGTCTCATTGCAGCAGAAAACCGGAGAACTTATTGTGCAGGGGAAAGATGGAACGGTGACGATTCTGCTGGAAAACGGCTTTATCGTCGGGGCAAGCGCCACGTTCCGTTCGATTGAAGAACGCTTGGAACGCGCCTTAGAACGAAGCGAGGCGATGAATAAATTCCAACTGAAACGCGCTTTGGAAACGCAAAAGAAGACCTTGCAGCCGCTCTGGACGGTGCTGGCGGAAACGAAAGCCATTGAGCCGGACGCGCTGAAAAGCCTTCTGTCGCAGCAGATTCATGAAACGATTTATCACGTGCTGCGCTGGACAGAAGGGGAATATCGGTTTGAGCCGAAGAAAAGCGTGGAATATGATCGGCAGTTGATTTCGCCGGTGAATACGGAATTTCTCGTCATGGAAGGCTTTCGGATTACGGACGAATGGCCGGAAGTCGAAAAGGTCATTTCTTCGTTTCAACTGATGGTGCGCCGCGTGCCTGACGCGCTCGCGCCGAAAGACCTGAGCGAGGCCGAAAGCAAACTGATGAAACTCTTAACGGAAGAGCGATCCGTCCAAGACCTGATTGATATTGGGCAGCTTGGCGAATTTGACACGTGCCAGAATTTATATTCATTAATTACGCGTAAAGTTGTCGAGCGCGTTCCCGATAAAATGGGGAAGAAAAGCGTGGCGGCGGCGCGGCGCATGGCGGTCGGTTTCGGCGATATTTTGGGCAAAGCTGTCACGATTTTGGTCGGCATCGCCGTGCTTGGCGGCGTGATCTTTCTGTTTAAATACATTCCTGAAAATTTTTCTTTAATTCATAAGCCCAGCCTTCGCGGAATTGACGTGATGAAGCGGTTTGCCGCTCAATCGCAAATGACTCGCCTTGCCAAGCGTCTGCCGGTGTATTATTTGCGGCAAAAGCAATGGCCGAATTCGTTTGATGACCTTCAGCAAGCCGAATTGATTTCTTCGCCGCGCTTATTGATTGATCCGTGGGGGCAGCCGTATGTCATGACGAAAGAGCAGCAGCGCATTCAATTAACGAGCGCGGGCAACGGCGATGCGGCGGGAAAAGAGTTGCGCGTCGTTCTTTCGTGGTAACGTCTGGCGCGGTCACGAAGATGCGGAATATCAAAATAGTAATTCAATACGATGGCGCTTGCTATCATGGCTGGCAAATTCAGTCGCAGCGCGTGACCGTGCAAGGGACGCTGCTTGAGGCGATTCACCGGATGACGAACGATGACTCCGTGAAATTGGTCGGCGCGAGCCGGACGGATACCGGCGTTCATGCGCTTGGGCAGGTGGGAAATTTCCGCTTGCCGGAGCGCGTTTCAATCACCTGTCCCGCATTTTTTCACGGGCTGAATTGTTTGACCCCGCATGACATTATTGTGACGGATGTGCAAGAGACGCATCCTGATTTTCATGCTCGGTTTGACGCTCGCGGGAAAACATATTGTTACCAGATTGAAAACGCGCTGACGCCTTCGATGTATCATCAACGTTTTGCTTGGCACATCCGGCAAGCGCTTGATATTGCGGGGATGCGGCAGGCGGCGCGGCATTTAATCGGCTGTCATGATTTCGCCTCGTTTCAAGCGGCGTCGTGCAGCGCGGAAACCTCTATTCGCACGGTTTTCGGCCTGCATGTGCAGCAGAAAAAATCGCTGGTGCGGATATACATTCGCGCGAATGCGTATTTGCATCACATGGTCAGAAATATTGTCGGTACGCTCGTCGAAATCGGTATGAAAAAGCGAACGCCGGATGAGATGCGCCACATTCTTTCCGCGAAAGATCGGACAATCGCCGGGCAGACTGCGCCCGGGCACGGCTTATTTCTCGTGAAAGTCCATTATTAGCGGCATGTCGGATTCGGCAGAGCATTCCTCGTTCAGCCTGATGTCTCTGTTTCTGACAACATCTCTTCAATTTTTTATCAACCTTTTAAAATCGCCCGGTGTCTATTTTGAATGAACAAGGAAATACGTGCTTGAATTACAGTGATTTTGAGCTGATCGACCGTGTTTTGAACGGGAATGTTCGTTCGTTCGAAGATTTGGTGAGCCGGTATAAGCATACCGTGTATTATCTCACGTATCGCATGGTGCATGATCACGAAGATGCCGCCGATTTGTCGCAAGAGACGTTTTTGAAGGCGTATCAGGGATTGAAAAAATTTAAGCGGCAGTCAAGTTTTCATACGTGGCTTTATCGCATCACCGTGAATTTATGCATCAATTATCTGCGAAAGAAGCGGAGTCGGCAATATGTTGAATTAGAGCCGACTCATTCCATAGAGCATCCCGATATTTTGAATCAGTTGGCATCAGAAGAATTGCAAGGGCGAGTGAGCGATGCCGTGAATCTGCTGCCTGAAAAACAGCGCGCGGCAATTATCTTGCGAATTTATCACGGGCTTTCTCATAAAGAAATTTCCGATATTTTAGGGTGTTCTGTCGGAACAGTGAAAGCCAATTATTTCCACGCCATCCGTAATCTTCGCGAATTGTTAGCGTCGTCTAACGATATGCAAGAGCATTTTGCTAATGAAATGTAAAGATGTTCAAGAAAAATTGCTTGATTATGCCGAATCCCTTGTGGATCCGAAAACTGCCGCGCAAATTGAGGCGCATTTGCGCTCATGCGCGACCTGCGCTCAGGAATTGACGGCGTTTAAAGAAACCGTGCGCCTTCTTCAATCTGTTCAGTTTCAAGAGCCGCCGGAAGCATTCTGGAACGATTTTACTCGAAATGTCATGCGGAACGTGCGGATTGCGGAAAGGAATGTTCCTCAGCGCATGTTCGCGTTCTTTCCGAGTTTTAAGCCCGTTATGGCATTGGCGACGGTTTTTATTCTTGTCGCCGCAGGCATTCTTTTCTCTTCGACGGAAATCGGCCGGCGTCTTTTCCGAACGTCTCCTGCGGTCGAGCAAGTTGCGCAAACAGAAATGCCGAAACCTTCTTCTGAAATTGGACATGCTGAGCTTGCGTTTGAACAGATCGTGTCTCCCGAAATCGTGCAGGAAATGTTAGAAACCGAATGGGCGTTGGTGGATGGGCAAAGCATGGGGCTGCTCGATGTGGATACGAGCGATGAAATGGTGGATGTTCTTCTTGAAAGTTTGACGGAACAAGAAAAAATCTCGTTGTTCGAAGAATTGGAACAGATGAAGTAGGAATCAGCGTCATGCGACAAATCCATTATTCTCTTTTAAAATATGCAATTGTGTTGTTTGTCGTCGGGTTTATTGCGGCGGACGAGCAATATCTGGCTCGCGTTTATGGGCAATCTGAGACCGAGAGCGCATCAGCGTCACGGAGTGTGAATATTCATGACGCGATTGAGGTGCTAAGAGAGTCGCGGCTGGTTGAGGCGTTGCAATTATCTGAGCCGCGTGCTCAGACGGTTATTCAAAAGATGCGGCAGGCGCGAGCCGTCAAAAAAGAATATCTGCTTCAACGGTATGCTCTTGAAAATGAATTGGATAATTTATTTGATCCTGCGGAACGAGATGCGACAAAAATCGCGGCAATATTGGAACAATTGGAACAAGCCAAAGTGCAATATTATCAAAAATTATTGCAGAATGATGAAGAACTTCGCCATCTGCTGACGCAGGAAGAACAAGCAAGATATGTGTTGTTTCAGCGAGAATTTAATCAGAAATTGAAAGAAGTCATCACAAAAATTCGGCAGCAAAGCGTGAATCAGCCACAGAAACCCTCTGAAATCTTACGACAAGAGGATTCCGAATCTGTCATCAGACGCCCTCGCTAATTCCCTGCATTATCTGCATGTAATCTGCATAAATGCAGGTTAACGTGCATTTGCATTAAAAGCCCGTCGTAAAATTCAAAACAGAAGGCAAGATGTTTCGAAAAAATATGTTTTGCATGCGTTTTGATAAAACGGCAAAAAATTTGTATAGCGAATCTCCTTGAACAAAGGGGGTTGGCAGGCATTGTTATTCGAAATAATAAAAATTTTGTAGAAAGGGCTTGACAAAAACAGGTGTGGGCGGGAGAAGAACCCTT
>CAZCGG010000030.1:0-27913 GCA_964498135.1 uncultured Candidatus Moduliflexus sp.
GCGGCTGGGCGTCATGCTTGACCGCCGGATTGTAATACTCATACACCGTTGATTTTGGCGTTTTGACCTTTACCGGAAACTTCGCTCTCAGCGCATAGCTGAACGTCACCGGCGTTTTCTGGTCAACATGATCGAGATAGACGATAATCTGCCGTCCAGTCAGGTTGAATTTCGAGATCGTCTTGTTTTCAACCAGCGCGGCAAGATCGGCGGATTGCACTTCGAAACCGGGCGCGATGCCGAGATCAACGATAATCATGTTCGCCCGCGCCGGACGATTGTTCTTCACGGTGACATGCGCCGTCAGCAGGTCGTTTTGCGCCAACTGCGTCTTATCATAGCTGACCTCAATCGTCATCGGCGGCTGCTCTTCAAGCGGCTTCTGCGGCCAAGGCCGATAATACCGCCCGACAATCTGATACAACGCGCTGCCTTCGCCCGCGAACTTGATTTGCACCTGATTCTCGCCTTTCCGCGTCCGATCTTTCAGGTCGAATTGCCGCAGCACATCGGCGTTTTCCGGTGTCAGCACGACGTTTTCCACCACCGTGCCGTTCATCAAAATCGTCGCGTCGGCCTTGATGTTGCCGGTCGCGTTTTTGATGGACTGAATCAACGCCTTCATCGTCAGAATCGTCGCCTGCGTCGAATGCCACGTGCCGGAAGCGTCTTTGGAATCAATCAGATACGTGATGATTTTGCCGATGGTGTCGTGGTGTTTCTCGGTTTTCAGCAGCGCGAGCGCGACAAGTGCGGTCGTTTCGATGTTCGCAGATTCGCCGTCGCCATACATCGCGGTCGGCGTTTCGGCCTTCCACCAAATTTTCCCGTCCTGCTCCTGCTTCTTTTTCAGCAGCGCGTCAATCGCCGCCGTCGCGTCTGCGCCGGCCGGATCGCGCCAAACAAGGGCGTTTGCGATCAGCGCGAGCGTGTACGTGTCCGTGATTTCCGCTCGTTTGTTTTTCAAAAAGGCCAACGCCCGCTCCGCCGGTTCGCCCGTGTAGCCGGTCGAAAGCAGCGACCATGCGATGTACGCCGTATTCCGCGCCACGTCATTGGCAAACCGTGAGGCCACATCATCAAGAAACTGCTGCGTCGGCGTCCATGAACCGTCGGCCTGCTGTTGCGCAATCAGCCATTGCTGTGTCCGCGAAATCACGTTCGGGTCAACCTCATGCACCTGCGCCATGTCCGAAAATTCCATCAGACCGTAGGCCGTCAAGATGTTATGCGCGGGCGGATTGCCGAACCACTCAAACCCGCCGCCCGCGACTTCGTAACTCAGCAGCCTTTGATAGCCGGTCGTGATGTAGCTCTCCGCTTTCATCTGAATTTCGGGCGTAATCAGCTTCGCCTGCTTCATGTAATCCATGACCAACACGTTCGGGTAAGTCGTCGAAGAAGTCTGCTCGAAACAGCCCGACGGCATTTGCAAAATCGCGTCCATGCCCTCGACAATCTGGCTCAGAATGCCGGGGTAAATCTTGACGAGAATCTTGCTCGCGCCGTCAATCGCGTCTTGCGGAATCGTCACGGTCTGCGCGACGTCCTGATTCAGCCGCCCGTTCCACGCCATTTCAATCTTTTCGCCGTCCGGCACGACCTCGATTTGACGGGCGAGAGCGTCGCTCATCTGCGCGCCGAAGGCGTGAACCGTCAGCTTGTGCCAACCGATCTCCTTGACTTTCAGCGTGAAATAGACCACGTCCACCTGCCCGCTATTCAGCGCGAGCGTCTTTTCCGGCACGTCGTTCACCAGTTCAAACCAGCCTTCCTGCGCCAATTTCAGCCGCACGTCCTGCTTGCCGGGCAGATAATTGTACATCGCAATCGGAATCGAGACTTGATCGTTCTGCGTCAGCGTCACCGGCAGGTCAATATCCGCGAAAAAGTCCTGAAACACGCGGATGGCGGACGCGCCGCTGCCGAGCGCGCCTGTCAAGGACGACGCCATACTGGTCAGCCGCCACGTTGTAATCGAATCAGCCATCGTCAGCGCAATCGAGGCATTGCCCTGTTCGTCCGTCAAAATGGCCGGATTGAAATAGAGCGTTTCCGGGAAATATTCGCGGATGCGCGTGACCGGCGCTTCGCCGCCTTCTGCGCCATTTGCGGCGCTTTGCTCCATTTCGAGAACCATATCTTCATCCATCGCCGCGCCCAACATCACCTCTGGCGCCGCCGCCATCGGCATGGGGACGCCTTTGAACACCATGACATCCCGCTGCGCGCGCCGCCGCCCGAACAGCCAATCGAAGAAGCCCGGCTCGCGCCCGATTTCAATATAACTATCGAAAAAGATGTCATCCGCCGTGTTTTCGGTTTCATCAGGGCCGATGCACCGGAACGTGTGATATGTGAAATCGTCGCCGCCCGGCGTGATGATGTACGGATTGCCCCACGGATCGGTCAATTGCGCCGCGTCCAGCAGCCCGGCCTTGACGACCGCTTCCAGCCCCTGTTTCGCGGTCAACAGTTTCCCCTGCTTATTGGAAAACGTCTGCATCGCCGTATAAATCGCCTGAAAATCGGCCATGATTTTTTCCTGAATCGCGGGCAGCACGCTCTGCATTTTCTGGTCGAACGTATTCACGTTCACGTCGTAATTGACCACGCCCTCCGCCGACGCTAACAGCACTTGCGCGGCCTTCTCGCGGACGGCCTGCTGCTGCGCCGGATCGGCCTTCATCATGGGCGCGTCGAGGATCACCTGATCGAGCGTGAAGGCGTGAATTTCATAACGCGGCGTCATGATTTCTTTTTCGAGCATGAAATAAATTTTTTCAAGGCCGGGCTGCATTTCTTGGAGCGCGAAGACGCTTTCGTCAACGATGCTGACGCCGAGCGCGGCCAAGACTGGATGGCCGGTTTTGTTGCTGACGTGAAAATCAAGCCGCGCCTCTTCGCCCGGCAGATAGGTCGCTTTCGAGGCGTTTACGTCAATGTTCAGTTCATCCGCCGCCTCAACAAACAGCAGCTTCGTGTCGCGGATGATGTCAGACGTGCTGAGAATGCGGTAGGCGTGGAGTTGCAGCGAACCGGACGCCGCCGCGACAATATCCACCTGCGCCTGCCCGTCGCGCAGGTCAACCGCCTGCGTCAAAAACGTCTGGCCGTCTTTAATCAAATCGAGATACACCGTGCCGGTCGCTTTCGTGGAAAACACGCGGGCGGAAATCGTGTCGCCGAGTTTGTAGAGGGCTTTATCGGTGCGCAAAAGAATCGCTTCGGCCTGCTGTTCGGGCGTGAATTCGAATGTTTTCGTCACGCTCGCGCCCGCTCGATCTTTCGCGGTGACGGTCAGCGCCAGCGTCTGATTTTGCGCCATAATCGGCAATTCGCCGATGCCGGATTCGTCGGTCGGAATCGTGACCGGCGCATTCTGGCCGTCGCTGATGTCAATGCTCACTGGCGCGGGCGTCCCGTCGGGATAACTGGCCGCGAAGTAGAAAATATTCTCCACGCCCGGCACAACCGCGCCGCTTTCGGGGATGGCGACGACCGTGAGCGCGTCCGCCGCGATGGCGCGGTTCAGCGTCTTCTTTTCCTCATGCTCCGCCGTGTCCGTGACCGCGACTTCGACCGACACAAAGGCGTTCCCTTGCTCCAACGGCTGCCCGACGAAATAGTCCGGCAGCGTCGTCTCAAATTCATAATGCCCGTTTTCGTCCGTTTTGCCCTTCAATTCGGCGAATTTCTCGAACCCCGCGTCGAATTTCGAAAGCGTGACAATCACCGTCCCGCCCGCGACTGGCTTGCCGAAAAAATAATCAACCTGCGCCGTCCCTTTCATCGGCTGGCCGGGTTGATAAAATTGCTTGTCCGTCTCAAGCGCGATCTTGAATTTCGGCAGGACGTAACGTTGCACCGTGACGGTCTTTTCCTGCGTGTTTTCGCCGAAGATCGCCCGAATCTTATACGCGCCTTCGTTGAGCTCGCTCGCCAACTGAAAATCGGCGGAACTGATGCCGAATTTGTCCGTTTTGACGGCCTTTTTGAAGACTTTGTTCCCTTTGGAATCCTCGACTTCGAGCGTCATCGCCTGCTCGCCCGCCGGAAGCAGATCGGGCTTTTTGAGGGCGAGGCTACGAATGCGCATGACCTGACTCGGCTGATAAAGCGGCTTGTCAGTGGTGAGTAAAATTTGATACACGTCCTTGACCGTGACCGTTTGGCGAATCACGTCTTCAGCGTCGTCAAGCTTGACAGTGACGGTCAATTCCTGATCGCCCAACGCGCCCGCGGGGACGGTAAACTGCGCATTCAGCGTGCCGGTGGCGTCGGTTTGACCTTGAAAGACGGCCTGCCGCGCGAGCGTCAGCGTCACGTCCGCGCCGGAAATCGGCGATTTCGCGCCCGGATCGTTCACAATCACGCGCACGGCGGCCTGACTGTTGGCGTAAAATTGCCGCTGCATCAGCAGATGCGTCTGAATCTGCCGCGCGGCATAAAACAGGCTGCGCTTGCCTTCCAAGACGACGGCATCGCCCTTTTTCAGCGTGTAATGAATGACATACGCGGCCAGCCGCGCGCGATCCACCGCGCCGTTGACCGTCAATTGCAAGGTCTGGACAGGATTTTTCAACTCCGCCGTCATGCGGCTTTCGCCGATGGATTTGCCCTGCAAATCGCTGATGCCGACGGTCACGTCATACGCGCCGTAATCGCTGACGGCCGCGCGAATCGGCAACAGCGCGTCCACGGCGTTTTCTCGCAGCATCGCCCGAATGCTGGCGTGATCAACCGCCAAGCTGACGGGCAAGCCCGATGTGGCGGGCGTCAGCATCGCCATTGCGCCAAACAGCATCAGGCCGGAACTGGCAAACATCAGAAGAGATTTCATAAGCGTTGCTCGCCGCGCCGCAGGCGTCTCGTCAAAATATGCGCAGACGGGAAGTTCGCGGCGCGGTGATTTTGGGGGGTGGCATTACGTGAAGCATCGTTCACCGACAACTATAATACGCGCGCGAGACAAGAATTTACACCAGAAAAACGAGGAATGTCAAGGGAGAACTGATGTGGATGTTGAAATCTTATGCGGCCAGATTTGTCCCGTAGGGACATCCGCGAATAGCCCGCCCATTTATGGGCGGGAACACGCGAATAAATGTTGCGTTCCCGCCATGTATTCCCGCCGATGAATCGGCGGGCTACGCGCGGGCGTCCCTGACGGGACGCCTCCGCGAAAAAAATTTTCAATTTCAGGCGCGTCAAATCTTGATTTGACGCCTAAAATTTATCCCATCCGCTTTTTATAGGCTTGCCGACGCTCATGCTCATTCAGGTATTTTTTCCGCAGGCGGATATGGCGCGGCGTCACCTCAACCAACTCGTCATCTTCAATAAATTCCAGCGCGAACTCCAGTGTCATATCTTGCACCGGAATCAGTTGAATCGCTTCATCCGCCCCGGCCGCGCGGATATTCGTCAACTTTTTCTCGCGCTGCGCGTTCACAACGAGATCGCTCCCTTTGTTGTTGACGCCGATAATCATCCCTTCATACAACTCTTCGCCGGGGCGCACGAACAGCGCGCCGCGCTCCTGAAGCCCCCAGAGCGCGTAGGCGACCGCCGCGCCTTCCTGCTGCGAAATCTGCACGCCGGTCTGACGGCGCGGGAGTTCGCCTTTAAACGGCTGATATTTGAGAAAGTTCTGATACATGATGCCCGTGCCGCGCGTCATGGTCAAAAATTCGCCGCGAAAGCCGATGAGCGCGCGCGACGCGATCAGAAATTCGAGGCGGATCGTGCCAACCGTCGTCATCTGCATGGAGCGCATTTCCGCGAGGCGGCTGCCCAACGCCTGAATCACCGCCCCCTGATACCCCTGATCCACTTCGACGAAGACTTCTTCCATTGGCTCAAGCACTTCTTCGCCCATTGTTTTCAGGATGACTCGCGGGCGCGACACTTCGAGTTCATACCCTTCGCGCCGCATCGTTTCAATCAAAATAGAGAGGTGCAATTCGCCGCGCCCAGAGACTTTAAAGCCCTCCTGCCCATCAATCTCTTCAACTTTGATGCCCACGTTCGTCATGGCCTCGTGCTGCAAGCGATCTCGGATATGGCGCGACGTGAGGAACCGCCCGCCGTCGCGCCCGGCAAATGGGCCGGTGTTATGCGAAAAATTCATGGAAATGGTCGGCTCGTCCACTTTAATGCTGTCTAACGCTTCAGGATTCGCCGCCGACGCGAGCGTCTCGCCGACTTTCACGTCTTCGACGCCGGCAATCGAAACGATCTCGCCTGCTTCCGCGCTTTCCGCCTCCACCCGTTTCAAGCCGCGATACGTGAGAATTTTCGTCACCTTGCTCCGGCTGACCTCGCCGTCCCGCTTCACCAGCGCGATCTGCTCGCCGAGCCGCACCTTGCCATGCACGATCCGCCCCGTCGCCAGCCGCCCAACATAATTATCATAATCAAGCATCGTGACGAGCATCTGGAAGGGTTTCTCAGGATCCGCTACCGGCGGCAAGACGCGATGCAGAATCGTGTCTAACAGGGGTTTCATATCAACGGCTTCGTCGTCAAAATCCAGCGTCGCCGTGCCGTCTTTGGCTGAGGCGAACACGACCGGAAAATCAAGCTGTTCGTCCGTCGCGTTCAAATCGCAGAATAGATCGAACGTTAAATCAACAACATCGTGCGGGCGGGCTTCCGGCCGGTCAATTTTATTGACCACGACAATCGGCTTCAAATGGAGTTCCAGCGATTTCCGCAACACGAATTTCGTCTGCGGCATCGGCCCTTCGAACGCATCCACCAAAAGCAGCACGCCATCCACCATTCGCAGAATGCGCTCGACTTCGCTCCCGAAATCGGCGTGGCCGGGCGTGTCAACCAAATTGATTTGAATGTCTTTATACCGCAGCGAGGCGTTTTTTGAAAAAATCGTGATGCCTCGCTCTTTTTCAAGGGGATTCGAGTCCATGATCGTCGTTTCCCCATCTTTAAATTGATACGCGCCGGTTTGTTTCAATAAGGCGTCAACCAGTGTGGTTTTTCCATGATCGACATGGGCAATAATGGCAATGTTTCGCAAATCTTTTCGTCGTTTTTGATTCGGCATGCTGCGCGTCTCCGTCGCGTTGATATTTAATATATTATAAACATAATATATTATAATAATAATATTTTGGTAATGGTCATATTGAGTTGATGGCAGAACAGGCATTCCTGCCTGTTCATGAGGCAGACAAGAATGTCTGCCCCTCCGAGATCAACGCAATTCTTTGTGTGAATACTCGCCAATTGAGTTGAGATGACGCAAACATCACCGGAGGGGCGAGGAAAAAGTCAAGGAATATCTTAAAACAGATGAAGATACCTTTATCTTCGTCATCAAGAATTTTTCTGTTATTTTCTTGACATTCATCGTTTCATAACCTTCTAATTTTAAGAAAGTTATATCGTTTTTGCCATCAATTCTCGGATAAGGCAAATGTAATAACATATTGTGTGCCAAAGGGATAAAATTATGAATGAAACATTGAAATGCGCATTGGATATGATTCGGTCGGTGTCAAAAAATCACGGGATGAAAATTGATCGAGATTTTACGAATTTTTTAGCGGATCGTCTTGTTCAGGCTACGACGCAGCCATCGTTACTCTCCATGCTGGAACATTTGACCGCCCGACTGAATACGCAGCTTGAATTTGTCAAAGGCGACAAAATTGTGGCATTTATGCAGCGCGCCAATGCCGATGATGCCCCCGCCGTATTGAACTGGCTACGAGAAAATCCCCGTAGCGTAACGATGATCGTTATGCAGAAAAAAGAAGAGGATTACGAGGCATGTCTCAAAAACCTCGAAGAAATTTCGGCGGTTTCGACACAGGAGAAAGGCACGGCGTTGCAAGCCGCGCCGCATGACATCCCGATCAAATTAACCTGCCTATCGCCTTTAGCGCATGGCGCGGAAGTGAAACCAGGAAACGCGACGATCTTTCGGCGGATGCAGGTTTTAAGCACAAATGGACAGGTCTTATCGCTTCCCTTTTATGCGGGAAATGCTTTTCGCGGACAATTGCGCGATGTCTTAGCCGATCACTTTTTGCGGACGTTAGGTTTGACGCCAAACAAAACGAATCCGCCCTGCCAACTCTGGTTTTTTCATGCGCTCTATGCGGGCGGCGTATTAGAAGAAAACAGCGAACAAGCCAAAGCATTGTCAAAAAAGATGGGGAGCAGTGGCACTGTTCGCGCTGAAGGCATCCATGAGTTCCGCAATATGATTCCACCGCTTTCATTGCTTGGCACGGCGTTAGGCAACCGTATTATCAGCGGACGCGTAAATATCTGCGATTTCCGACCGGTTTGCAAGGAATGGAATAATGGCGGAATAATTCCTGTTAGAGAATTGTTCGATTGGCTGTATTTGACAAGACGCGAAGATCATGAATCCCACCCTGCCGATGAAAAAAGTTCAGCGATGATTGTGAATACCGAATGCTTGAAAGCCGGCGTCGTGCTACAAGGGGGAATTGATCTGAGCGATCACATCACCGATCTGGAATTATCCTGCTTGTGCGTGGGCTTGAAACTTTTACAACAAACAGGGTATGTCGGCGGTGAAAATCGGCGCGGCTTCGGGCGCGTCGCGATTGAGATCGAACATGCCTTAGATGCGACGCTTTATGAAACCTACTTAACCCAGAATCGCAGCAAAATTCTGAGCTACATGGAAGAAATTGGAGGCATCAATGCACCCAGTGAACCTAATTTCAGCAGCCCTGCATAATCAGGGCAAAATGTTGCCTGTATTGCCAAAGACGCCAGTGACCTCAATCTGTGCGGTCACTGGGCAAGAATGTCTCTGTCTGCCACGTCAAGAAGTCTTGGGAAAGACATTTACAAACCATGATCTGTTAGCTGCCCCAGAAAGTAAATTTGTCGGAGTAGATGTCTTTTGGGCGTGGGAATATGGTTATAAAACTGCTGAAGACAAGAAACGCGAGAAGCGCCCTGAACGTATGTCATCCTGGTTTTGTGATGGAAAAACGTTTGAAGAACTTGACCGAATCAGCGTCCGTGAAAAAGTCTTTCAGAACGAAATGCCCACAATCTGGATCGGATATGCGACAACGAGTTATAAAAAACATGGATCGCTACGAACCAAAATCAATACAGGAATAAGTCGTTTCTGGTTATTCGAAGAGCGACAGGTGGATTGTTCGGACATGGCGAAAGTGACGGAATGGTGGGGCATCTTGAATGCGGCCTTACACGCCGGAATCGGGCGCAGCGTGATGGAGTCTTTAGATTGTCCGCCTTATGTCATCGGCAAAGTCGGACTCAAGACCTGGATAGAGTTCGAGCAATGGGCGCGTCCGCGCTATCTGTCGGCGCTCTATGCGTTTTTATGCTACCTGTTGCCAAGCCAGGAGGAATTAAAACATGAAAGCCCCAGAGCTTGAAGGAAGATTACATGCCAAAACCCCGCAATATCAAAAACATATCCATGAAGCGAAACAGGCGATTGAAAAGGCATTGCAGACGGGCAGG
This sequence comes from uncultured Candidatus Moduliflexus sp., assembly GCA_964498135.1. GTDB lineage: Bacteria > Moduliflexota > Moduliflexia > Moduliflexales > Moduliflexaceae > Moduliflexus. Next base: position 9,508 of record CAZCGG010000030.1, read on the forward strand.
ACATTTTATGCCTCCTGTTCTTTCGGGAAAGATTCGGCAGTCATGCTGCGGCTGATTTTGGATGTGCGGCCGGATATGCCGATCTTGTATATGTCCAGCGGGTATGCGCTGCCTGATACGATAGCCTATAAGGACCTGCTCAAAGAAGCCTGGCATCTGAATTTGACAGAATTACCTGCGAAGGTTGATTATTTGGAACTTTGTCAAGAATTCGACTTGCCCCATCGAAGATCGCAAGCCACGCAAAAGCGCGTGGTGAAAATGATTAAAAAAGATCATGCTTCGGCATGGGCGAAAGAACAAGGATTTACTGGAGCGTTTATAGGGTTGCGAGCCGAAGAATCGCGTGGGCGGAAAATTCAGTATCTTCGCAATCCTGACGGGAGCGTGGATAAAAAAAATAATATTTTGAAAGTAGCGCCATTGGCAACTTGGACAGCTTACGATATTTGGGCATTTACGTTTTCGACAGGGATGCCCTACAATCAACTGTATGATAAAGAATGTGGGTTGTTCACTCGTTATACGTTACGAAATACTGGCTGGTTGTCCACAGACGGAGAAAACCAGGGGCGGCTCGAATGGTTACGTAAATACTATCCTCAATATTATCAGAAAGTCAGGGACTTATCTTATGAACTTCAAAGTGATTTTCCAGCTTGATGGCTGCGGAATGTATTATGATCGAAATGAACCGATTCATCTCGATGCGTTGTTGGCATGGGCGCTCGCGCCGATGCAATCCGCCACACAGAATTTGGGGCGTAGCGATCCGCCGGATGACATCCAACTTCCCCTGTTGCGATCAATCATCAATGGTTCGCAGATATGGCATGCCTCTGCGCTTTTTCCAGAGCAAGATGAATCAGAAACGTACCGATTTTGGCGGAAACGATTTCGGCAGCAGCGAATTGAATTGACGACGGGCAACGTCATCTTGACGAATGGCGTCTATCGTGAATATAATATGCCGGTCTCATTGCTTTTAGTTCCAAAGATGATTGCATACGCCTCTGGAAATTGCAAGGAGGTCAAACGCATCCTGAAAAAACATATCAAAAGTCTTGGCAAAAAACGGGCGTATGGGTATGGGAAAGTTGTATCGATTGAATGCGAGGAGACACCGGACGATTGGAGTCTGGTTAAGGATGGACGTGCGATGCGATGGCTTCCAGAACCGGCCGGTACGCGACCAGTGCGTCCGGCTCCGCCCTATTGGAATAATATCGGACGGGTGAACTGTTTAGAAGTCGGGGCAACGTGTAATATCGGTTACGGTTGCCTTCCTACATCAGACGGTAAAAATGGCTCATGAACATGAATAGAAAAGAAGCGTTACTCGCAGAATGCATCATAGATAATTGGCAACGAGGCTTTGATGAGATTTTATTTTCTCTCTGTTCATTGCCGATTATGAAGACCAGCATTCACCGAAATGTCAGATTGCCAGCAACCAATATTGCCTGGCGCGAATTTGATCTGCTTTCCGATGTTTTTCCGCTCTTTGGACAATCAATACGATTGGTCTTCGAACTGAAAAATGGCGGCATCGGTTATCGTTCTATAACTCAGGTTTTATTTTACAAGCATGTTTTCGCCTCAAAACATTCCCATTTTTTGGCAGCAGATCGTTTGATTTTTATCATTATCGGAGATCATCCGAATCGCAAAAGATGGTCTGGAAAGGGAAATCTTGAAAGCGACGCCGAAGAATTTTTGAAACTCATTAAACCAGATTATTATCCAGATCCAGATATTCATGTTTTATCTTATACGCAATTAGGGCTACAATATGATAACGCAATGTCTAAATGGCAGTGGGGTAAAGAAATTAAATAACTGATGTTACGCAGCCGATTCGATGCGATGACAGCGAACTCCCCTCTTGGGAGGGGATGGGGGTGGGTTGCCGACACGAAAACATTGGGAAGGTTGCCACCCACCCCTTGCCCCTCCCAAGAGGGGAATTGCCGAAACGTTGCGTAACATGAGTTAAATAAGTGATATTACGCGGGCGGCAGTTTTTTAGATAGGAAGAGTTTGGGAGTCGAACAGGCGCGCGCCGTCATTGGCCTTCCGCCGATTTGAAAAATTCCATAGACTGGCGCAGCGACGCGGATTGGCGGACAAATTCTTCGGCGGCGGCGGCCAATTTTTCTGAGGTCGAAACATTCTGCTGGCTGATCTTATCGAGCCGGTGAACCGAATCATTGACATGCTCGATATGCTGCTGCTGCTCGCTGGTTGCCGCGTTCATTTCTTGCACTAACCCGCCGGTTTTCTGAATTTCCGAAATCACGTCATGTAATTCCTGCGCCGCATTTTTCGCAATCTGGAGCGCGGCGCGCGCTAATTTATTGATTTCTTCCGCCGCGACGCGGGTTTCTTCGGACAAATTGCGCACGGAGGACGCCACAACGCCGAATCCTCTGCCGTATTCCTGCGCTCTCGCGGCCTCGATGGTCGCATTCAGCGACAGCATCCGCGTTTGAAGCGCGATCTGCTCGATAATCGAAATCTTTTCGGCAATATTCTGCATGGCCGACACCGCGTTCAACACCGATTGCTCGCTGATTCCGGCGTCTTCGACGAGCTTCAGCGCAATGGCTTCAGTTTGAGCGGCGCGTTCCGCATTATGGCGGACAGTGGCCGCAATCACGTCCATTTCGGAGGTGATTTCCTCAACCAATTCCGACTCTTTCGACGCCTCTTGCGAGAGCAGGCTGGCCTCTTTCGTCACGTCTTGGCTGCCGGAGGCAACCGTTTCCGCGACGTTTTTGACCGTGACCGTGACCTCGTTCAATCGTTGAATCATCTGATTCAAGGCGAGTTTGATTTCATTGAAATCGCCCGGAAATTCCGTCTGAATCGGCTGCGAAATGTCCCCCGCCGCGATTTGGCCGATGGCGTCCACCGTCGCCGTGATCGGCGTGATGAGGGCGTCCACCACGCTGTTCACGCCGACAATCAACCGCTTCCATTCGCCGGAAAATTCTTCCGCGTTGCCGCGCACCATCAGATTCCCTTGCCGGATCGCCTGAATCAAGCGATCCAGTGAGCGGGAAATCGCCTTGATGGTTTCCGACATGTCTTTGAAGGCAAGAATCAGCAGGCCGATCTCATCCTCGACGCGGACGGGAAAATCGTGATTGAAGTCGCCTCCGGCGATTTTTTTCGCCGTCGCAAACATGTGGTTAAACGGCTGGACGAAAATTCGACGCAATATGCGAATCTGAGAAATCACCAGCATGACATCCAGCACGATGACCGTCAGCATGATTTTCAGGATTTCGACGAGCAACCCGCGACGCATGAATTCTTTTGTGAGATACATTTCGACCGTGCCGATCACGCCATCCGCATAGAGAATCGGCTGCGCGTCATACACGAACGATCCGGCAATGTCGCCGGTGGCTGGAATAAGCTGCCGATCTTGGCCGCGCATCATGCCAGACAGAATTTCCCCGCCTTGATCTTTCACGATTACGGCATGCATGCGCTCGTCATCCATGTACGAGGCCACGATTTTCTCTGCTTGTTCGACATCAACGCTCCACATCGGAATGACCAATTGCTCGCTTAAATGCTTCATCGAGATGGACGCGAAATGCCGTAATTCGCTCCGCAACCCGAGATAGACGTACAGGCATTGACACGCGCCGAAAATGCCCAAGACAATTGTCGTCGCCATAATCAGGCTGAGGCTGATAGTTTTCTCGATGTGCTTCATGCTCGGCTCCCTTGCTGAATGTGAGAAGAACGCTCACGATTCCGGCAGCGCGGCGAAAAGTTTCGGAAAGAGCAAGACCGCCTTTTCCCAGATGCCGCGCGCCACTTCCACCGCTTCGCCAGAAATAATCGGCCCTTTTTCAATCACGACCGCCAACGCCAATTGCGGCTGTTCCACTGGAATGAAACTGATAAACCAGACGACATTATATTTCCGGCCGCGCGCGTCTTCAATTTCCGCCGTGCCGGTTTTTCCGGCCACGTGGTCTTTCATGGAATAATACGGCACGGAGCTATGCGCCATGCGCACCGCGCTGCCGGTCTGCACGACATGCTGCATCATCGGGAACAGCTCCAGCATCACGTCTTCCGAAAGCACGTCTTCTTTGCGCGGATACGGAAAGAGGCGCGTTTGCCCCGTCCGCCCATCCACGATGCCCGCCAAAATATGCGGATACGGGCGCAGGCCAAGATTGCCGACCGTCATCGCCACCGTCGCCATTTGCAGCGGCGTCGCCAAAATTTCCCACTGCCCGATGCCCATGCGCGCCAATTGCGACAATTTCAACTCCTCTTTCGGCGTCGGCACTTGGCTTTTCAGGCTGGCAAGCGGATCGTTGGCGTCGCGCCGCACGCCCGCCGCGAGCGCGACATCATCTTGAAACATCTGGTATGGCAGAAAATCGAACGAGCGGTTGAAGCCGTAGCGCTCCGCGTATGTCTGAATTGTTTGCCAGCCCGCGCTCAGGGCGAGGAACGCAAACGTATTGTTGCACGATTTCGTCAACGCCGTGTCGAGCGTCAATTCGCCGTGCGCGCCGCCGCCAAAATCAGGAATGCCATATTTGCCGAAGCTGACGCCGTGAAACGAGCTCAAATTGCCCGTGCAGACGAACGCGCCGCCGCCGTTATTGATGTGATATTGCCCGTCGCCGGTCGGCAGCAGAAATTGCGCTTTATTGTCCAACGCCAGCGTGGACATGATGACTTTCATCGTTGAGCCGGGCGGAAAGCTCTTCTGCGTCGCCCGATTGATATACGCGCTGTTCCAAGGGTCGTCGGACGCTTCCTGCATGGCGGACAAAATGCTCCGCAGATCGTTCGGATTATACGACGGCAGCGTTGCGGACGCGAGAATTTCTCCTTCGCTATTCAGCACAATCGCCGCGCCTTTGAAGATGTCCGTATGATAGCGCGTGTTCAATTCGCTCAATTTTTTGGATAATTCCGCATAGACCACGCGCTGCAAATCATCGTCAATCGTCAAAATCAGGTTGTTGCCCGGCTTGCGCTCAGTCGCGCGGCGCAGCGACCACCAGGGCGGCCGCTGTTCTAAGCCTAACAGCGCCTTGTCGAAGACTTTTTCGAGATTCCCCTTAAATTGGCTGCGCGCGAAACTGTAGCCGAGCAGATGCGCCAACCGGCTGCCGAGCGGATAATAACGCTTGCTCGCGCCGTTTTCCGAGAGATTTTGCGCCAGCATGCCCTTGCCCGGCGCGGCGTAGCGGAACGTGTATTGCCCGGCGGAAAACGTCTGCCCGTCCTGCAACACCGCCTGCCTGCCTTTGCCGGAATAGCGCGCGGCGCCGTTGTCGTTGACGACGGTGGCGCCGTCGGAAAAGCGATAGCCGCCCGCCACATAGACGAGTGAATCGGCTTTTTGCTGCGTATTGAACGGCAGCGCGGTCTGCGGATCGCTTGACGGAACAAGCAGCAACTCCGTCAACGGCGTCGCGCTCCCTTTGAAATAGGCGATCAGTTTGGCATGAGACGCTTGATCCCGGTCAAAGATTTCGCCCCGCGTCGTCGCAAGTTCCTCGGCAATGACGTGCGGATTCGTCAAATACGCGGCATACTGGTAAATATTGCGGACAGTGTTCGTCTTCTCGCTGATGATGAAATTTTCGGTCTGCGCCGGGGAAAAGACGTAGGGATCCGAGCCTTCGCGGTTGAATGGCCGCCGCCAGCGCAACGCTTGCCCCGCGTCTTCGCGGAAGCGGAAAATCTGGTGCAGCAATTGCTTTTCTTTCGGCGTCAGCGCGTCGAATTGCGCCTTTGCCAGCTTTCCGGCGGCGTCAAATCCGCGAATCCGCAACTGCGGCGCGCCTTTGCGCTGCGCCGGATCGTCCAAGCCGAACAGCCCGGCTTCGATGGCTTGCCGGACGTATTCCAGAAAACGCTCATCCACAAGGTAATCCGGAATGTAATCGTTCGGAAACATCCGCAGGCCGCCGAGCATGGTTGCGTCGTTCCGCGAGAGCGTGTAGGTCGGCTGCGCGCCGCGCGCGATTTTTAATTCCAGCGCCTCTTGCTGCGGCAGCGACATCAGCTCAAATTGGGTGTTTTCAAGTCGAAATTTCTGCCCGGTTGAGAGCGTCGCCTCTGTCATGATTTGCGTCCATTCCGGCATGTTAAAGCGGCGTTTGCCGTCGGCGGGCGGCGCGGCGGGAACGCCAAACCCTTTGACGCCGAGATTGCGCAGGCGATATTGCTGCGCGTTGACGCGCGCCAGCCGGACATGCACCGGTTCGACGCTCGTATCCTGCACGATAATATCGTTCGCGTTCCACCGGTTCGCCTCTTCGGGATGCGGAGAACGCCCGATGAACGCGCCCGCGCTGAGGTCGCGCTCGGTCAGATAATAGCCAACCGTCCGCAGATTCGGCGTCCAGCCGTCCAAATTGCTGACTTGCAGCATCGTCCTGCCGACGACGAGCAGATCGCCTTCCGCGAGTTTTACCGTTTTGGAAACCGGTTTGAAATTCAGCAGCAGTTGGCTTCGCAGCGGCCTGAAATAGAAGGCGTCGTGTTCATAATAGACTTCCGCCGCCTTGCCAGTGAAGCCCAAGTCGCGCATGACGAGAAACTCCATCCCCGCCCGCTCATGCACGTGCAGCAGCCAACTCATCAGGGCGAGGATACACGGCAGCAGCGCCACCACAATCCAATACAGGTTATTGCTCATCCGGTCAAATTTGCATTGTTGAATCAGCCAGTGTTCGGCTCGCAGCAGTTGTTTCATAATTCGATCTCTTTTTTTGAATTTGAAAAATCTTGGAATCTGACGGGTTCGCCGTTCTCAAAACGCATAACCGCAACATTCATCATTTGTTGAAGGAATCTCAACAGGATCCGGCATCTTTGTCAAATAGAATTCCATTAAAATTTAAAAAGTTTCTTGCAAAAGTTCTTGCGCTATTCTATTGTGGAATGATTCAGGAAAATTGCAGGATCAGAGCCTTTTAAACGGCAGGGGCAGGCGCGTTGGTGTGAGAATCACGAATGTCGCCGCGCCTTTTTATGGCAGCGCTTTCGTTGTTCGGCGTGAAAAAAACGATAGACGTGCGCGCGGTGTTTCTCAGCGAGCGGCTGGATTTGCGCTCCTTGGAAACCGCCCGCAGCCTCGCCATTTCGCCGCTCATGATTGCGGCGGGAGAATCGGGCTGCGCCGCCTTGTTCCGCTATGGCGTTGTCGTGCTGTTCGGCTTAGAGCCAATCGAAGAAGTCTCGTTTCTTGCCCAGCTTGAGCCGATGATTCATGAGCCGTATCCAGATCATGAATCTGAGCAGATGCAGATTTTTGTTGACGCCACGCGGCAAGAGCATGTAGATCGCAGCGGCAATCTCCATTTGCGGGAGCTTTCGATTGAACGGCTGCAAATCGTGGCCGATATTCTCTCGAAAAGCGTGGTCGTCGGGCGATATGAAAAGCGCGTCGCAGCGGCGTTTGACCGAATCGAGCCATTAGCCGCCAACTTGCAGCGTTTCGGGCATGGCCTGAACAAAGGCAAAGAATTGATGCAGCATATCGGCGAAACGCTGTTGATTCAACATAAAATGGTCGGGCGCGTCGAAATTGTTGACAAACCGGAAATTCTCTGGGAACGCCCGGAACTCGAACGCTTATACGCCTATCTGGAAGACGAATATGAACTGCAAGAGCGCCATCGGGCGTTGGAACGCAAAATAGAGTTGATTTCCAAAACGGTGGAAACGCAGTTGGATATTCTCCACAACACCCGCGCGCTGCGGGTGGAATGGTATGTTGTCGCGCTCATCGTGATTGAAATTTTTCTCTCGCTGTACGAAATGTTTTTTAAACATTTCTTGCCATAGGGTGCTATGAAAGATAAAACATTGCATGAGGCCACAATTCTGATTGTGGATGACAATCAGACCAATCGGGACGTGCTATCGAATTATCTGACGAAAGACGGATTTAAAGTATTGCCCCAGCCGAGCGGCGAAGCGGCGTTACTCGCCCTTCAAACGCATACGCCCGATCTCATTTTATTAGACATCATCATGAACGGGATGGACGGCTTCCAAACCTGCGCCAAAATCAAAGCTGACGAGGCCACAAAAGACATTCCGATCATTTTCATGACCGCGCTTTCCGATACCGACGATAAAGTCAAAGGCTTTGAATTGGGGGCGGTGGATTACATCATCAAACCGTTTCAATATCAAGAAGTCTTAGCCCGCGTCAAAACGCATTTGACGATCCAGCAATTGCGCAAAAGCCTTGAAAGCAAAAATGCCGATTTAGAAGCCGCGTTAGCGCGAGAACGCCTGATGCTCGATGAGCTGCGCCTGAGCCTGAGCCTGTCGCTGCCGCATGAACTTCGAACGCCGTTGACCGTTATTCTTGGTTTTTCGAGCTTTTTGACGAACGCCGAGCAATTTCCAGACAAAGAACATGTGCTGGAATATGGCAACGCCATTTATCGCAACGGCCTCCGCCTGCATCGGCTCGTCGAAAACGCATTACTGTACGCCAATTTAAAGCTGATCAAATACACGTCGCATGACATGCTGCTTTCGCAGCGCGACCAGCCGCACAACATCAAGCGGATTTTGCGCAGCGTCGCCTTGCAGCGGGCGAAAGAGACCGAACGCCAAGAGGATTTAGTCATGGCGATTGCGGATGTCTTCGCGCGCGTCTCCCCGACGAACTTCGAAAAAGTCATCACCGAATTGATTGACAATGCGTTTAAATTCTCCCGGCGCGGAACGCCCGTCACCATCAACACCATTCTGACCGACACCGAATGCATTATTTCCATCACGGATCACGGGCGCGGCATGACGCAGGAACAGACGAACAGCATCGGCGCGTACATGCAATTTGGCCGGAAACAACAGGAACAGCAAGGGACAGGCTTGGGCTTGATTATCGCCTATCTGCTCGCCGAATTGGAGGGTGGCCGGATCGTGTTCGACAGCGAACCCGAACTCGGCACGAGCGTCCGGCTGATATTTGAGCGCGAGCCGATTGTCCACGAAGTCGCCCAAGATGACGCGACGTTCTGGTTCACGCCGCGCACGTCCCTTGAGCCGATGAAAACGAAGCAGGCGAATCAAGCGCCCGCCGACCAATTCGCGAAAAACCTGCGGCTGCTCGTCATGACGCCGAACTGGAATAATTGCGCGGTGTTGGAGCAATGTTTAGAATCGTATGGCATTGAAATTCTTGATGCGTTCGATACCGGCGACGCGGTGCGAAAATGTCTGAAATATCATCCTGACATGCTGCTGCTTGACCTTGCGTTGGCTGAAAACGAGGGCATTGAACTGCTGCGGCAGATTCGGCGGGCGGTGTCGCCGAAAGTGGTCAAAGTCGTGGCCGTGGCCGACAATCTGTCCGAATATCCCCTGAAACAGGAGCAAGTGCTGCAATATTGCGACGGCATCCTGCTCAAGCCAGTTCACGATTCGCAAGCCATCGAAATGGTCTGCGATCAGCTTTCCATCACCGAAGCGAAATAACGCTCTCCTCAAGAAGCTCAGTTTCTCTAAGAAACTGAGCTTCTCAGCTTTGCCGCCTCAAAAGGGGGGAAATATGCCGACAACGATGTTGCATGAACCCAAGAAGACGCCTCGCCAAAGGGTCATTAAAAAAAAGCCGCCCCGCCCGCATATAGAAGCGTTGGTATATGAAAAAATCAACGACATTCCGATTTATTATCATGAGGCACAAGCGGTGTCCAGCAGCCAAAAGCAGGCGGAGGAAATCATGGGAAGCAGCTTTCTGCAAGCATTATTGATCAGCCGGATTCTCCGGTTTTTGATAGCGCATCTTCCGGCGGGCTGCGAAGTCCTCACGAATGAAGTCGGCCTGCAACTTCAGAAAGGCAATTGGTGCGCGGCGGACATTGCCATTTACGCCGACGCCCGCTTAGAGCAAGTACCGCTTCACAATAAATATCTGAACCTTCCCCCCAACGTCGTCATTGAAATTGACACGAAAGCGGAACCGGCGCAATTCCTGACGATGATGGATTATTACTACACAAAAACGGATGCCTTGCTCGATTTTGGCGTTGAAAAAATCGTGTGGATTTTTACAGACGCCCGCAAAGTGATGATTGCGGAACCGCACAAAGATTGGATTACTCGAAATTGGGATCAGGAAATCCCGATTTTTGAAAATATCGCGTTGAATTTGACCGCCCTACTCTCTGAAAAACGGTAAACGACATTCGAGACACGACGTTTCTTGAAGAAACGTCGTGTCTTTTCGCAAGCGCAATGAGTTAGGCAAACGCGCGAATCGTCGTGTCAAGAATCGCGGCGGCCTCGTCAATATCCGCCGGTTGAAGAATCAACGGCGGCACGAACCGCACGACATTCCCGCCTGCCATCGCCGTCAGCAAGCCGTTTTCGCGCAGTTTCGCGCTCACCTCCGCCGCCGGAATCGCGTCGGCAAATTGCAAGCCCGCCATCAGCCCCAAGCCGCGAGCGTCCGCAATCAACGCCGGATAGCGGTCTTTCAATGCGTTCAGCCGCGCAAGCAGCAACTCGCCCATCTTGACGACATGCTCAAGCAGCCCTTCCTGCATCAGCAGACGCACAAACGTCAGCGCCACGCCGGTCACGAATTCGCCGCCGCCGAACGTGGAGGCGTGATTGCCCGGCTCAAAGGCCGCCGCGACTTCGCGCCGCGCCAGCATCATGCCAATCGGAAAGCCCGCGCCCAAGCCCTTCGCCACCGTCACGACATCCGGCCGCACGTTGTAATGCTGAAACGCGAACAGCTTGCCCGTGCGCCCCATTCCCGCCTGCACTTCGTCGAACATGAGCAAAATATTCCGCTCGCGGCACAGTTGCGCCACGCCTTCCAGATAGTCCGGCGCGGCGACCTGAATGCCGCCTTCGCCCTGCACCGCTTCGAGCAGAATCGCCACTGTTTCAGGCCGAATCGCCCGCGTTATCGCCGCCAAATCATTGAACGGCACATAGGTAAAGCCGGACGGCAGCGGCGCGAAACCCTGCTGATATTTCGTCTGGCCGGTCGCCGTAATTGCCGCGAGCGTTCGCCCGTGAAACGATTGCAGCGCGGTGATGATTTCATAGCGGCCTTTGCCCCATTTTCGGGCGAGTTTGAACGCGCCTTCGTTCGCTTCCGCGCCGCTGTTGCAATAAAACGCGCAGTCAAGGCCGGAATAGTCGGCCATCTGCTTCGCTAACGCGATTTGATTCTGCGTGTAAAACAGGTTCGAGGTATGAATCAGGCCATCCGCCTGTTTATGAATGGTTTCCCTGATCGCCGGATGATTGTAGCCGAGCGCGTTGACCGCGATTCCGGCCAAAAAATCAAGATAGCATTTGCCGTCGTTATCCCACACGCGGACGCCTTCGCCCTTTGTCAGGACAATCGGAAACCGCTTGTACGTCTGCATGACGTATTGCTGTTCTTGCGCGATAATTTCTTGCGTCGTCATTCTCAAACGGTAGCTCCGCCCTACGCGGCGGCAATTGTGCCACCGCGTAGAGCGAGGCTGCCGGATTCAACCACGTGATTATTTCAGCACAAACTGCGTGCCGATCCCGGAATCGGTGTAAATTTCGACTAACAGCGAATGCAGGACGCGCCCGTCGAGCATGTGGACTTTTTTGACGCCCTGATTCAGCGTATCGAAGGCGGAATTGACCTTCGGAATCATCCCTTTTGTAATTTGCCCGTTCGCAATCATGGCGTTCGCCGTCTCTTCATTCAACGAGGCAATCCGTTTGTTATCAATCATCACGCCCGCCACGTCGCTCAGATAAATCAGCTTTTCCGCCGGAAACGCCGAGGCGATGTCGCCCGCCGCGTCGTCCGCGTTGATGTTGTACGAATTGCCGTCATCATCGTAGCCGACCGGCGCAATGACCGGAATCAGGCCGTCTTCAAGCATGTCGAGCAGAATTTTGGTATTCACGTGAATAATTTCGCCGACCCAGCCGATGTCCTCGCCCGTCGGCAGAAACGCTTTGCGGCATTTGAGCAAATCGCCGTCCTGCCCGCTAATCCCGATGGCCTTGATATTCTGCCGGTTCAGGTTGCAGACGATTTCCTTATTGATTTTCCCGGCCAGCACCATTTTGACAATATCGAGCATCGCCTCGTTCGTGACGCGCTTCCCCTGCACGAATTGCGTCTCAAGCTGGAGCTTTTCGGCCAGCTCGGTCATTTCCTTCCCGCCGCCATGCACGATGATGATTTTCATGCCGAGATGATGCAGCAGCGAAATATCCTGCGCGAAACTCGCCTTGAGTTCCTTGTCAATCATCGCCGCGCCGCCGTATTTAATCACCACGATTTTGCCCGTAAATTGCTGGATATACGGCAGCGCCTCAATCAGCGCATCCGTCAAAATTTTGTTTTTCATGAACAGATCAACGCAACCGTCGCAAGGGACGCCAGAGACGCGAACGTTCGCGCCTTTTGCGTCCTTGCGTCTTTTGCGTTAAAGCCGTTAGGTTGTGTATTTGGCGTTAATATCCACGTAGGCGTTGCTCAAGTCGGATGTCCAGAAGGTGCATTCGCCGTCAGCAAGGCCGAGATCGGCGACAATCACAACCGTGTCCGTCGCCAGAAGCTTCCGCAATTCGGCGCGCGTTCCGGCCTGCTGAAAATTTTGCAGCAGAATCGGCGCGCCGTTGATGTCGAGCGTCACCTTTTCGGGCGTCAGCGTGATGCCGGAGTAGCCGAGCGCGGCGATAATCCGGCCCCAGTTCGGATCGCCGCCGTGAATCGCGGTTTTCACCAAATATGAATCCGCCACCGCCCGCGCCCCGATTTTCGCTTCCGCCGCATTCGCCGCGCGTTTGATTTGAATTTCAATCAATTTCGTCGTCCCTTCGCCGTCGCGCACGAGCATTTTTGCCAACTCGACGCAGACTGTCCGCAATCCAGCGCAAAAGTCCTGAAACGCGGGCGAATCCGGCAAAATTTCTTCGCCGCCCGCCTCGCCGTTCGCCAACAGCGCCACCGTGTCATTCGTGCTGGTGTCGTTGTCCACGCTGATGCAATGGAACGAGACTTCAACCGCCTGCCGCAGGGCGAGATCGAGCGTTTCAGGGCTGAGATTCGCGTCGGTGCTGAGAAACGTGAGCATCGTCGCCATGTTCGGCTTCATCATGCCCGATCCCTTCGCCATGCCGCCGATGCGGAACGTCCCGGCGGCGGATTCGATTTCAACCGCGTATTCTTTCGGCTTCGTGTCGGTCGTCATGATCGCTTTTTCCGCCTCAAGATGGCCGTCGCGGGACAACGCCGCCGCCGCAAGCTCCACGCCGCGCAAGATATTGTCCATCGGCAGATATGAGCCGATCACGCCGGTGGAGGCGACGAGAACTTGCTCCGCTTTGACCTTGAGCGTCTCCGCCGTCTTCGCCGCCCATGCGCGGCAATCGAGCATCCCCTGCTCGCCGGTGCAGGCGTTCGCCACGCCGCTGTTCGCCGCAATCACGGAGATATACGGCGATTTCTGCAACTGCTCTTTATCGAACACGACCGGCGCGGCCGCGACTTTGTTCGTCGTGAACATGGCCGCCGCCGCCGCCGGAATATCGGACGCAATCAAGCAAAAATCGTTCCGCTCTTTTTTAATGCCGCAATTCACGCCCGCCGCCGTAAAGCCGTGCGCGGCGGTAATGCCGCCTTCAATGACCCGCATCATAATCCTTCCCCTTCGGCAAAGCCCGCCATGAGGTTCATGTTCTGAACCGCCTGACCGGCCGCGCCTTTCACAAGGTTGTCAATGGCTGAGTTGATGATCAAAAATTTGCCGGTAAGATCCACCGCGACGCTGATGTCGCAATAATTCGTGTAGTTGACGAATTTGAGTTCCGGCGCGCGATCCGCCAACACCCGCACAAATGGGGCGTTCTGGTAAAACGCCTGATACGTCTGCAACACCGCTTCCCGCGACACGGGCGCGGTGAGCGGCAGGCAAATCGTCGTGTAAATCCCCCGCGTAATCGGCAGCAGATGCGGAATGAACGCCACGCTCAACTCCCGCCCCGCGACACGCTCCAAAATCGTCTTGATTTCGGGCGTGTGCTGATGATCGCCGACGCGGTACGCCTTGACCGATTCGTTGATTTCCGAGAACAGCAGGTCGAGTTTGGCCTTTTTGCCTGCGCCCGACGCGCCGGACATGGACGTGATCGCCAGCGCGTCCGTCTTGACGCATGCGTGCGGTAAAATCGGCGCAAGGGCGAGAATCGCGCTTGTCGGATAACAGCCCGGATTGGCGATTAATTGCGCCTGCGCGATTTCCGCCTTGAAGAGTTCCGGCAGGCCGTACACCGCTTGGTCAAGATACGCCTGAGCCGTGTGAGGCAGGTTGTACCATTTTTCGTATAGTTCCGCCGATTTGAAGCGGAAGTCGCCGCTGAAATCAATCACGCGGATGCCCGCCTCGATGAGTTGGGGGGCGTATTTCATCGCCTCGCCGTGCGGCAGCGCGAGAAACGCGATGTCCATTGTTTTCAGCGCGGAAAGATCAAACGCTTCAATGACGAGGTTCGTTCGTTTCCGAAAAATCGGATAAATGTCGTCGAGCCGCTGCCCGACGGTGGACGCGCCGACGACATGCGCCAACTCCACGCCGGGATGATTGAGCAGAAATTTGACCAATTCGACGCCGCTATAGCCGGACGCGCCGATAATGGCAACGTTGATTTTTTTGCCGGTGTCTTTCATACATTCACTCCTAAAAATACAATTTGCAGGATGACAGGCATTTTTGTCTGTCCAACACAGGCAAGCATGCCTGTGCCACTGCCATGTTTGCGCAGAATTCTGGCAATGCAATCGGTGAAACGGGTGCGTGAAAAACGAATGGCTGAGAGGCGTTCCCGCTTTCGCAGGAATGACGGGGCTATGGACAGAGCGGTATCATTCCCACGAAAGCGGGCGACGTCTGCGGAATGAGGCATTCCGAACATCTGTGATACTCATCGTCTGTTGCAAGGTCATTTGGAGAACATCAAACCGACCAGACGTGCCTGACCGGTTCAAAAATGCAGGATTGTTTTTCGGAGTCACGTCTAAAAAGCGGCGCGGATTTTGTCAAGTAATGTCTCAAACTCCGCAAAAAATCTCCGCAACTTTTATTGACATTTCGCCATGCAACATGATTTATGGCGCAAAGAAATTCGGTGGGGCAGACCATCGCGTCCGCCCATGTTTCGGCCTGCTCAGGCAAGCATGTCTGCGCGGCCATTCTTTATAGACCTCTTGCTGCAAATCATCGTTCGCGCTGAGCCTGTCGAAGCGCGCAGATTTCCCATGAGGAATGATCCGTCAGTTCGCGCCCTTCGACAGGCTCAGGGCGAACGGTGGGCGAAACGCCAACATCGTCGTTCGTTCGTGGTGAGCTTGTCGAACCACGTTGCGTAAGTCCTGCTTTTTATTGGTGAAAACGGCATCATGATTGAATATCTGCTTCGACGCTTGGCGGCGTCTTGCGTGACCGTGCTGATTGTTGTCACGCTTGTTTTCGGCATTCTCCGCGTCATTCCCGGCGATCCGGCGCAACTGATTGTCGGCTTGGAAGCCCCGCCGCAGCGGGTGCAGGAAGTCCGCGCGCTCTTGGGCTTAAACCGCCCGATATGGCAGCAATATGTTGTCTGGCTCGGCGACCTCTGCCGGGGCGATTTCGGCGTTTCCCTGCGCTCGCAGGAATCGGTGCTGGCGCTCATTTTCAGCCGGATTCACGTCACGTTCTGGCTGGCGGCATTCGCGCTGCTCATTTCCGCGCTGATCGCCTTCCCGTTGGGGATTTTGGCGGCGCGGCGTCCGTGGTCATGGGTGGATGTGTCAAGCATGGCGGCGGCGCAAATCGGCCTCGCCGTCCCAAGCTTCTGGTTGGGCATCCTGCTGATGCTGCTGTTTGCGGCGCATCTCAAATGGTTTCCGCTGCTCGGCTACGTCAATTTTTCCGATAATCCGGCGCAATGGCTGCATCATTTGGCGCTTCCGGCGGTGACGCTCGGCGGCATTCGCGCCGCGATTCTGACGCGCATGATTCGCGTCTCCATGCTTGATGAATTGGGGAAAGAATATGTCATGGTCGCCCGCGCCAAGGGCGTCAGCGAACTTCGCGTGATTTTGTGGCACGCGCTGCGAAACGCGCTGCTGCCGGTCATCACGATTGCGGGACTGCAATTCGGCGAACTGCTGGGCGGGGCGATTATCGTGGAGCAGATTTTCAATCTGCCGGGCGTGGGGCGGCTGCTGCTGAACGCGATTTCCGGGCGGGATTTTCCGGTCGTGCAGGGCGGCGTCGTGTTTTTAGCCTTAGTGTTTACCGGCTTGAACCTGCTGATTGACCTGCTTTACGGCCTGATCAACCCGAAAATCGTCCTGCGCTGACCTCGTCCATTTGTCTGAAAATCGCGGCGCGCTCATACCGAGCAGACCGCTATGCAAGACACGGAGCGTGCGCGGCCAATTCGGCGCACACGCTGGCGGATGGCAGGCAAACAATTTGGCATAGCCGTCGCGTTCATCGCGTCCCATCTTGCAAATGACGCAAGACATCTTGAATCTGCATGGCGTATTCTTGTTCGGACATCTCGCCGTCTTCAGCGTGAAGCTCGATGGTAAGCGTCTGAAAGCGCTGGCGCAGGGATTGAATCATGCCCATCAAGACGCTGACATTTTTTTGCGGCACAGGGAAACGGAGATGCGCTTCCTGGCGGGAAACGCCGGAAACTTCATTCTCCGGCAAGCGGGGCATCCCGACGACCGCCATCGGCGCAAGCGCGGCGCGTTCCTCGACTGGCGGCTGCATGCCGCTCAGTTCATCACGAATAATCACCTCATCGTCGGAAAAATTCATGTAGAACACTTTTTGCTTGAACGCCGTGCAGATCAGTTCCTTCCCCTTCAACACGCCCAACCCGAACAACCCTTCCAACACGCCTTCTTTGATGGCGTTTTCGCAGACAGCGCGGTCAATCAAACGGGGTTCGCCAAGCGTCGTCGTGCTGATGCGATACAGTTGTTCGGTGAAGACGAACGGCTTATTTTTCAGGTATTGCTCTTTAATCTGCGTGGCCGGGAAATATTCGATAATATCGCCGGACGCGAGCAGGAGCGCGTACAAGTCTTCTTCCAGATTGGCATGGTGATCCGTCCGGCGCAGGCCGATGTCGCGGACGCTCAAGCCCTGTTTCGTCGGAATGACGACGCGGCGGTATTTTTTCCGAATCGCGTCATCGAGTTCCGCCTCCATCGTTTTCCAGCGCATTTTCACCATCCGCTTCTGCTCGTCGGACACGGTCTGTTCGTTCTCGGTCAGCAGCATGCCCCAGCCCAAATATTGCTTGAGCAGATGGGCGAGTTCAGAGGTTTCATGCTCGGCGGTCAGCAGAAAAAAAATCGTGTTCTGGTTGACGCGGGGCAGCTTGCCATTAAAGGTGATGATTTGCTTCATCAAGGCGTCGTTCTGCTCTTTCAGCACGACCAATTTGAGCGCGGGCGTGTCCGGCACGTCTCGATGCCCCCGCATCAGGCGGATAACCTCGAAATGCTTGCCGGGCAGGGCTTTTCGCAGCAATTCCTGCTCCAATTCGTCCACGCCGTATTCCTGGATATGCTCGGTGCTCATCATCAGCAGGTAATTCAGGTTCGGCTGGCGCAGAAAGAGGTATTTATTCTGCTGCGCGTGCAGGAAATTCAATCGCTCTTGAAAGCCGCGCATCACCTCGCCGATAATCCGGGCAGGCTGATCCGGCAGCAGCGCATGCCGCTTGATTTCCGCGAAACTCGCGCCGTTCTGCCCGCTTTCCGAAAACGAGGACAGGAAAATCGTTGTCGCGGCGCGCATGGCGAACGGGAACGGCATGCCATCGTATTCAAGAGACTGTTCGACGGCGCGAACGGTGGCGTTTTCGCCCATCAAATCGGAGAGAATCACCTCGTCAAACGTGCCGCCGACATACCGCAGCAGTTCGCGCCGGATGTCATGATTCGACAGGTTGAAATCGGCTAACGTCAGGTACGGCAACGCCAGATCTTTGCATGCGCTCAACAGCAGCATCAGCAAGCGCAACATGCCGCGAATTCCCTGAAATCCGGCAAAACTCCCCCAGCGTTGCGCCAGCGTGTCCAACATTTCCGGCAGAAAAGGATACGTCGCCTCAAATTGCCTGCGATAGGCTTTCGGCTCTATGCCCGGCGGAATCAGCGATTCCCGGAGCGCATACGCCATGAAATGATCCAGCGCCTCCTGCAAGGCGGTCGCGTCAATCTCGGAAAACAGGCGCGTTCGAAGAATGGATGGCACGTCGCGCGGCTGAATCGGCGTGTAGGCTTTTTCCATGCCTTCCATTACCTTCTGAAATTGTACGAAGAACCATTCCGACTGTTGATCGTAGCGCTCGAATGCGCCGGAAG
>CAZCGG010000031.1:0-10610 GCA_964498135.1 uncultured Candidatus Moduliflexus sp.
GCCCCTTTTGAAAAAGCTCAAATGACTCATCCGTATTCAGCAGGCGCATGATTTCGTCTTTGTCACCGCGCGGCGCGGCTTGCCGCCGGATTGCCGCAACCCACGCGACAAAGGCGTCGTATTTTTTCAAGCAATCGGCCAATTTTTCCGCGAGAAACAGGGCGGTGCGCGGGCTGCCGGATTTCGTATGCACGGCGAAGGCGGTCTGTTCCGTCTCGCGCATCACCGGCGTCACGAACAGCCCGTCCCGCGCGCTGCCGCACGTCAGGAACAACTTCGCCTGCGCCTCGCAATCCGCCTGAATCTGCGCGTTGACCGCCGGATTATCCGTCGCAATGACGACAAGATGAACGCCGGAAAGGCGCGCGGAATCGTAGGGCGCGGCGATGAGCGTCAGCCGCGCCGACTCAATGCGGCGGATATCGTCGCAGATGCGCGGCGCAAGCACGGTGACGCGGCAGCCGCGCTCGGCGAGCGTCTTCGCCTTCATGCTCGCCGCCCGCCCGCCGCCGACAATCAGCGCCCGAATTTTCTCGGAAAACAGCGACAGAAACAGAAAAGAAAGTGACGAATCCATCTACTCTCCAAATTCCAGCGCGCCGAAATAGGCGGGCTGATGAAAATTCAACTCCTCGCCAATCGGCGACCAGCTTGCCCAATGCGGCTGCGAGGTCAAATCGCCGCATTTGAAAAAATTCCCTTTCCACGGACGCCCGCGCCGAAATTCTAACGGCCCGACATACGCTTCAAGCGCGCAAAACGGCAGCGCATAGCCGATTTCCCACTCCATCGGCGTCACGATTTCCTGATCTATCGGTTGGCGCAGCGACGACACGATCCGCATTCCGTCCAGCCGCTCCTGATCAATTTTCGTATAGCGGGCAAACCCGTCCGCCGCCCGCTGCCAATCTTCGATATGATACAACAGCAGCGTGCCGATGCAGTTGGTTTCGATGTTGAAATAGCCGCGATACTGGGGCGATTCTGCCGACGGGACGGCATCGAAATTGAACAGGCTCGGCATCACAAAAAATTCGACGCAGCTATCGTCGGAAACGTGGTCTTGATAGGCCGTGTGCGCCGCTTTGACGTATTGATCCCGCACGCGGAAGCGCAGATACAGATTGTCCGCGTCATACAGGAGCTTTGCCTCGGTTTGCGGACGATGCGCCGCGCTGCGCGGGTGAAAATGGCTGATTGAAAGCGCGTCGGCTTCGCGCCAAGCGCCCGCGTCCCATGCCTCGCCAAGCGGCGGCGGCGTCTTTGCCCAATGAATGATATAGCGCATATTCACCGTTGAGAAAGAAATTCGAAACATAGGAACTCCGCTTCTTTTTAATTTGACAGCGTTTCCCATCTGCATCGTTCTGTCAGGAAATGCAAGATCTTTTTACAGGGAACGCGCAGATTCCTCAAAAAGAATGCGCTTGCGGACAGAAACGAGAAACCCGCGACTTTCTCTTGACAAATGTACGGACTCGCGGTAAGAATTGCGGCAATTATGACTCATCACCGCGTCGCGCGCGATTTGGCATGGGCGCGGCGCAGATGTTTTTCAGCCAGAAACTGGCGAGATGACACCCCCCCTTGCGCCGATTCGCAGGGGGGGCAGAGATGAGGGACACCGTATGCGGCAGAACGAACGCCGACACTCAAAGTTGTTAATGGTCACGGATAATCCGATGGGCTTGCAGCCGTTTGCCGATTATCTCACGTCGCGCGGATTATCGGTCATGGTCGTGAATCAGGGCGAAGACGCGCTCATCCATGCGCGGCGGCATGATATTGATTTGATTCTGGTGGATGTCCTGTTTCCGGGCTTTGACGGCTATGACATCTGCCGCCGCTTGAAAGACAGCCCGGAGACGAGCGCGATTCCGGTCATTTTCATGAGCGGCATGACGGAGCCCGCCGAAAAGCTCAAAGGCTTCGATGTCGGCGGCGTGGATTATATCACGCGGCCATTTCAAGATGAAGAAGCGTTCGCCCGGATTGCCACGCACGTGCGGATTCGCGGCTTGCAGAAGCGGCTGCAAGATCAGAATGAGCAGCTTCAGCAAGAAATCTTGGAGCGGGAGCGCATCGCCGAAGCCCTGCGCGAGAGCGAAGAGCGGTTTCGCATGCTGTCGGAAGCGACGTTTGAGGGCGTCATTGTGCATGACAAAGGCGTCATTCTCGACGTGAATCCCGTCATGAAAGACCTGTTCGGCTATGACCGCAGCGAATTGATTGGCAAGAACGCGCTTGACCTGATGATGGCGGAATTTCAGGAAGGTATTCTCAGCAACATTCGCTCGGAATTCGAGAATTTGACCGAAGGCGAAGGCATTCGCAAAGACGGGCGCGCGTTTCCGGTGGAAATTCAGACCAAAGAAATGCCGTATCAGGGGCGCACGGTGCGGGTCGCGGCGATTCGAGACGTGACCTGGCGCAAGCAGGCGGAAAAAGCGATCATCGAATCGCAGAAATATACGCGCAACATTATCAATAGCTCGCTCGACATGATTATTACGGTGGATCAAGACCGCCGAATCGTGGAATTCAACGCCGCCGCAGAGCGCGTCTTCGGCTTTCGTCAAGATGAAATTATCGGAGAGCGCATTGACCGGCTATACGCGACGCCGCAAGAATCCGCCGATATGCACCATTTCATGCAAGATAAGGGACAGTTGACCCACGAAGTGCTGAACCGCCGCAAAAACGGCGAGATTTTCCCCTGCCTGCTTTCCGCGTCAACGCTGCATGATTCATCCGGCAACATCGTCGGCTACATGGGGATTTCGCGCGATATTACGGAACTCAAGCAGGCGCAGGCCGAACTATTGGCCGCGCATAACGAACTGAAAGAAAAAAACGAGCAACTCCGCGAATTGAACGCCAGCAAAGACCGCTTTTTCTCGATCATTTCCCACGATCTCAAAAATCCGTTCAGTGTCCTGCTCGGCTTTACGGAATTGCTCTCGCTGAATATTGACCGCTACGATAAAGACCGCATCAAAAATCTGGTCAAACGCCTGCATTCCTCCGCCGAACGGCTCTATGCGTTGCTGGAAAATCTGCTCACGTGGTCGAAAATTCAGCGCGGCTTGATGGATTGCTTCCCTAAATCGCTCGTCCTGCGCGACCTCGCCGCCGAAAATATCGAACTGTTTGCGCCGCATGCCGAAAAGAAATTGATTGATCTGCGGAATGACATTCCTGACGCGATGACCGCCTTTGCCGATGAATCCATGATTAACACCGCGCTGCGGAATTTGATTTCCAACGCGATTAAGTTCACGTCCGGCGGCGGCGCGGTGAAGATTTCCGCCATCACGCGGTCAGATCAGGAAGTGGAAGTCCGCGTCGCCGACACCGGCGTCGGCATTCCGGCAAGCGTCCTGCCGGAATTGCTGAAACTCGACACGCGCTACAGTCACGCCGGAACTGCGGGGGAAGAAGGGACGGGATTAGGTTTGATTCTCTGCCGCGAATTGGTTGAGCAGAACGGCGGGAAAATTTGGGTGGAAAGCGAGGTCGGCAAAGGCACGACGTTCCGGTTCACGCTGCCGTCCGCCGCCCGCGCCACGCCGTAAGAGCGTCATCATATCCAGATGTTGAACCATCCGAATGCTTCAACATCTGAGTAATTATGAATAATGTTTTTCGAATTCACGCCAAGCCCGCGAAGCTCGCAAAGGCCGTATGTGACCACCTTTGCGAGCTTCGCGGGCTTGGCGTGAAAAATACAACAAAACAATTTGTAATGACTTGGAAAATGGTTATTCAAATTCTTTCAAAAACGTCTCGGCTTCGCGGATGGAGGCGTTCATTTCTTCAATCAAGGAGCTAACTTCGATTTCGATGCTGTCCGCTTCTTTATTCAACGAGTCGATAGCCTGCGCGTTCAGGTTATGTTTCAAATACAGCACGTAATCCCGCACCTGCACAAGCACCGGCTCTAAACGGGCTTCCGCGCCGCGCATGGTTTCCGCGAGCCGCTCATAGCGACGTTTGGTCTGAAGCAGCGAATTGCGGCTTTTGGCTTTCAAATCGGCGTTCACCATCTGATTGATTTCTTCGTCCCATTCTTTGAACAAATCCGCCGCAATTTCTTCGACATCCGCAATCCGTTTTTTCACCGTCTCCGCGCGGTCTTCGCACGTTTCATATTGCGATTTCAGCCCCTTGTACGCCTTTTCCAGCTTGCCGCCGTCAAAGCCGTACATTTCTTTGATGCGCGTCAGCACGTCTTTAAATTCTTCCGAGGCCTGCTGCTGTTCTCCCTGCGCCTTCGCCACGTTATCGCGCAGCAGGTGGCGTTTTTCAATGCCGAATTGCTCCATCGTGGCGTAATACGCCGATTGGCAGCCCGTTAGAATCACCAGCAAGGCGGCCAACATTATCATGCTGCTATTTCGTATTTGCATAATTTTTCTCCCATCATTTTCACGTCACTCAAATAGCTCGGCGTGACTTCCCAAACGGGTTGGCCGCAGCTCGAAATCCGTGATCGTATAAATAAGCAGCCAATCCGGTTCAAGATGACACTCTCGAAAATCGCGCCAACGCCCTTTAAGTTTATGGTCGTGAAAGGATTCAGATAAAGGGGTCATTTCTGCCAACTGAACAAGAACACGCTGTAATAATTGCAGGTCGCGCCTCTGTTTTTTGCTTTTTTCAGGTCTTTTTTAAATTGAACGGTCGAACGAATCGGCAGCATCATTCCTCCATGTCAGCAAACATGTCTTCGACGGTATCATAGCGCGTGCCGCGTCCTTCCCGCGCGTCTTCCATCGCGTCAATTGTCGTTTGATTGGGCAAACGAATCTCAAAGGGAAGACCTCGATACGTAACGATTTGCCGGTAAAAAAGATCATACGCGACTGAAAGCGGAATCCCCAACTCTTGCAAAATGGTTTCAGCCTGTTTTTTTAAGTCCGGCTGCTCCGGCATGATGGCGGCATGACTAGTCATAATGGATTTCTCCCATATAAATAAAATTTTTATCCGAGCATGTTAACACCTGAAGGGCTTTCGAAGACCTATCAGGTTGAGAAAGATTATTTTCTCGACTTGCTTGCTGTCAAGGAAAAACGCGCCTCATTTCACAGAACGCCGCCCGCCCGTTTTTGTCGCCCAGGCGCAAATCCGCCGCTCTTCCAATATGTTTGCGCGGACATACGCAGAGAATTTTATTGTTTGGGAGAACTTCTTCTTGACAGGCAGAAAATGCCTGTTACGCTGATTGTGGAAGGTTGCAATCTCAATCACAACGCCGCGCGTCGTGATAAGATGACCCTATCGCCTCGTTGAGTCGAGCGCACGAACAGGAGGAACGTCTCATGGCAGAAAAAGAGAAATTAGGCTTGATTGCGGAACACTCGAAACAATTGGAAGAGTTGCGGAAATCGCGCCAATCGTTAAGCGCGGATTTGTATAAAGAATTGGACACGACGGATCAGTTGTTCAATAAATGGGAAACGGCCAGCAAAGAGCAAGTCGAAGGCGAAATGTCCAAATTGGATCAGAGCCTTGGGCAATACGGCAGCTATCGCCAAACCATCGCGGATTTGGCCGAAGGCTTGACGGATAATTTGACGGAATACGTGGCGTTTGCCGCCGAAAGCCAGAATTATCAAGGCATGGAAAAGGTGTTGGCGCTGATTCCGTTCACGCACAAAATGGCCGACCGGCAGCGCATCGAACGCCTCCGCACGCAAAGCCCGCGCGACAACCTGCAAATGATTCTGCAATACGGCGAGCAGTTGTTCAAAGAGATCTGCGAAGTTCGCGAAGGCGCGATTAACACGTATTCCCGCCTGCAAGCCAACGCGGATGTGATTACCGCGAAAATCGCCGAATACGAGCCGAAAGAAGAGGCGATTAAAGAAAAACTCAGCGCGCTCGAACAAGCTTACGCGGAAAAACAGAAAATCTATGAATCCGCCACGCCGCAGGAACAAGCCAAACTCGCCACAGAATTGAACACCATGCACAAGCAGTTGACCGAAGTGCGCAACGAATACGACCAGACGTTCACGATTTACAATCAGGCGCAGCAGGCGCTGGAAGCGAACAAGCAATCCCGCGATGCCTTTGAAAAAATGGTGCGCGATTTGGGGCGGCAGGCCACGATGGTCAAGGAAAAGATGGACAACGTGACCGAAATTTACCTTGCCGCGCCCGAAGCCGTGAAAGTCATGATGACGACGCGCGGCATGGAATCGCTCGACAAGGCCGTCAACGCCGCCACCGACCGCTCGGTGGACATCATCACGCAGGCCGCCAGCGCGGTCAATGACGCCACGCTCGCCCGCGAAGAAATTCAATTGATTGACGAAAAAGTGATGAAAGGCTACATGGAACGCATGGAAGACACCATGCGGAATTTCAACGAACGCTACGACAACATCCGCAAAGACGCGCAACGCTCGCAGAAAGAGCGCTATTCCGATCAAGAATAGACCTCTTGCAAACGTCTCTTCCGTTCGCCTTGAGCCTGTCGAAAGGCGCGCGTGACCGTTGACAGCCGCTCTTCGACAGGCTCAGCGCGAACGGGGGGTCGAGGAAATCATGACGTATGCAAGAGGTCTAATAACCGGTTGACCGCCAGAAACGAAGTTTCTCGCAGAAACTTCGTTTCTTACCATTCCAATCTATGCCGCAAATTAAAGACAGCCAAAGAACCACCATCATTGATCATCACATTGATCTCCGCCTGAATACGCAGAATTTCAAAAGCTTGACGCCGGAAGACGCCTACGCCCATTTGACGCTGCTGACGCGCATGCTCCAGTTGGCTTTTCAGGCGATTATCAAAAAACTGCCGAAAGACGGCGGCAATAACCCGGATTTTCTCCAATATCTGAAAAAACTGACCGCCACGCTGGACGTGATTGTCCTGAAACTTAAGGCTGAATCCGCCAAGCCGAACAGCGACGTGCAGATGTCTTGCACGATTGATCCGACCGATTCCGGCTTTCCGATTGTCGTGCGCGATTTTGAATTTCTGCGCGGCGATAAAGAAAAAGCGAGCTCGGAATTGGAGCGGCTGCCGAGCGATGAAAAATTGGTGGATGACGCGCTCTATCTGCTCTTTCGCGGCTTGTTCCCGAAAGATGTCATTCTCCAAAAAATGATCCGCAATTACTACGCCTCGCTCATGGAGTTGGACTTGCCGCAGCCGCTGCTCATCCACCCGTACACGCACGTCAAGCAGGACGGGACGATGAATTATTGCACCGTCTCGTTCGAGCGGCTCGACGACCACCATAACGTGCCGCGCTTTTACACGCTCTATCTGCGCATTCCGTCGAAATCGTATCTGCGCGACGAATGGCAGATTCAACTGGAAGAGGCCATCAAAACCGGCATTTCGACCGTGACAAATTTGGAGCTCAGCGACATGGCGCAGAAAATCGAAGCGATTTACGGCGTCCAGTTGGAATATCTCGAACGAATGGACATCGGGCCATTTTACAGCCTCTACACCGAAAACGGCGCGGCGGTGAAATCGCTGATTGAAACGCCGGAAGACTGCATCTTGATGTTCAGCAAATCGTCGGTCGTGCGCATGGGCGAAGAAGAGCGCATCGGCCTGAAAGAGTGGTTTCTCGGCTGGCGCACCGGCGACGAATACGAGGGACAGTTCAGCCCGGTCATCACGTCGCCGCAATACATTTTGATGCCGCATCGTCTGATTCAGAAAGTACATAATCTCAACATCACGCTGAAAGAGCATACGAAAATGTTCGGCGTCACGAGCAAGGGAGAGATTTATGAATGAACAGAACAACCCCGTAGATATTGGCAAAGAGCAGCTTGCGAAATTCAAAGCGTCCATCGAAGAAGTCCTGATCGCCTACCGGTTCGGCGGCAAGCAGCATTCGCTGCCGGAGTTGCTGCTCAAGCTCGATCCCGACGAAGAATACATCATGAGCAATTTGGAGCGCGACACCTATTTGGCGATCCGCGAA
Organism: uncultured Candidatus Moduliflexus sp.; assembly: GCA_964498135.1. GTDB lineage: Bacteria > Moduliflexota > Moduliflexia > Moduliflexales > Moduliflexaceae > Moduliflexus. The sequence continues at coordinate 7,959 of CAZCGG010000031.1, forward strand.
GGGATGCAGGTCTTTTCCGCCGTGACCGACCTGCTCTCAAATAAAGTCGGCCTGAAGCAGCGTCTGATCGAGACCGCGAGCGCGGATTTGTCGGCCAATCAGGAATTGAATGTCCTGCGCGGCTTTTGCCATGATTACGCCACGTTTGCGTCGTCGCTGTTCATCGTGAAAAAGATGGACGGCATCATCCGCGCCGAGGGCGTCGAATCGTCCGAACAGAAACCGGATCTGTCCGACATGCCGCTCTCGCTCGATTCCGCGCAGCCGGAAAAAGCGGTCATTCGCCGCCTGCTCGCGCCGGTCTTCGCCTATCTCGTCAAGCAGATGGAAACCGGCAAGCAGTTTGAATCGTCGCTCGCGTTCGCGGTCTGCGTGAAAGATATTTTCCACAAATACGCCGAACTCGCCCTAACCCGCAAAGACGCTTCCCCTGAGTTCGACCGCCATTTGAAAGGCTACCAATTCCGCGTTCTCGACGAGTTTCTCGTCCTCGAAGCCTATGAAGACAAGAGCATTTCCGCCGCGCCGGCCGCCGCGCAAGCCATCACGTTCACGCCGATTCGCCCGCAGGAAATCGTCGGCAACCGCAACGCCAAGCGCAAAATCACGCGCTACGTGCAGCGGCTTGCGCTGTACGATCCGGCCAAGCAGATGAATCCAATTCTCGAACTCGGCGGCCTCGCGTGGACGAGCCTGTACGACGGGCTGCCCGGCACGGGGAAATCGTCGCTGTTCCGCCTAGCCATGACGCAGTTGAAGGAACTCAGCGACCAAATCGGCGTGAAATTTTCGGTGTTCACGGTGGATCAATCCATCAAAGACGAATATTACGGCAAAACCGGCAAAATCCTGCTGCAACGCCTCTCCGTGACGCAGAATCCGAACCTGCTGAGCCTCGGCATTTTGGATGACATTGATCTGCTCACCTCGTCCCGCAGCGACGCGCAGGGCGCGGATAACGACATCAACAATATTTTGATGCAATACCTCGACGGCGCGTTCACGGTGCGGCGCGGCAACGTCATCAATTTCGCGGCCTCGAATAAGCCGACCGGCCTCGACGACGCGCTGCGCAACCGGTTCAACGACCGGTTGCTGATTGACGGGCCAAGCACGGCGGAAGATTTCGCCGATATTTGCTTGATTTTAGCGGGCAAAATGTTTGAAAAAGGGCTGGTCACGATTGAAAAAGGGTACGAGCCGTTTGCGACGCAATTTTCGGCGGATGCCGCGCCGAAAGAAGACGTGGCCGAGTACATGGCCGACGAATTTGCGAAATACAACAAGGCGACGCTGCTTGAATTCGGCACGTTTGTCGCCGAGTTGAAGGCGAAGAATCCGAAAATTACCGGGCGGTCGTCCCGCGCCATCATCGAATCCATCAAAGAGCGCAGCGCGGATTTCGACATTCCGCCGGACTGGTTCACGAATCGGGCGATCTACTTTGATCAGCCGTATGAAAAGAAAATTGCGCTGCTCGCGGAATTGTATCAGCCGATCACTCCCGATATTCTGTTTCAGGAAGCGCAGCGCTATTTCGATTCCGAAGAACGCTTCGCCAGCACTGAAGCCGAAGGGCATGTGACGCGAGGGTATAATAATCTGATGTGGGACGTGCAGGCGCAGATTCGGTATTATCAAGAGCAGATTGCCAACGGCGAACGCGCCGACATCGGCAAATTAGACGTGCTGAAAGCGATAGCGCGGCAATTCGTTCAGCAGCATGAAGCCACGATCCGGCGCGTCTTGCAGGCGGAATAAACCCCTGACTCAACTGAAAAGTTCTTTACGCCAACATACGGCGCTTCATCTGAGTGGAGGCGCTTGCCTCACGCCGCCGTTATTCATAGGAACAACGTTCATGAATCGAGAAGATAAAATATTACGCCATGTCAATAAAGATGGACATGGCGTTGAAATTGGCCCCAGCTATAATCCCATAGCCCCTAAGAAACAAGGATATAAGGTTCATATTATTGACCACATGAGCCGCGAAGAGCTATGCGTCAAATACAAAGATCATCCTGTCAATTGTGAGAATATTGAAGAGGTTGATTTTGTATGGCAGGGGGAAGATTATGCAACATTAACGGGAAAAAACAAATATTACGATTGGATTATCGCGTCACACGTCATTGAACACACACCAGATTTCATCGGTTTTCTTAACAATTGCGACGCCATTCTGAAAGATGACGGCGTGATTTCGCTTGTTATTCCAGATAAACGCTATTGTTTTGACCGCTATCGTCCAATTACCGGCCTTGCCAAGATCGTAGATAGTTATGTTCAGAAGAACAACATTCATACCCCAGGCACGGTAGCGGAACATTTTTTGAATCTCGTATCAAAAGCAGGGATTACGGCTTGGGATTCGAACACTATGGGGGAATATAAATTTGTCACTTCGTTAGAAACCGCGCTTCAAGCCATGAATTCTGCGTTTCATGAAACGGCATATACGGATGCTCATGCATGGTGTTTCGTTCCCCACTCATTTAGATTGCTTATTCATGACCTTTTTTGTCTTGGCTTGCTTCCTTTTCAAGAGTTAAGCTTTTTCCCCACGGAAGGATGTGAATTTTACATAACATTAAGCCGAAAAGGACAAGGCATCAGCATGTCACGCTTGGAACTTTTGAATAAGATCGA
>CAZCGG010000031.1:10710-27835 GCA_964498135.1 uncultured Candidatus Moduliflexus sp.
AAATTTACGCGGCGCATCGCTGAAACGTTATGGCCGCCCCATGCTGCTGATAGAGCGCATTCAAAGCGGCCTCCGAGAGAAACCCCTTGGCCGCGCCGGTTTCGCCGATTTTATGCGCCGCAAAAAGCGTGGCGCGTTTCAAGGCGTCATACGGATCCGCGCTGCGCAGGTAGCTGTGCAAAAAGGCCGAAAAGAGGGCGTCGCCCGCGCCAATCGTATTCACGACCGGGCGCGCGGTGACTGCCGGAAGCCGCCCGATGAAGTGGTCGCCCGGCACGGCAAGCAGCGCGCCCTCTTTGCCGAGGCCGATCACGAACACGCGGGGATGATACTGTTCGAGCAGCCGCGCCGCCCATGTCGCCGGGTCGGTCGGCAGGTGTTCGTGGCTCATGAACAAAATATCGGCCGCCGCAAGAAAATCGCGGTTATATGGATCGTGTAAATCGGACAGCGCGTGAACGTCGGTGGCAATCAGAATGCCGCGTTCTCGGCAAATGCCCAACATGGGGCGCGAGAAATTGATGTTGCAGAGCGCGGCCAGCGCGCAGCCGTTCAGCGCCGCCGCGAAGGCATCCGGCGGATACAGCTGTTCCTGAATATTTTTCAAATCCACATTGATTTGGCGGCGGCCGTCGCCATCATACAAAATGACCGACTGCGGCGTTTCCGGCAGCAAGGGGCGCACGAATTCGCCGTCAATGCCATCGGCCGCCAGCGCATCCCATACCAGCCGCGCCTGCGGATCATTTCCAATCAGCGAGAGAAACCGAAACGGCTCGCCGCCAAGCGTCTGAAAGGCATTGGCGATATTATAGCCGACGCCGGAAACGGACGTATGCGCTCCGAAAAACGGGTAGCGCACGGGAAAATACGGGATCGGAAACGCCTCGATTTTCAGGTTTGTTTCAATATTGATTAAGCCGGAAATAATTATCATGTTGATTTCTACGCATTCAGGCGGAAGCGATCCACCAATTCCACGAGAATGCGCGCCTGTAGATCCAGCGTCGTCACCGATTCGCGGATATTTTGCGAATGCTGCGCATGCCGGTCATGCTGCTCCTTCATTTCTTGCGTGGCGTCAATCGTCTGCCGCACCCATTTCATCTGAGAATTCGCCGCCGACTGCGTTTTGGACGCTTTTTCAAGAATCTGTTCAATGGACTCCAAAATAAGATTCATCACTGTTTTCTGCTCCGCCGTCGCTTTCATGAAGCTCGCCGTCATGTCTTCGGCCTGCCGCAAGACGTTCAGGCTGTTTTGGCTCGAGGTCTGCTGCGTCCGCAGCGCGTTCGCCATTTCCGTTACCGTCGTTGACGAACGTTGCGCGCTCTCCAAAATATGCTCCAATGTTTCCTGCGCCCGGCCGGTGCGCGACACGCCTTCTTCGATATGGCCGCGACCGGTGTGAATCATCGTGACGACCTCGGCGGTTTGGGCTTGCAGGGTTTGCACGATGCGGGCGATGTCTTTCGTCGCCCGGCTGACGCCAACGGCTAAATTCCGCATTTCATCCGCCACGACGGCAAAGCCGCGCCCCTGCGAGCCTGCCTGCGCCGCGATAATCGAGGCGTTCAGGGCTAAAAGCGACGATTGATCCGTAATGCCGTAAATCACCTTCAGAATGCCGCCGATTTCCTGCGTTTGCTTGGCAAGTTCGGTAATTTTTTCGACCGCTTTGAGATTCGTCTGCTGAATCATGTCCATGCTGTGCCGCACCTGCGCGACCGCCTCATGGCCTTCCATCGCGTTCTGCATGGTATCTTCGGCCAACGTTTTCGCATGCGTCGCTTCGTCGGCCACCTTGCCCAGCATGTTCGCAGATTGCGAAATATTTTGGATGGTCTGCGACATATTTTGCGCCAATTCCGTCGCGTTGACGGCGATCCGCGAGACGGTCGCGGTGATTTCCATGACGGAATTCGAGGTGGTTTCCACGGAAGTCAGCAGCGCCAGCATGTTCTGGTCAACTTCTTCGACGCTTGCGCCCGTTTGGCCGAGAATCTGCATCGCATGCGCGAGCGAGGCTTGCACGGCCTCCATGATTTCCATCGCCTGATTAGTCAGCGTGGTAATGACCTGCTCCGTCTCGGCGATTTGCGTCGCGCTTGCGCGAAGCTGACGAATAATCAGGTGCAGATTGGTGGTCATGGCCTGCATTGCCTTCCCGAAAATATCCTGCGCGGACGCCATCGGAATCGTGACGGTCAAATCGCCGTTCGCAATGGCCGATGTGACGGAGGCGACGTGGTTCAGATAATCGGACATGCGCTGAAACGTATTGCCCAAAAAATCTTGCGGCGATTTCGGCGTGATATTTTGATATAAATTGCCGGTGGAAATCTGGTTGGCGGTCTCCGTCATTGTCGCAAAATAGGACAGCATCAAATGAAACGCCCGCGTGAGTTTGCCGAATTCATCGTCGCTATCCAGCGCGGGCAGCGCGCAATTCAGATCGCCATGCGCAACCGATTCCACTGCCCTCGTCAGGTGTTTCAGCGAACGCACGGCGAGCAGGGAAATCACATGGCCTAAGATGAAAATACCGATAATCAGGGCGACAGCGACAAACACGACCGTATTTTTCACGCGCGTTTGAATGGCGGCGAATTCCGTATCGGCAAGGCCGACGGCGATGGCGGCGTGAATGTCCCGATCTCGCTCTAAAAGCGGCGCGGCGCACACCGTGTGCGCGACATTTTGAAATATCAGCTTGCCGCTCGCTTCGCCAGAGAAAAGGCGGTCGGTCAATTGTAACGGCCGCAGCGCGGCCGCAAACGCCGGCTGAGACGCCGCAATCACGTCCGCGCCCTGAAAAATAACGATTTCTCCGCCGGTCAAATGGCCGAGCCGCCGCGCAAGCTCGTCATTAATCAGGCGGCCGCCGACAATGAATCCCACCAGCTGCCCGCGATTTTGAATCGGCGCAACGATTCTGAGAATGACGCTTTTCTTTTCCGTCGTCACCGCGTTCAGCAAGGGCGTTCCCGCTTGCATCCGCGCCAGCGCGTCCGCCTCAATCGGCATTGGCGCGACGGCGTTTTCAGGAATGCGGTGCGCCAGCGGCTTCCCTGAAAGGTCGGTCACTTCGAGCAGTTCAAGCGATAATTTTTCGGAGAGCGTGTCCAGAACGGTCTGGAGTTCCTGCGAATTACCTAAAATCGTCGCGTAATAGACCGCATTTGACAGGATTTCGTTCTGTTGGAGCAGCGCCACGACTTCTTGCAAATGCCGCTCAAACTCTGCGATCACGTTGTTCACGACCTGAATGATCTGCCGGCCGTCTTGCTGCTGTTTTTGGGTGAAACCGTCTTCAAAGACGCGGAGCGTCTGCGTCAGCACAAGCAAAATCGGCGCAAACGCCACGAACAAAAGCGTCAAATTGATTTTTTGTTTGACCGAACGGTCTTTCCATCTGCGCATAAGTTGCTCCAGCGCGACGCCCCCAGCCGCGCCTTTGAAGATTGATATTAAAAACGTGTCCCTAAATAATTTTCTGAGTTTCTCGCGCCAAGACACAAAGACGCGAAGACGCGAAGGCTGTTGCTCAACTATTCTTGGCGTCTTTGCGCCTTGGCGGGAAATCAAAAAATTTGTGATAATCATTTACGAGCAATTATTGGTCTTGAATTTGGTACGTTTTTTTCAGAAAATCCATCGTAAACAGGTCTTGCGCCGGCATGGTTTCTGTAATCTGCTGCTGCTCGCGCATGATGTCTATACCCTTCTGCCAAATGAGATCGCCCATTATGCCGACGAAATCCTTGCCGACGCCCATGGTGGCGAGGAATTCATAAATCTTCAATTCCTCCGTCTGCTGCGTCACGGAGCCGTCGGGATAATATTTTTCGACCACCATTTTGGCCGTTTCTTCAGGATACGCAAACGCTTCGCGCCAGCCGCGCAGCGTCGCGTCCAAAAATTTCTGCGTGACATCAGGATGCTCTTTCAAGAATTGCTCGTGCGCGAAATAGATGCCGGAATAAAAATCATAGCCGTACTGATACGCGGGAATAATATTCATCGGGTGGCCTTGCTCTTTCAAAATAAGCGGCTGGTTGGTCATGTACGACACGAACGCATCCACTTCATCTTTCAGAATGGGGTCTAAATCCCAGCCGATTTTGACAAGCTGCACGTCATCAGCCGTCATGCCCGCGCTTTTCAGCAACAGGTGAATCATCATCAAACCTTGTTCTTCTTGATAACCGATGCGCTTGCCTTTCAAACTTTCCGGCGTCGTCAGGCCCAACGCCTGCTTACTGGCGAGGCAAATCGGCGAGCGTTGAAACTGCGTGGCAAAGGTTTTCAACGGCAAGCCTTTGGCGCGCGCTAAAATCATTCCCGCGCCTTCCTGCGTCCCGATGTGCGCTTTGCCTTCTACGACTTCATCCACAAACGACACGCCGAATTCCCACCCTTTCGGCGTCACGTCGAGGCCGACTTCCTTATACCAGCCGCGTTCTTTCGCCACGAGAATCCCCGCAAATTCGACGTTTGCGAGCCAATGAAACCGCACGACGAGCGGAAAAAGCGCGTCTTCTGCCGCCGCTTGACCGCAAAGACAAATAAGAGTCACGAGACTGATCATCCACGTTTTTTTCATCGCATCTCCTTGTATCTCAATGAATTACGTGATAAAGAAACTCGGCGTCTTGAAACACCGAGTTTCTCCGCGTTCACAGACCGAATGCGTTACTTCGTGTTGGCAGAGGTTTTTTCCAGAAATTCCGTCGTGAATACGTCCTGCGCCGGGATTTTCTCCGCGATCTGCTGCTGGGCAAGCAAGACATCAATCCCTTTCTGCCAGAGGGCTTCATTCATCGCGCCGATGGCGTCTTCGCCGACGCCCATCGTCGCAAGCTGGCGATAAATCTTCAATTCCTCCGTCTGCTGCGTCACGGAGCCGTCGGGATAATATTTCTCGACAATCATCTTGGCGGTCTCTTCGGGATGCGCAAACGCTTCGCGCCAGCCGCGCAGCGTCGCGTCCAGAAATTTCTGCGCAATCTCAGGATGCTCTTTCAAAAATTGCTCGTGCGCGAAATAGACGCTGGAATAAAAATCATAGCCGTAGTCATAGGCGGGAATGACGTTCGTGGGCTGTCCCTGCTCTTTCAGCATGAGCGGCTGATTGGTCATGTACGCGACAAACGCGTCCACCTCGTCGTTGAGAAGCGGCTTCAAATCCCAGCCGATCTGCACGAGCGTGACATCTTTGGACGACATGCCTTGATGTTTGAGCATCAGATCAATCATCAATAAGCCGCCGTCGGATTGATAGCCGATCCGCTTGCCTTTCAAGCTTTCCGGCGTCGTCAAGCCCAGCGCTTCCTTGCTTGCCAAGCAGACCGGCGAACGCTGAAACTGCGTCGCAAACGCTTTCACCGGCGTCCCTTTGGCGCGCGCCTGAAGCATCGTCGCCCCTTCCTGCACGCCGATGTGCGCCTTGCCCGTTGCTACTTCATCCAGCCCGGAGACCCCGTTTTCCCAGCCTTTCGGCGTCACGTCGAGACCGGCTTCCGCGTACCAGCCGCGTTCTTTCGCTTCGAGAATCCCCGCAAATTCGACATTTGCGAGCCAGTGAAACCGCACAACCAGCGGAAAAAGCGCGTCTTCCGCCCATACATGGGAACACGCGCACATCAGACAGAGCAGACTCCCTACCCATGCTTTTTTCATGACCGTTCCTCCTGCGTTGCTGATTATTTTGAGATTGTCAACCTGTTGATTCGCCCGCGCATTCGCCGGGAGCGGCGGCAGCGCGAAACGAGAGAATATGGCGAGCGGGCGCGCGTGTCAAGAATTTTTTGCGGCAAACTGAGAGAAGGCTTGAGAGATGCGGCGCGGCGAAAACATGGGCATTTTCGGAAGGAAATTTTTTCAATCGCCGCTCCAGATAATGTCTCAAGAAAATCACTTGACAAAACTTCAATTGAAAATATGATTAAAAATGTGAGTATCATATCATGCATAACTTATGCCGACAAACATTTTGCGTTACAATTTGAATCTGAATAGGAAACGCGATGGAAACCGTTTGGGCGCCTTGGAGAATGCAATATATCTTGGGAAATAAAGAACGCGGCTGCTTTTTCTGCCAAAAACTGCAAGAAACGGAACGCGACCACGAAAATTACGTCATTTTTCGCGGAACGCAGGCGTTCGCGCTGCTCAATATCTATCCGTATAATAACGGACATGTGATGATTGCGCCGTATGCCCATGTTTCCAGCCTGACCGCGTTGAATGACGCGCAGATTTCCGATATTTTTCAGATAACCCGGCGCTGCGAAGACGCGCTGCGCGAAACGATGCGGCCGGAAGGGTTCAATATCGGCGTCAATGTCGGAAAAGTCGCGGGCGCGGGCGTGGAAGATCATCTGCATGTGCATATCGTGCCGCGCTGGAACGGCGACACGAATTACATGACGACTATTTCCGAAACGCGGGTGATTCCGCAGCAACTTGAAGACACCTACCGGCTGTTAGTTCCGTATTTTTCCGCGCCAGCGCGGTGACGTGATGTTATGGTCTATACAACGACGCACATTCAACGCCTGAAGCGGCTACTGCTCCTGACGATGGGCATTATGGCCGCCAGCATGGCGTATTACGTTTGGCGATACAACACGATTGACAAGCCCACCGTCCGCGCCGTCGCGGAAAAAGTGGACGAAAGCGCGGATGTCGCCGTCTCAAACGTCTCGCTGACGGAAATGTCGCATGACCAGATTTTATGGAAATTGGACGCCAAAGAAGCGAGAATTTATTCTGAGCGCAAAGAAACGGTGTTAACCGGCGTGATGGTAGATTTTTACGATGACACCGGGCAAAAAACGACGCATTTAATCAGCGACCGGGGCGTGAAAGACGATAAAAGCGGCAATATCGTGGCATCCGGCAATGTGGAAGCGACGTCGTTTAAAGATGGCATCGTGCTGAAAACCGATGAATTGGTGTACGACGCCGCGCTAAATAAAATCGTCTCCGACAAGCATGTCGTGATTGAGCGCGGCGATATGATTATCAGCGGCGATGGGCTGGAATCGAATTTAAGCTTGACCGAAGCCAAAATTTTGCGCAATATCAACACGTCTTTTAAGGCGGAATGATGTTGCGAAATCGGCAAACGCACGAAAGCGGCGCGAACGCGCGACGCTTTCGCGCGCTGCCGGAACACGAATGAAACATGCGCAGACGCGGTTCTCTCTCGGCATGCGAACGTTGATGGTCATGTCGTTCATGCTGTCGCTTTTCTCCAGCAGCGTCATGGGGCAGAAACAGGCCGCCACGCCGACGCCGGACGCCGCGAAAAAACCGGGAAAACTCGTCATCACGGGCGATAATTTAGACATTGACAGCGCGAACAAAATTGCGACGTACACCGGCAATGTCAAGGTCGTTCAGGGCGAAACTACGATGTTTTCCGACACGCTGAAAATTTTTCTCGACGCGACCGGCAGACAGCTTGAAAAAGCCATCGCCACCGGCAACGTCCGCATCGTGAGCGCGTCCGGCATGGCGACCGGCGAAGAAGGAACGTTTTACAATACCGAGCAAAAAATCGAATTGACCAAACACGCGAAAGTCTGGCAGGAAAATAACACAATTACCGCGAACCGCATCGTCGCGTTTTTGCAGGAAAAAATCGTGGAAGGGTATTCCGACGAAACCGATGAGCGCGTCGTCATGACGATTTATTCCACCGGCGACGTGCAAAGCCCGTTTGATTTATTGACGGGCGCGACGCCTGCGCCGGAAGCCTCTCCGGCAGATCAAAAACCACAGGCATCCCCGAACGGAAAATCACCGAAAAAAGACGCGGCGAAGGGTGAAAAAACGGCAGCCAAAAAGGCCGAAAAAGAAGAGGCCGCGCCGATTGTCATCGCGTCCGACACGCTTCGCATGGATAACGCGACGCAGCAAGCTACGTTCTCCGGCGACGTGATTGTCACGAAACCGCCGACGGAAATCCGCTCGGATGAAATGGTCGTCTATGTCGTCAAAACGGCGGAAGAGCGGAATGATATTGACAAAATCGAGGTCTTCGGGCATGTGAAAATCACGCACGAAACCAATATTATTACGGGCGAAAAAGGGGAATTTTTAAAACAGAAGCAATTCGCCAAAGTCGAAGGCTCGTCTTCGAAAAAAGCCCGCGCCGAAAATACAGCACAAGGCCTTATTTCCGAAGCACCTGTGATCGAGATCGATCTGAAAACCAATGTCATTAAGATGAGAGGCGGCGTGGGAACGCAGAAAGAGGGCGAAGCAGGCGAACCCGGCTCGCAGCGCATCCGCACGGAATTCGGCGGCGATGACCCGCAATCATTGATTAATCAGCCGCCTGCGGAGAAATCGAGTGAACAGCCGAGCTTTGCGCTGACGGAAGATGCTTTTAAGAAATTAAAACAGGAAAACGTGCCGGACACGATTTTGGAAAAACTCGATACGCTCAAAGGGCAGACGTATTCGACGGAAAAGGCATTTTTGGACGCGGTGGTCTCGCAAATCGGCAAGGAAAAGATGGCGACGCATAAAAAAGTGCTGCTGAAACATGGGGCAGCGCAGAAAGCCGCCAAAAAAAAGAATAGCGACCAGCCGTCCGTGACGATTTATCCGAAAGGAAAGCCGGAGACCGAGAAAGAGAAAGCGAAATAAGCGCGATGGCAACAATTAGTGTTGAACATTTACAGAAGTCGTACAAGAAGCGCACTGTGGTGAACGATGTCAGCTTTGAGGTTGAACAGGGCGAAGTCGTGGGGCTGCTCGGCCCGAACGGCGCGGGAAAAACTACGTCATTTTACATGGTGGTCGGCTTAGTCAACCCTGAGCAGGGAAATATTTTTCTTGATCAGGAAGATATTACCCATTATCCGATGTATGTTCGCGCTCGAAAAGGGATTGGCTATCTGCCGCAAGAGCCGTCGGCCTTTCGCAAGCTGACGGTCGAAGAAAACGTCATGGCGATTCTTGAGACGCTGGATTTGCCGCTCCATAAGCGGAAAGTCCGGCTGGATGAACTGCTTGAAGACCTGGACATCACGCACATTCGCAAAAGCAAAGCCTACACGCTTTCCGGCGGCGAGCGGCGGCGGCTGGAAATCACGCGGGCGTTGGCGTCGAATCCGGCATTCATCCTGCTGGATGAGCCGTTTGCGGGCATTGATCCGAAAGCGATTGCGGATATTCAAAAAATTATCGAACGACTGGCGGAAAAACAGATCGGGATTTTGATTACGGATCATAACGTGCGCGAAACCTTGAAAAGCACGGATCGCGCCTATATCATGACCGACGGCGAAATTCGTTTTTCGGGAACGCCCATCGAATTGGCGTTTAACGAAAAAGCCAAAGAACTCTATCTCGGCGAAGGGTTCATGCTCTAAGAAGGGAAACACAGGTGGTTCATGAACGTTGACAATCGCCTCAGTCTCAGCCTCTCGCAGCGTCTTGTCATGACGCCGATGTTGCAGCAGGCCATCAAATTGCTGCAAATGTCGCGTTTGGAGCTTGTAGAGACGGTTCGGCAGGAAGTGCTGGAAAATCCCGTGCTTGAGGAGCTTGACGACAGTTCCGACCTTGACCGTCAGGAGGACGATTTCTCTCTCGACGGCCAGATGCCGGAACGGTCTGAAGACCGGTATGATGAATTGGCCGCCGCGCCGGAATTGCCGGAGAATGACGGCGATAACCGCGCCGCGAACGATGATCACGCCGTCAACTGGGAAGAATATTTTGACGACAATCAGGGCGGACTCGGCTATAGCGGCGAATTTGAACCCGACGACAACACGCAGAGTTTCGACAATCTGCTGACTCGCCCCCAATCGCTGGCCGAGCATCTCGCGTGGCAGTTGCAAATGTCGCAGTTGCCCGAACGGGAGATGAAAATCGGGCAGTTTTTGATTGGGCAGATCGGCGAAGACGGCTATCTGTTTCACGAACATCACGATGACGCGCCCGCCATCAATATTTACGCCAGCAACACCCCGTTCAAACAGCTTGAAGAGCATCGCCGCGCCATCATCGCGACTCTCAGCCAAAAACTCAACGTAGAATTCGAACGCGAATATCTTTTCGCCACGCTAAACTTTTCAGGCGCGCAAGCCATGCTGGCGAATGTCGTGCTTCAGGAATATTACGATGAAATCGTCGCCGGACGGTACGCGGAGATTGTGGCGAAATTGCGCTATTTCACGCTGGAAGAATACGAGTTGATCGCCAAACTATTCGGCGAACTCGCCTTGCCGCCGTTTGAAAAGCTGACCGGAATTCCCGAGCAGGACATCGAACGCGGGCTGAAACGCATCAGCGCGACCTGCCGCATGCTGCCGCAGCTTATCGAGCGGCACTGCTCCACGCTGATCAAAGACGCCTACACGGCGCGGCTCGAAAAATTGGAAGTCACGCCCGAAGAATTGTATCTGATTGAATACCTGCTTTCGCAGCTTTCCGCGTCGGAAGTGGCGTATATCGGGCAAAAAGAGCAGAGCGAGAAAGCGGCCAAACATGAGCCGGAAATTCAGGATGCGCTTGAAAAATTGCGCCAATCCTACGCGCACATTGATCAACTCACGTCGCATAAATATTTTTTCATCCAACTCTACACGCTCGGACTCAGCCAGATTGGCGAGCGTTTCACGCCGGACAGCCCGATTCGTTTTCAGAAATTTTTCCTCAAACTGCTGCATATTTCCGAGCAAGAAATCGCTGACCTTGCGGCGTTGTTTCTCAAGGAGCGCGCGGCATTTCAGGCGCAGCATCAGCCAGTTACGGAGCAGGACATGGCGGCGGTGCTGCGGCATATTCAGACCTTCACGCCGTCGGGCGTCGGGGCGCGGGATTTTAAGGAATGCCTGCTGATTCAGGCGCGCGCCTTAGACATCATTGACACGCCGATTGAGCAGATTATTCAGCATCATCTGCATGAGTTGGAGCGCCACCGCTACGACGCGATCATGCACCATTTGGGCATCACCGAAGAACAGGTCGAACTCGCGCAGAAAATCTTGACAGACATGTCCCCCAAGCCGGGCGCGGATTTTGTCAGCGAGCGGCCGGAATACATCATCCCTGATATTTACGTCTATCGCGTCGGCGACGATTACGAAGTCGTGCTGAACGAGGATGATTTGCCGAATCTGCGCATCAATCCGACGTATAAAAAAATTCTCACCAGTCAGGAGCGCGGCGTGTCCGGCTCGACGCGGCAATACGTGGATCAAAAGCTGCGGTCGGCGATGTGGTTTATTCGCAGCGTGGAGCAACGCAAGCGCACGATTTACAAGGTCGGCCAGAGCATTGTCAAATTCCAGCGCGACTTTTTGGAATACGGGTTGTCACGGCTGAAGCCGCTTGTGCTGCGGGATGTCGCCGATGACATTTCCATGCACGAATCTACGGTCAGCCGTGTGACGACGAATAAATATATTCATACGCCGCAAGGCGTGTTTGAGTTGAAATATTTCTTTCACAGCGGATTGGAAAGCTCTTCCGGCGATGATGTGTCGTCGCGCGCCGTCAAAGAAAAAATTAAGCAGTTGATTGAAGAAGAAAACCCTGAGCGGCCGCTCAGCGATAAAGATCTTGAGAAAAAATTGACCGACGCTGGCATCGCGATAGCTCGCAGAACAATTGCGAAATACCGCGAGGAGTTGAATCTTCCGTCGTCCATTCATCGCAAGCGAAAAAAATGAGGCATGGCGCGCAGGTCATGAGGACGTTGCGCCCATGGCTCCCATGTGAGGAGGCAGACTATGCAATTAACAGTGACCGGCAGACATTTCGAGATTACCGAGCCGTTGCGGCAGCATGTCGAAAGCAAAATGGACAAAATCAGCCGCTACATTGATGACACGACGGATACGCATGTGGTGCTGTCCGTGGAGAAACACCGGCATTCCGCCGAAATCACGCTCCAATCAGGGGGCGCGCCAGTGCGGTGCCTTGAAGAGCGGCACGACATGTATGAAGCGTTTGACGAGGCGTTTGAAAAGGTTGAACGGCAGATCAAACGGTTGAAAGAAAAAGGAAGCCGCAAGGGGCGTGCCGGTTCAAAGGAGATTGTTCAGGTCGAAAGTGAAAACGATGGCGAAGACGCGGAGGTGCCGCTACAGACGCCCCAAATTATTCGCTCCCCCACAATGGCGGCCAAACCGATGGGGGTGGAGGAAGCCGCCATGCAACTCGGATTAACGACCGATGATTTTCTCGTGTTCAGCAATTCGGCGACGAATCAGATGAACGTCATGTATAAGCGACGCGATGGAAATTATGGGCTTATCGAACCAGAATATTGAAGGATGACTTGTTGAATTGTTGAAGCGCGTCAAGATGGACAATCCGACAAGCAAAGAAACACACACATGAAACTCACGGACATTCTGAAAGAGTCGTCAATTGTCTCGGATTTACAGGCCAAAACGAAGTCCGACGTGTTAGAGGCATTGGCGAGCGCCGTTGTCAAAAGCCATCCGGGCATTGATAAGCAAGAAATTCTGAACGTGTTGTTAGAGCGGGAAACGTTGGGCAGCACCGGCATCGGCGACGGCATCGCCATTCCTCACGGGAAATTAACGAACCTGACGGAAATTATTTCCGGCTTCGGCCTATCGAAATCAGGGATCGAATTTGACTCGCTGGACGGGAAACCGGCGCATCTGTTTTTTCTCTTAATCGCGCCCGACAATTCGGTTGGCACGCACCTGAAAATGCTGGCGCGCATCTCTCGGATGCTGAAAAATTCCTCTTTCCGCACGAAGTTGATGAACGCCACTTCCCAGAAAGAGATGTACCAGATCATTGCTGAAGAGGACGTGAAATATTAATAACCGGAGAGAACAGACGGGCAAAGGAACGAGACACGCGGCGTCCCCGCGCTTGCAAGGAACGGAGCATGACCGCGCAGGCGGGCGCGTTTTCCGTGTCTTTTCGTTCCTTTTCCCTTGCTCTTGATCCCTGATGATTGGTGGAGTGATCGTCTCACACGGGCTGTTGGCAGAGGAACTGATTCGCACGGCCGAAATGATCGTCGGGCGTCTTCCCAATATCACGGCGGTTTCGATTGACGTGACCACCGATGTTGAAACATCCCGCGAACAGATTCGTCAAGCTATCGAATTAGTCAACCATGGCTCAGGCGTCATCGTGTTTACGGATATGTTCGGGGGAACGCCGTCGAATATCAGTCTGTCGTTTCTGAAGGAAGCCGATGTTGAAGTGATTACCGGCGTAAATCTCGCCATGTTGGTGCAACTATCCGATATGCCGAAAGAAGAAGAAAATATTCGGAACATCGTCAAATTGCTGAAGCAGCGTGGGCAGGAGAATATTCGCATTGCCAGTGAGTTTTTGAAACAACGAGGGAAACGATAGCACGAAGCATACCATCGAAGAGGTCTGGGTCATGGCGGAAATTCGAGTTGCGACGATTAAAAATGAATTAGGCTTACATGCGCGGGCGGCTGCGCAATTCGTGCAAACGGCCAATAAATTTCGCGCGGATATTACCGTGTCCAAAGATGGCGAAGACGTCAATGGCAAAAGTATTCTCAGCTTGATGATGCTCGCCGCGCCGATTGGGTCTGAAATTTTGCTTAAAGCCGAGGGAGAAGACGCGCTGGACATGTTGGAATCGCTCTTGCGATTGATTGAGAACAGATTTGGAGAACCGAAATAGCGAAGGAAATGAATGCGGCGCGGGAGAACCTCCCGAATAGTCTGGCGTTTCCTTTCGATACGTAGGAGAGCATTCTTGGAATTTCAAGGAATCGGGGTTTCAGCAGGCATTATCATCGGCAAGGCGTTCCGCATGGAAAAAGAGAGCTACGACATTAAGCCGACCTGGATTGGCGATCACGAAGTCGAGCAGGAAGTCGAACGCTTTTTAGCCGCAATCAGCGCGTCGAAAGATCAACTTTTGATGATTCGAAAGCGCGTTGAATCCCTTGCTGACAACGAGCATCTGCATATTATTGACGCGCATTTGATGATCTTGGAAGATCAAATGCTCGTCAATGAGACGGTGGAGTATATTCGACGCCACCGGCTTTCCGCAGAATGGTCGCTCAAACGAGTGCTGGATAAATTGAAGGAGCAATTTGAGCGGCTGGAAGACCCGTATTTCAAGGAACGCAAAGACGATCTGACGCATATCGGCAATCGGGTTTTCAATAATTTATTGGGGTTCAGCCATAACAATCTGGCGGAATTGCGCGAAGATGTCATCGTCGTTGCCCACGATCTTTCCCCGGCGGATACCGCGAATATGCGGAAAGAGCGTGTCATCGCGTTTGTCACCGAAGTGGGCAGCAAAACCTCGCACACGGCGATCATGGCGCATTCGCTGGAAATTCCGGCGGTCGTCGGCGTCACCGGCATTTATGACGCGGTAAAAACTGGCGAATCGCTGATTGTGGACGGCATCACCGGCTTGGTGCATGTCTCGCCGCCGCAGGAAACGTTCATCACCTATCTTGACCGGCAGCGCCAGTTCAAATATTACGAACGCGAACTGCAAAAAATGAAAGATTTGCCCGCCGTCACGACGGATAATAAAAAAGTCACGCTGATGGCGAACATTGAATTCATCAATGAAGTCAAGGTCGTGCTTGAGCGCGGCGGCGAAGGCATCGGCTTGTATCGCACGGAATTCCTCTACATGAACCGCTATTATCTGCCGTCGGAAGCCGAGCATTTCCGCGCCTATAAAATGCTGGTCGAACAGATCGCCCCGTATCCCGCCGTCATTCGGACGCTCGACATCGGCGGCGACAAATTCATTTCCCAATTGGATATTTACGACGAGTTGAATCCCGTGCTTGGGCTGCGGGCGATCCGGCTCTGTTTAGAGCATGTTGACTTGTTTAAAACGCAGTTGCGGGCGATTCTCAAGGCGAGCCATTACGGAAAAATCAAAATTATGTATCCGATGATTTCCGGGCTGGATGAATTGCGCAGCGCCAACGCGGTCTTAGAGGAAGTCAAGGCGGAACTGCGGCAGGAAGGGACGCCGTTTGACGAAAATATCCCAGTCGGCATCATGATTGAAATTCCGTCCGCCGCCATCACCAGCGATATTCTGGCCGAAGAAGCGGCCTTTTTCAGCATCGGCACGAACGATTTGATTCAATACTCAATTGCGATTGACCGGGTCAATAAGAACGTGGCGTATCTGTACGAGCCGCTTCATCCGGCGATTCTGCGCCTGATTTCGATGGTCATCAAGTCCGCGCACGCCAAAGGCATCACGACGGGAATGTGCGGCGAAATGGCGAGCGACCCGAAATATACGCTGCTGCTGCTCGGCTTGGGGCTGGATCAATACAGCACCAACGCGGACGCGCTGCTGAAAATCAAGAAAATCATCCGCTCCGTTTCGTTTGCCGAAGCGCAGGAAATCGCCCAGCAAGCGTTATCGTATTCGTCAGCGGCGGAGACGGAAAAATTCATCACCACCCTGATGGAAAGCCGTTTCCCCGATATTTTCAGCTATTTTAAATGAGGGGTGGCCATTACGTGCATAATTCCCTAAAATGTGGTAAAGTAAAACACGACCAGTACTGAGAAAAAATTCTTGCCGAATGTGATGTTTGTTTACATGATTGGCTCAGGGTGTCTTATGCTAAGAGTATGACACCCATCGCTTTTTATAGGAAAATATCGTGATATGGCATATAGTGATTTTACCCTCAAAAAAGTCAAAGCCGAATTATATTTACAGATTGTCGAACAGGTCTCGTTATTTTCAGAAGTTCATGACATGCCGTTGAGCGAGATGTTAACACATCTTTTAGCGCGGAATGTTCCATTAGCGTTATCGATCAATACCGAAAAAGCCCGATCAGAACTGATTATTATTAATATTTTAATGGAAGTGAAAGAGCGACTTGCTGAACGCATCAGCCTGTTTTCAGGGATTGATTTTACGGTAGATAAAGATCGTGGGTTGAATGGGTTTTGTGATTATATTTTCAGTCAATCGCCGGAACAGTTGTATCTGGAAATCCCAGTTGTCGCGATTGTCGAAGCCAAAAATGAGAACATTATTTCCGGATTAGGCCAATGTGTTGCGGAAATGTATGCGGCAAAACTCTATAATGATCGTGAGGAACGGCATGTGCCGTGTATCTATGGCGCGGTGACGACCGGCAATGAATGGAAATTCCTCAAATTAATTGAAGAGTCCATATATATAGACAAGCCCTATTATTATTTACATGATCTTCCAAAAATCATTGGGATTTTCGTGAACATGTTTCAGCAGTAACTGGCACCAAGAAACTTCGTTTTTCATCGTTTACCGTTCCCCCCATTTTAATTTCGTCCGCAGCACCTCAAAAAAATTTCGTTTCGACGGGTGGATGAACTGAATCATCTGCTTGGCTTTCTGGATGTGAATGACATCCCGGTAGCGCAGCGCAAAGCCGACTTGCCCATCTAACGTCAAAAACACGTCTTCGTTTTGGGCTTTCAAGGTAATCTCGATCTGCGAGGTATCATGAATGACGATGGGGCGGTTCGTGAGCGTATGCGGGCAAATCGGCGTTAAAATCAGCGCGTGCATGTCGGGATGCACAATCGGGCCGCCCGCCGAAAGATTATACGCCGTCGAACCCGTTGTCGTGGCGATAATCAGGCCGTCGGCCTTATACGTCGTCACGTATTGCCCGTTGATGCAGGTTTGCAAATCAATAATCCGCGCCAGCGCGCCTTTGTTAATCACCACATCATTGAGCGCACTGTATTCGGTCAGCCGCTCCTCGTCGCGGGTGACGGATGTTTGCAGCAACAGGCGCGGCGCAATCGTAAATTCATCGCGCAGCACTTGATCCAGCGCGAAATACATTTCATCCAGCGTAATCTCCGCTAAAAATCCCAGTTGCCCCAAATTGACGCCTAAAATCGGAATATGACGCTCGCCGACCAAACGCGCCGTGCTGAGCAGCGTGCCGTCGCCGCCCAATACGACAAGAAAATCAGTCAGATTAGGCAATTCCGCTTTGGAAGACACGTCCGTTGTCCGCTCGATGCATTTGGCGGTTTCCCGCTCAAAAATCGCCTGAACATGACGCTCCGCCAGCCACTGTTCCAACGTTTTCAGCACGTCCTGAATGCCGGG
>CAZCGG010000032.1:0-27562 GCA_964498135.1 uncultured Candidatus Moduliflexus sp.
AGATCAAAGGCCGCCTGCAAGCGCGTCATGCGTTCCTGAAAAAATGGCGCGGGCGGCATTGGCGTGGCGGGAATCGTCCACTCGCGCAAGTTTTCGATGCCAAGTAATTCAAACGCTTCGCGCTGCGTAAAATTAGAAAATTGCTTTTTGTGTTTCATTGAAATCCTCGACGTTGAACGTTCCACTTCACCGGCTTTGAATGGCAGGCGCAACGGAACTTCATGATTGACAACCAATTTTTCCGCCTGCCCTTCAAAGTCAGGGGCAAGCGGCTCGTTAGGCAAAGACATTGTGAAGAAACTGGATAAAAAGAATTGCCTTTTGAGTCCAACTTTCTTGTCTTAATCAATTGTCGTATCTGCATATGCCCATCCGTTAATAGGTATTAATCTTGCTCTATTGGTTATATATCTTCCAAGAGCGGGCATATCCGTATAAGGAGATACGAAAAACCCTGATCCTTGTTCGGGATAGTTTTGTGAAGGTAAATATAGGAAAACATCAGGATAGAAAGGACCATAGGGTGTCATGATATACAACATCCATGCATTCTGTTCTCCTAAGTACTCCGAGAGTTCATTATTAGAGGCGGTTAAATACTCATATGTCGGATATGTCGGCATTCCTGTTTTGGGTATTGAGGACAGAAAATCAGGGATCAACTCTTGAAGCATTTTAGGAGGACGTCCCTTTTGAGTTTCAAAGGCTTTAATTGCTTGAACTAATGGGATACTTCTTGTTGCTAATCGAGAAAGACCCTTTGTTCTCAGTGTATTTGAGATTCCCAACGATAAAAATGTCAGAATGCCATATATAATTGTAAGCAATATCCAGAGCTTTCCCCATTTTCTGAAACGTTTAATGGCTAAAAATATGAGTGGAATTGGCACTGTAATCATGGCAATGGCTTCTATAAACATTGTAATTAGTGAGAACAAAACCCCTATATCAAGGACTGTTGTTCCCCCATACCCAATTGGTGATATCGCATACCAATTCGCAAAAATTAATATTCCATTGGGGATAAAACAGAGCATGAAACAGCGATAAATATCTTTCCGCAATTGTTTCCAAAACGGCGTTGGTTTCATACAAAAATTTCTGTGCCATTGATACCAAGATAAGAGTTAGCCGCTCTTCTTAGTTGCTATCGAAGACTTTCTGCCTAACAAGACCATATTCAGAGAATGGGGGCGTTGTAATAACAGAATACGTCTAATCAACATTTTCTAAAAACTGATCGATCCGCATGGTCAGATCGTCAAGCACCGTCACGGAATCGCTCCATTTTGCCAGCAGCCACGGCGCATTGGATTCAGCGACAACCACTTTGCGCGTCTCTGTCAAAATCCTAGCGTGAAGAGGACGCAATTTTCAATCATTTCAAGCGTCGGTTGGCTGACAGTCCCTAATTTATGCTGCAACCGGCTTTTGTCCAATACGCGCAGTTGATGACATAACGCGACTGATTCGCTGGCAAGACCGCCCTCTCCTTGAGCAATCTGAACGCAGGATGGCAATGCCGCACGTCGTAAATTGGTGGTAATAGGAATGCAGATGATTGTCGTTGTAAAGCGATTGATGAGTTCTTGTTGCAAAATAAGTACCGGACGGATGCCTCCTTGTTCCGAACCGCGCACGGGGTTCATATCCGCCAACCAGATTTCGCCGCGTTTCATGATCATTGCATATCCTCCTGTTCTAATCCGGTTAGATACTCCGCCATCCCCTCTTCCGCAAGGAGGCGATCTTCTTCTGCGGCTTCCCCATACAGCGCGGCAAGCTGTTGATGGTTGACATGGATTTTCGGACGTGTGCGCGCTCGAAACAGCAAAAATGCCAGATATTCCTCCACCATGCGCAGTTGATCTTCTGGAAGTTGTTCGATCTTGCGCGTCACGCGCTCTTTCAGCGAAATCATGGGCAATTCCTCCTATTTTGCGATTTTTCGTTCATTGTATTTTAAAAAACGAACCGCGACCTCAAACGCCGTGAAGACGTTCGAAGTCGCTGTTTCAAATACTCTAATTCATAAACCGAGAGAAAGACTTCCGAAGTCTTCAAGACTTCGGAAGTCTGGGGGCAATTTTACTGATGTGCAGGGCGTTCGTTCCACACCTCTTCGCGCATCAGCAAACCATGCGGTCATATCCGCCTGAATCTCTGCCTGTTCCGGCTGCACGACAAAAATTTCCACGCGATGGTCCGGCGGTAAATTCCGCAATCTGACCGAACCATCGGATTCTACGCGGGTCGTAATATGATAGGTCTGCATATTTTTTCACCGCGACCTCGAACGCCGTGAAGACGTTCAAAGTCGCGGCCTCCAAACGCCCTACTCCGTAAGCGGCAGATTTTTTAACTGTACATAAAGATCATACCCACAGATCACAAAAGAAACCGTAGTGGCTTCAGGAACAATCCCATCAAAACGAAATACGACTTTTGTTGGGAGATCTGCTGGAAATGTATTAGTTAACTCTGTATTGCTTTTTTCTCCGATTTGCACTTTTTGGGCAATGTATTCATTTCCAAGGTTATCAACAATTTTCGTTTCTTTTGAACTCCAATGCGCATACAAAGTCAGACGTCGATCTTCTCCATTACTCATAATTAACACGCTACAACTAACCGTCGTACCTGTCCGCTTACAGATCGGATTCGAGAAGGTGAAGCCTTCAACACTGACTGATTGCGTCGAATCGGCGGGAGGCGTGGTTGTTCCGCCACTGCTTTTCGTTTGAACTCCGGTCTTCATCAATGTTTTAATCGCGTCAGTCGCCGGAATATTGCCGGACGTGGCGGAAATCACTTTCGCGGTCTCCACATCGAGGACTTTGACCGCCAACCGGACGCTTTCGCCGAGCGGTGTAATCGTGCCGGTCACGAGCGCGTCCACGCCCGCGAATTGGCCGAGTTTGCGGGCGGTTTGCGGGTCAATTACGCCGGTTTCCGACAATTTGTGTTCTTTCAAAATGCTTTGCAGATGCGTCCGATCCACCACTTCAAACCCTTGCGACGATTCCAATAACGCGACTGAAAATTCTTCCGCGATAAAGCGGCCAAGTTCGGTCACGTTCCCCTTCAAATCGGTAAAATCCACCACCGCAATTTTGCTTTTCCCTGAATTGACGATCTTCTGCGCCATCTTTGCCGAAAGATTTTGAATCTCGTTTTCATAGCCCTGCGCCCCCGCAAAATTCGGCAGCAGCAGACTCGCCGCCATGATCAACCCGCTTGCGCCTGTCAAAAATCCTGTTTGTCTTTTCATGCGTTCTCCTTGATTTTGGTTAGCTGTCAGACACCTTGAAGGTGTCTGACAGCGTGTTCTGTGTTATTGCGCCAACTGACCAATTGCGCCGCGCGCGTCCTGCAAAACACGGTCGTTCGCGGCCTGCTCCGCCTTGCTTTTTGAAAATCCCGCGCCATTCTGCTCGAATGTCGCGCTGTTGATAATCGCGCCGGTCTTGCCTTCAACAACATGCAATTCCAGCGTCACCGTCGCGGTCAGCACGTTTTCAAGCGACGCGCCTTGCTGCGCAAATGACACGCTTCGCCTGCCAAGAATCGCATACATAAAAAATGCCTGCGCTTCCAAACGCGCCGCGTCGTCCGGGCTGCCTTCAAACAGGCGGTCGAAATCGCCGTTGCTGACGAACGCGCCGGAAAATAGCGGCGGCGAGCCGACGCGCTTGCCCTGCCTGCGAAGCAGATCGGCAATCTGGCTGCTCAACGTCCGATTCACCTTGCCGCCATCATCCACAATCAACGCCGCCCAATCTTTCGAGGCCGGTTTTGGGCGCGGCGTCGGCATTGGCATCGGTGTTCGCGTCGGCTCAGGCGTCGGCCTCTCGATTCGCGGCGTCGGCGCGGCAATTTCTGCGCGACGCGGCGGCGCGGATGCCGACGGGTTCAGAAAGATCGGCTCAAGGACGGCGTTTTGAGCAGTCAACTGCATATTCCGCGCAAACGTTTCATAGCCCGCCGCCTCGACAAGCATGCGCACCTGAACCGGGTTTTCAGAGGTCTCCAGTTTAAAACGGTATTCGCCCACCGAATCTGTCTGATTTGCGTGAGTGACGCCCTGATAGTCGAAAGAAACCCGCGCATTCGAAACAGGATCCCTTGTCGCGCTATCAAACACGCACCCGATTGGTGACAAGACCACCAATTCAGGCGATGATGGCCGCTCAACCTCCTCATGATTTTTTTCCTGCCAAACATACGGCAGAATGCCAATAATGGCAACCAGAATCGGCACGATGACCATTCCAATCCACCAACGCGATTTTTGCGAATCGTCTTTTGACGAATATGCCATGACAGTCCCTCCGTGCTTGCGTGAACGATATGTATAGCATTATTCAGAACTATTGAACCGAGGAACAAGAGCGCGAAATCTTGATTTCGCTGTCAAATCACTCCTGTCGGCGGTTCAATGCTGCTGAATAATGCTATGGCAGGAATTCTCTGCCTTGCACGCAAGAATTTGTCAAGAGGTTCTTTTTTCGAAAAATAGACTGAACTCTTGCCGCGCAATGCTTGTCTGAATCTATAGCGAACCGCGCATCTGCGATGAATGGCGTTTTCCCCAATATTTCCGCTTGACATGCTTCTGAATTGATATTATGATAATGTAACGAGTGCGGCAGTTAACAAGTAGGTTCAATCCCGGCGAGATGCGAATTTTGAAAACTGTTCGCCGGGTTTTTTATTATAGGCGGGGCAGGCCGTTACATGAGGTGACCTGATGGAAGAGTTGTACAAAAATGACGAGAAAACCGGCTTCATGCGCAATACGATGAAAAAACTCTCAGCGCATTTGCCGAAAACCGACATGACCATGCATCACCGCATCGTGCAATTTGAGCAGCAGGTGAAGGAATTGCAAAGTCAGGTCACGTTTTTGGAAGGGGAGTCGGAAGAACTGATTCGGAAACTTGAGCGCAATCTGCACGAGTTCGAATTGCTGCGCCGCAAATATTACCGCATGAAAGAGCAGCAAACCGAGTCGCGCCGCCGGAACGAGCGGTTGGCCGCCAAGCTTCAGGAATTAAAGACGCTGATTCGGGAGAAGCAGGAAGAAATTGACAGCCTGTGCGCGCCGCCGAACAGCTACGGCACGTTTCTCTGCGTCAATGAAGACCGCACGCTGGACATCGAAAGCGACGGGCGGCGGCTGCGCGTCAACATGCGGCCGGGCGTCGAAATCGAACGGTTCATCGTCGGGCAGCAGGTGATTTTGAACGAATCGCTGAACATTATCGGCACGGCGGAGCAGGAAAGCAAAGGGGAAGTCGTGCAGATGAAGCAGATGCTCGGCGATGACCGGGCGATTGTAAGCGGCCGCGCCGATGAAGAAAAAGTCATCGGCCTGATCGAAGAATTGCAGCGGGAAAAATTGTCGCCGGGCGATAACTTGCTTGTGAATGTTCGCGCCAATTATGCGGTGGAAAAATTGCCGAAAACGCATGTCGAAGAATTACTGCTGGAGGAAGTGCCGGACATCACCTACGAGCAGATCGGCGGATTAGACGCGCAAATCGAGCAAATCCGCGACGCCATCGAATTGCCGTACCTGTATCCCGATGAATTCCGCGCGTATAAGTTGACGCCGCCGAAAGGCGTCTTGCTGTACGGCCCGCCGGGCTGCGGCAAAACGATGATTGCGAAGGCGATTGCCAACAGTTTAGCCCGAAAAATGCAGGAAAAAACCGGCGCGGCGGCGAAAAGCTATTTTCTAAACGTGAAAGGGCCGGAATTGCTGAATAAATACGTCGGCGAGACGGAACACAAACTGCGGCAGGTCTTTGCCCGCGCGAAAGAAATCGCATCGGACGAAACGCCGGTCGTGATTTTCTTCGACGAAATGGACGCGCTGCTGCGGCTGCGCGGCTCAGGGATTTCATCCGACATGGAAGCGACCGTCGTGGCGCAGTTTTTGTCGGAAATTGACGGCGTGGAAGCCCTGAAAAACGTCATTATCATCGGCGCGAGCAACCGGCAGGATTTGATTGACCCGGCGGTGCTGCGGCCAGGGCGGCTCGATGTCAAAATTAAAATTGACCGGCCGGATCAGGCGTCGGCGAAACAGATTTTCGCCAAATATCTGACGCCGGATCTGCCCTTTGACGCGGACGAACTCGCGGCGCGCGGCGGCGACAGCGGCGCGGCGGCGCAGCGCATGATTGAACAAACCATTGTCGAAATGTACGCCACCGACGACGAGAAAAAATTCCTCGAAGTGACCTATGCGAAGGGAAGCAAAGAGATTTATTATTTCAAAGATTTCGTCAGCGGCGCGATGATTGAGCATGTCGTTCGGCGGGCGAAAAAATACGCGCTGAAACGCTCGCTGACGCAGCCGGGCGCGGGCTTGAAACGCGAGGATTTCTTCGCCGCCGTGCGCGACGAGTTCAAGGAAAATGAAGAGCTGCCGAATACCACGAATCCCGATGATTGGGCGAAAATCGCCGGACGCAAAGGCGACCGGATCGTGAACGTCCGCGTGCTGAAAGATTCCGAAAACGGCGAAGACAAGGCCATCGAGACAATTACCGCAGGCCAATATCTCTAAACGGATGGATTATGGCGATTCCGAAAATTTGCGGCACGGAAACAGAATACGGCATTTTAGTCAAAAACAGCGCGAAATTCGATCCGATTGCGCACTCGATTCTCATCGTGAATAGCTGCGGCGGGCAGAATGTGCGGATGATCTGGGATTACGAGGAAGAATGCCCGTTCGTGGACGCGCGCGGCTTCAAGGTGGATCGGAAAGTTGACGCGCCGCGCGGTCAGGAAAATTCGACCATCAACAAAATTCTTGACAACGGGGCGCGATTCTATGTTGATCACGCGCACCCTGAATATTCGACGCCGGAATGCACGAACGCCAAAGACCTCGTGATTTACGAGAAGGCCGGAGAGCGCATTCTGCATCAGAGCATGCTGACGGCCAATACGCTGCTGCCGAGCGATCAGCAAATGTTGATTTACAAAAACAACAGCGATTATAAAGGCAACAGTTACGGCTATCATGAGAATTATCTCGTTGACCGGAGCGTGCCGTTCGAGCGGCTGGCCGAGCAGTTCACCACGTTTCTCGTGACGCGCCAGATTTTCACCGGCGCGGGAAAAGTCGGGGCGGAAAACGGGACGCGGCAGACGCCATTTCAGATTTCGCAACGCGCCGATTTTTTCGAGACGGAAATCGGCCTTGACACGATGGTGAAACGCCCGATTATCAACACCCGCGACGAGCCGCACGCCAATCCGAACACCTATCGCCGCCTGCACGTCATTACCGGCGACGTGAACATGTCCGAATATTCGACCTATTTGAAAGTCGGCGCGACGGCGATGGCCTTAAGTTTGATTGAAGATGAGGCATTTCCGCCGCATCTCGTGTTGCAGAATCCGGTCGCGGCGATGCAGCAGGTGTCGCGGGATGTGCGTTGCTCTGCCCATCTGCTGCTGAAAAACGGGAAAATGATGACGGCGGTGGAGATTCAGCAGGAATTTTGGGAGGCGGCGCGGAAGTCTGCCGCCGCGCAGCCGAAACATGCGCTGATGGAAGACCTGCTGCAAAAATGGGAGCATGTTCTTGAGTGCCTGCGCCGCGATTCAAGCGAATTGCGCCAACAATTGGATTGGGTAATCAAGAAATACGTGCTGGAAAATTATCGCGAAAAACATCGTTGCGGCTGGGATGATCCGCGTTTGCAGATGGTGGATTTGCAATATCACGACATCCGCCCGGAGAAAAGCCTGTATTATCTGCTGGAACGGCAAGGCAGCATCGAGCGGCTGGTGACGGATGACGAGATTCAACGGGCAATCACGCAGCCGCCGCCGGATACGCGGGCGTATTTTCGCGGGAAGTGCCTGCAACGGTATCGCGGCAATATTTACGGCGTCACATGGGGCGCGATTTCCTTCGAAACCGGCAACGGCGCGGTCAAGCGCGTGTTGATGCCAGAACCCGCGAAAGGCACGCTGCGGCATGTGCAGGAATTACTGGAAAAATCGGGGACAGTGGAAGAATTATTGACAAATCTTGTGAATTAAGCAAATTGGTACGAATTCCCAATCATAACGATACGCAGACATCACAACCTGACAGGTTGCCGAAATTTGTCAGATTTGCATGAACAGACGAGGAATTATGCCGCAGATTGTTGATTTACAGCGCGCGCCTTGGAGCGATATGCCGCGCATGGCCGCCGAACAGGAAACCAGCGAAAAACACGCGGACAAATCGAAGACCGACGCGCCGCAGAAAGTCCCGCAGACGCCGAAGAAAAGCGCGGTGTCGGAAAAAGGGGAAAAGTTGAAAAAAGATTTGGATAAAATCATGGACGAAATTGACGGCGTTTTGGAAGAAAATGCCGAAGAATTCATCAAAAGCTACGTGCAGCGGGGAGGGGAATAACGTGCTGATCAATACGACGTATCAAGGCTCCAGCTTTCTCGACATGCTGCAAACGGACTTTGCCCATCTGCTGCCGAACGTGTCGCCGCTGCCGTCGAATGAGCAGAACGTGCAGGCGTCCCTGCCGATGGGGACGACGATTTTAGCGATTTGCTATGACGACGGCGTGATGATCGGCGGCGACCGGCGGGCTGTCGAAGGCCATCGGATTGCGTCGCGGCGGATTGAAAAAGTCTATAAAACGGATCAATATTCCGCGATGGCCGTCGCGGGGGTCGCCGGATTGTGCATTGACATGGCGAAACTCTTCCGCACGGAATTGGAACACTACGAAAAAATCGAAGGGGAACAGTTGGTGCTGGAAGGCAAGGCAAACAAACTTGCGCACATGATTCGCCACAACTTGTCCGCCGCGCTGCACGGCCTTGTCGTCGTGCCGATTTTCGTCGGCTATGATTTTCAACAGCAGCGCGGTCGCATTTTCAAATATGACGTAGTGGGCGGCATATATGAGGAAGATGAGCATTACGCCACCGGTTCCGGCGGAAAAGACGCCCGCAACACGATTAAAAAGCTCTATCGCCGTCCGCTCGATGAAGACGGCGCGGTGCGCCTCGCCCTTGAAGCTCTCTATGACGCGGCGGAAGAAGATGCGGCCACCGGCGGCCCGGATGTGTTGCATCAGATTTATCCGAGCCTCAAAATCGTGACCCGCGAAGGCGTCCGCGATATTCCCGCCGCCCGCGTTGAAGCCGAATGTAAAACGTTCCTCGAACAAAAATATCCGTCAACATCAGAATAAACGCAAACGACGCAATGGTCGCAATCGTCAAAAGAATTGACGTTGGCGTTTTTTGCGCCGTTTGCGTGAACCTGCTGATACAAAGGAGCCAGACGCGCCATGCCAATGCCTTATTATGTGTCGCCGGAGCAGATGATGCAGGATAAAGCCGAATATGCCCGCAAAGGGATTGCCAAAGGGCGGTCGCTTGCGGCGTTGGAATATGCGGACGGCATCATGATTGCGGCGGAAAATCCAAGCTCGTCGCTCAGCAAGATTTCGGAAATTTATGACCGTCTTGCGTTTGCGGGCGTCGGCAAATACAGCGAATTCGAAAATCTGCGAAAATCGGGCATCCGCTACGCGGACATCAAAGGCTACACGTACAGCCGCGAAGACGTGACCGGCAAATCGCTGGCAAACGCCTATTCGCAGGTGATTGGTACGATTTTCACGCGGGAAATCAAGCCGCTTGAAGTTGAAATTCTCGTCGTGGAAGTCGGCGACACGCCGGAACGCAACTCGATGTATCATATTTTATTTGACGGCAGCATCAGCGATTATCATCAATACGCCGTCATCGGCGGCCACGCCGAGATCGTCAACAGCTTTCTCAAAGAACAGTACAAAGACGGCGTATCCTTGCGCGAGGCGTTAGCGTTGTGCAAACGCGCGCTTGAGAAGACGAACGACAATAAAACGATTAAGCCGGAGCATCTGGAAGTGGCCATTTTAGACCGGCATATCGAAGGGCGAAAATTCCGGCGGCTTCTCGCGCCCGAGCTGCGGCAGCTTTTGGAGCAGGCATAAATGGAGAAGCGCATTTTCGGCATAGAAATCGAATACGGCATCATATTCGCTTCGCAGGGACGCAAAACGCATCCGGTCGAGAAAATTGTTCGGTATTTGTTCGAGCAATTGGTCATGACGGAGGGGTTTTTGAATGTGTTTCTCGAAAATGGCGCTCGATTCTATCAAGATACCGGCTATCACCCGGAATACGCCACGCCGGAATGCACGAATCCGCTTGACGTGCTGCGCTATGAAAAAGCCGGAGATCGCATTCTCGAAACGCTGCGCCAACACGCCGAATATAAATTGCAGCGCGAAGGCGTGCTTGGCACGTTGAATATTTATAAAAACAACACCGATTTTATCGGAAATTCTTACGGCTGCCACGAAAATTTTCTCGTTGACCGCAACGCGAATTTTTACTATTTGGCCGAGCAACTGATTCCGTTTCTCGTCACGCGCCAGATTTTTTCCGGCGCGGGGAAAATCGTGCAGGAAAAGCGGCATAGCGGCTATTACACGATGTCGCAGCGGGCGAATTACATTTGCCAGAAAATTTCCGGCACGACCACGAATGACCGCAGCATCATCAACACCCGCGACGAGCCGCACGCCGACGAAGAAAATTACCGGCGGCTGCACGTGATTGTCGGTGATTCCAACATGTCGGAATACTGCAATTACCTGAAAGTCGGCACGGCGGCCATCGTGCTGCGGATGATTGAAGATGGGTTCGTGAACAAAGATTTTTCGCTGCGCAATCCGGTGAAAGCGGTGAAAGAAATTTCCGACGACCTCACCTGCACGAGGAAAATCAAGCTTGATAACGGCAAAAAATTCAGCGCGTTGGAAATTCAAAAAGAATATTTTGAATTGGCGTTAAAATACATGCAGACCCGGACATTGAACCCGATGGAAATTGACATTATTCATAAATGGGGCTATGTGCTGGCGACGCTGGAAAAAGACCCACTTCTGCTGGATCGTGAAGTGGATTGGGTGATCAAATACAAGCTGCTGGAAGATTACATGCGCAAGCATGGCCTGGCGTGGGACAACATGAATGACAACCTGCTGATGCTTGATTTGCAATACCACGACATCCGCGCGGAAAAGGGGTTATATTACATTTTAGAGCGGAACGACATGGTGGATCGCGTCTTGACCGACCAGCAGATTCAAGATGCGATTGAAAATCCGCCGCAGGATACCAGGGCGAAAATTCGCGGGGAATTTATCAAATTAGCGAAGGAAAAAAAAATCCATTACAATTTGGATTGGAGCTACATTCGCGTCGGGAATCTGCTGGATGTGCGGATTATGTGCGAAAATCCGTTTCAGACAGAGAACCGCCGCGTGTCAGATTTGATGAAGATTATTGAAAAGTCGCATCCCGCGCGGAAGCGTTTTCGTTTCTATTAGGATGGTTGGAATAAAAAACGACGTTTCTTGAAGAAACGTCGTTTTTATTTTTTGCATGGCTCAATACGGCGGGATTGTGACGAAGAATTTGCAACGGGCGTATGTGGACGGATACGCTTTCACGACTTCATCCGTCTGATGTTTGATGTACTTCACCGTTTTTTCTGCCATGTTATCGTCTTGACTGAACTGCAAACGCTGCTGGAAGCGCCGCGACGCAACCGAATAATCCGGCGTGATGGGATGTCCCCATGTGGCGGGAGAACCCCACTCATCTGACCAGATTTGCGGCGGATATTGGCCGTATTGCCAATGATAATACGCATAACTCGACGCCACCACAAACAAAATTTCCTCGCCCGTCGGACCCTTGATAAACAAATCATGTTTGTAATTATCTCCCGGAATCGTATAGACTCGGCCTTTGCGGACTAAATTATCCGGGTGATATGGGTTGGGAAACAGGATATTAACATTGCCGGTGCTGTCAATATCATACAGCACGAGATACGAATCTTTCGTGACTGTAAACGAGATGTAAATCCGTTCCCCGACAAAATAGGTCGGCGTCTGGTCGCCTTTATCCGTCCAGAGTTTCACTTCTAAGCCCGTTGCGCTCGGCGGCTCGACAATCTGCGGCGCCTGCGCCTGAACTGGGCGCTCTGCGCGCTGCTGGGCGCCTGCGCTGCTGTTCACGAGCGCGAGCAGCATACCGCACACACCGACTGCCAGACAAAATTTATACGCGCGTTTCATACGTATTCCTCCCTGAAAAAATGCTGCATCCACAATGTTTCAACACCCTGCAACGCCCCTTATTTCTTGCGTTTCAATTTTACGCTCACTTTACAAAATTTGTCAATATTATCCTGCGAAATTCTTGATAAAACTAATGCCGTCATCCGTTGAATGCGCGGATCGTCATGTTGCAGCCATGCGCCTAAACGCGGCAGCACGTCTTGCCCCATCGCAATCAACGCCTCGAACGCTTCGGCGCGGAAATCCGAATCCGCTAACAACGGCACGATCATGTCAATCAATTCCGACGCCCGCAACCTCCCAGCGGTCAAAATCCAGAACTTGCGGAAGGCGTATTCCGCATGGCTGATCATGTCGGCGACATCGGCAATCACGCGCAGGTCGCGCGGCACGGGGAAATGGCTGTATAACGACGCAACCATTTCTTGCAACTCATGCGTATTGAGTTTGCGGAATTCACGGACAACCTCATACGAAGACATGTCAATCAGTTGGCGAAGCGCTTGCAGCAATTCGACTTTCGCGTCATTCGAAACGAGCGGCACCAAATCCAAAAAGCGGCCGCGCACGACGGCGCGATTCACGTCCGTAATTTCAGGATATTGATATTGACACAACGCGCTGACCGCGTCAGCGACGACCGCCAACTCTTCTTCGTTGCGGTAGGTATTGAGCATGACGAACAGGGCATCAAACACGTTGCGCGGCGACGGCAAATTTTCGCCGGACGCCCCAATCAGCCGCCGCAGACTTTGCGCGGCAGCGCACCGCGCGAGGCTGTTCTGGCGGCTCATGATAAATGGGAGCAGCATCGGAATGCCTTTAGTGTTTCCAGTGTAGCCGACTGCCAAAATGCTGGCTTCCTGCACCTGCGGATTGGCATGTTTGAAAAACTTTTTAAACGTCTCGACATGCTCACCGGCATGGCCTAACAATTTCAGCATATACGGCAGCGCTTTTTCCTCCTTTTCGTCAAAATTCGCCTGCGCCACGTTGAACAAGCTCCGTTTCGGGAACGTTGACAACAGTTCCGTGACGCGCTCGCCGAGTTCTTCGGGAAACGCTTTCAAACGGTTCAAACAGGGGAGAATCGTGGTCGGGCTTTTGAAAACGGCTAACGCATCGAGGGCGATCAGATTTAAGACGGGGTTGGCGTCTTCAAGCAGTTGCAGCAGCGCACGCTCAATCTGGGAATCATGGCCTTCGATGTCTTGCACGAGATGCCCGATATACACGCCGACCGATTGCCTGACAAGATCATTAGGATGCTGCGTCATTTTCATCAGATGCGGGAACGCTCGTTTATGATATTGCCCGATAGCGTAGAGCAGCGTTTTGGAAAGCGGATATTTTTCTAACAGGCGAATGATCGGAACAAGGGCTTTTTCAAAACCGACGCAGCCCAACAACACGGCACAGCCTTCGCGGATTTCTTCGGAGAGCGATTCATCTTGCACGTCTTGCAGCAGCGCGTTTTTGATGTTCGGGGTGAGCGCGTGTTGCAACAGTTTCCGCGTTTCGTCGAGTTCATAGCGGACGCCGGTAATGTTCGCAATCGAATCAACTTCTTCCCAAATCGTGACAAGGGCTTTCACGGCTAATTCCCGCGTTTCCCGGTCTTGTTCTTTCAAATACACCGCCAGCATCGGCATGGCGCGGCTGTCGCCCAATTCGCCCAACGCGGTGATGAGCGGGTCAACCACGACTTCTTTTTTGACGAGCGAAAGCAGTAAATCCACCACGCGCTGGTCGCCGATTTTTCCTAAGGCTTCCAGCGTGGCGACATGCACCCATTCATCCGTATGCTCGATGAGCAATTTCATCAGCGCCGGCACGGCACGGGCGTCGCCAATATCGCCCAAGCATTCCGCGACGCTGTACACCACGTTCGCGTTCTCGTCTTGCAGGGCGTTCAGGAGCATTGGCAGCACTTCTTTGGCGCGGATCTGCCCCAATGTATTCGCGCTCAAGATGCGCATGTCCTTATCGTGATGGCGCAGCCCCTCAATCAGCGGCTCAAGAATTTCAAGGCTGAACTCGCTTCGTCCGAGTTCTTTCAGCAAATCCATCGCCGACGAGCGCAACCCGGCGTCCACGTCGGTATAGGTGGAAATGAGTTTCTTCCAGAACCAGGTGCTTTTGGCGACAAAATCCTGTTTGCCAAGCAGCAGCAAGGCGTTTGAAATGAGATTGCGGAATTCCCAATCGGTTTTGTGAAGGGATTTCAACAGCAGATCAACAATTTGCTGGCTGAATCGCTCAAGCGTTTCTCGCTCCAGTTGGGGAACGATTTCGGCAAGCTCAAGCCCGGCCTTGACTCGCTGGGCGTCATCCTGCGACATGATAGCATCTTCATATT
Source organism: uncultured Candidatus Moduliflexus sp. (assembly GCA_964498135.1). Classification (GTDB taxonomy): domain Bacteria; phylum Moduliflexota; class Moduliflexia; order Moduliflexales; family Moduliflexaceae; genus Moduliflexus. The sequence continues at coordinate 14,548 of CAZCGG010000032.1, forward strand.
TCTCTAAATCAAAGGTCATAACTCACTCTCCCGGTGCCGTAAAATATGAATGCGTCGTTAGCAAATTCAGCGTTCAAAGCCCTCTTGCGGCGATCTCAGCCGCGTTGATCTGCGGGCGCCTTCCCGTGTGCGGGGGGCGGCTATTCCAAGTGAAGCGTCGAAGCGATAATGTTCAAAATGCTGTCTTTCTCAAGCGGTTTACTGACAAAGCCCGCCGCGCCGAGTTCCATTGCCCGTTTCCGGTCTTCCACGCCGTCTTCGGTAGAAATAACAATAATCGGAATCTCTTTGAACATCGCGTCTTCTTTGCAGCGTTTGATAAACTCCAAGCCGTCCATATTGGGCATGTTGATGTCCGTGAAAATCAAGTCAATCGGGGCGTCCATCAGTTTATCAAGCCCTTCCAATCCGCTTGAGGCTTCATAAATCTTCAGATGCTTCTCTCCCTTCAAGTTCACTGAAATAATCTTCCGCACCATTCGCGAATCATCAACGATTAGCAGATTCTTTGTTTGCATAATATTTCTACCCTGTCAATCCATTGAAGTGAATATATCGTTCTTACCGCAACGCACCATCATTTTTTGAAAGATAACGCCTATTACATCATAGACGCGCAACCCCAAAAAGTTTTACACATCTCTATCATAAATATTTGAAATTAGTAAAGAAAAATTTTCAAGATAATAGACATTCTTGAAAAGATTTTTTTTCTCCCTGTTTCCGTGAACGCCGGACGCGCAGGAAATGCCCGTCAATCGCCAGAATCCACGCTGCCCGCGTTCAAGGAAACCGCTTGCGCGTCCGGCGCTTCGGGAAGAGGCGCAACGGCTTCTCCGCAGACGGCGGCAATTTTCGACATAATCAGCCGCACCGCTTGCCGCTGCGTCTCTTCGGTCAGTTTCTTCCCGGCACCGAACTGCTCATCAAGACGAAACGGCTGGCCGACCGTCAGCCGAATTTTGACCGGTTTCGGAAAATGCGCGCCTTTTGGAAACGCCTTATACGCGCCAGAAATGCCGATTGGCACGATTGGCGCGCCCGCTTTCAACGCGATGAGCGCGACGCCGGGTTCACCCGCCATTAGCTTGCCGCTTTGCGAGCGCGCGCCTTCAGGGAAAATGCCAATGATTTCGCCTGCATGCAGCAAGCGCAACGCCTGTTTCAAGGCGGAAACGTCATTCCCCTCGCGCTTAATCGGAATACAATGCGTCCGTTTGCATGCCCAATGAATCGCCGCGTGATAATAAAAATAAGCGTAGGTAATGTAATGAATAACGCGCGGCGCGGCGACGCACACTAACAGCGGATCTAAAAAGCTCGCATGATTGGCGACGACGATGCAGCCGCCTTCGCGAGGAAAATGTTCCAAGCCGGTCGCTTCAAATCGAAAATAGAACATAAACAACGTTCTGGCAATTGCCCGAATAAACCGATAGAGCATGAGGCGTTACGATGCTGGCGATGACAAATGCTGTTCGGCGAATTTTCCAGCGCATTCATCGCTGCAAAAATAATAATCCTGCCCATCATGGCGCGCATGACGCGCAAGCGATTTCGGAATGTACGTCAAACAAATCGGGTCTTTCACCATGTCATCCCCGACATCAGGCGGCTTCGAAGCGTCCGCGTCGTTCTGCTGATTCGGATGCAAGGCGGAAGCGACCTGTTTCACGACGTGCCTTCCGCTCCAAAGCAAGGCTAATAACGCTAACAATCGAATAATCATAGGCCATCACGCCTCTTCCGTCGCATGAGCGGCATGTTCGGGGTACAAAAACCGGAAGCAAATCGGGCAGCGCAACAGCACGTTGCCGCCCCTTACTTCGGAAAACATCTGCGGCGTCAGCGAGACGCGGCAGCCCATGCAGATGCCCTGTTCCCCGACCGCCGCGACCGCCATGCCGTTGCGCATCTGCAATAAGCGGCTGTATTCGCGCAGAACGCCGCTCTGAATCCCTTCCATCTGCTTTGCCCGCGTCTGTTCTTCCTGCTCAAGCTCACGCTGCCATGCCTGCTGCTCTTCACGAAGTTTCAGCGTGTTTTCCTCCACGCGGGCTTTGTTGCGCGCCAACTCATCTTGCGCCTGTTTGACGGCTTTTTTCGCGCGATCTATGCTTTCCATCAGTTCAATAATATCATCTTCAATCAGCGTATTTTTGCTTTTTAATCCGTTAATTTCAGCCAGCAGCGCGGAATATTCCTTATTCGTTTTCACTTGTAGCAATTGCCCCTGATATTTCTTCATCAGTTCCGTGTTTTTTTCGATTTCCGCTTCTTTGCTCCGGCGCGTCCGCTCCTGATCGTCAATGCTGGCGCGGAGAGTCGCCGCCTTTTCCTGACTTTCCACCAGCAAGCCGTCCAGTTCCGTAATGGCTTTGGGAACGCGTTCGATTTTCTGGCGCATCTCAAAAATGACTTTATCAATCTGCTGCAAGGCGATAAGCGAGGCTAATGTCGTATTCACAAAGCATCCCTCTCTGGTGTGGCGCGTGACTCGCATGTCATGCGTCGCGCGTCATCTGCGTTAATAATGGGCATCATGCGCCGCCGCGTCAAGAGGGGAAGGCAAAAAAAAAGTGTACCCGTTTCCACAGGTACACATCACGCTTCATGCGCGCTTGCGATTCCACGCTGTTTCGCCCCTATTTTCTGTTTCTCGCCGTCCCGACGCATGATTTCTTCCCTAAAACAAGCGGCTGCCCTCAAAAGTTTCGTTCCGTCTCCCGTTTGAACATCATAAAAATTCAGAGGTAGGCGTCAAGAAAAAAGTAGCCTTTCTTATGAAGAAAGATATGTTTGCCCGCGAAAACTTTTCGCTTGACACCTGATTGCGGAATTCGTATAGCAACCACTACTTTTGAAAAGGATGAAAGAGGGCAAGGCTCGGCAGAATTTCAACATCCGCCGGGCGGCAGACAAACACGCGGGTTGATGAAAGGGAATGATGCCTGCGTTCGTTTCGCTGGGCGTTGCGCCTGAAATCGGCGCGATGCGGGCGGGGCAAGCGCCGGACTCTTTAGGGACGCATGAAGAATATTAAACTCGCTTCACGGGAGACGAAGCAGAGGACGATCATCGAAGTCGGGAATCTCAAAATCGGGGAAGATTTCTTATTGGAAGCCGGGCCGTGCAGCGTCGAAAACGAAGAGCAGATGATGATCACGGCAAAGGCCGTCAAAGCCGCCGGAGCGAACATGCTGCGCGGCGGCGCATTCAAGCCGCGCACGTCGCCCTATGCGTTTCAGGGCTTGGGGCTGAAAGGCTTGAAAATCCTTGAAAAAACAGGGCGGGAAGTCGGCTTGCCAGTCATTACGGAAGTGCTGGACACGCGAGACGTGTCATGGGTCTGCGAATATGTGGATGTGCTGCAAATCGGCGCGCGCAACATGCAGAACTTTTCCCTGCTTAAAGAGGTCGGCAAAACCAAAAAGCCGGTCGTGCTGAAACGCGGCATGTATTCGACGCTGGACGAATGGCTGAACTGCGCGGAATATATTTTAAATGAAGGCAATCCGAACGTCATTCTGTGCGAGCGCGGTATCCGCACGTTTGAAACCTATACGCGCAACACGCTCGATTTGAGCGCGGTTCCGGCGATTAAAGAATTGACGCATCTGCCGATCATTGTTGACCCGACGCACGGCACGGGGCGCGTCAGCCTGATTCTGCCGATGAGCCTCGCGGCGGTCGTGTCCGGCGCGGACGGGCTGGCGATTGAAGTGCATAATAACCCGGAAGTCGCGCTGAGCGACAAAGATCAGGCGCTCCGGCCGGAGCAGTTCGAGAAATTAGCCGCGCAGGTGCTACAACTGAAAGCCTACATGACCGAACATCTTGCGTGAGGCGGCATCATGACAACCTACACCATTCAAGGAGCAAGCGGGAAAAGCCGTTTGGCGTTCGGCGCGTCGCTGCGCGATGTGCCGGACTATCTGGCAGGCCGCCACTGCGTCATCGTCACGGATGAGCAGGTCTATCCGCTCTATCGTGACCGCTTTCCCCGCGCAGAAGTCGCGGTCATCGGCACAGGCGAGGGGATAAAAACCATGCAGACCGTCGAACGCCTGTATCAGCGTTTTTTAGACGCCGGATTGGATCGCTCGTCCTGCGTCGTCGCCATCGGCGGCGGCATCGTCTCGGATATTGCCGGATTTGCGGCCTCGACGTACCTGCGCGGCGTCAGTTTCGGCTTTGTTCCGACAACGCTTTTGGCGCAGGTGGATGCCAGCGTCGGCGGCAAAAACGGCATCAACTTTCAGGGATACAAAAATCTGATCGGCACGTTCACGCAGCCGGAATTCGTGCTGCTCGATGTCAGTTTATTGAAAACGCTTCCGGCCAGAACGCTCGGCTGCGGCTTCGCGGAAGCGGTGAAGCATGGCGCGATTGCCGACGCCGCGCTGTTTGCCTTCATGGAGGCGGAATCCGCCCGGATTCGCGCCCTTGAGCCGGACGCGGTTGAGCGAGTCGTCAGGGATTCCGTGATAATTAAATCCACGATTGTCAACGCCGACGAAAAGGAGCATGGCGAGCGGCGCAAGCTGAATTTCGGCCACACGTTCGGCCACGCCATCGAAAAAACGCTCGGCCTGCCGCACGGCGAATCCATCGCCATCGGCATGACCGTCGCCGCCCGAATTTCGCGGCAGCGCGGCCTCCTTTCGGAAGCGGATGTCAACAGGCTGATTGCGGTCTTGCGCGCCTACGCGCTGCCGACAGCGATTGCCGCCGAGAAATCCGCCGTCAAGGACGCGCTGAAAAAAGATAAAAAACGATATGGCGACCGCGTCAAATTCGTCCTGTTAGAGGCGATTGGCCGCGCCGTCATCGAAGATGTCAGTTTGAACGAACTCGAACAGGTGGTTGAAACGCTCTGATTCTCTGGAGGAATTCGCACGTATGATTTGCATTGCGCTGGGAAGTTTAACGTATGAAGAATGTTTGCGCGCCGTTCAGACGTTGCCGTTCGCGGAAATTCGGCTGGATTTGCTTGAATTGTCGCACGAGCAGGTCGCCGCGATTTTTGCCGCGAACGCCAATTTAGTCGCCACGTGCCGCGCCGGAAAATTCACTGACGACGAGCGCCGCGCCCTGCTGGTTCAGGCGATTAACAACGGAGCGGCCTATGTTGACGTGGAAGTTGACGCGAACGACGCCTTTAAAGATGCCCTGATTCAGGCCGCCAAATCGCGGGGAACGAAGATCATCATCTCCTATCACGATTTCGAAAAAACGCCGGAACGCGCCGAACTTGAGCATCTTTTGCACTGGTGCGGGGAATTCAGTCCCGACATCATCAAAATCGCCTGCATGGTGCATTCCGCCCGCGATAACGCCCGCTTGCTCGGCCTGCTCGATACGGATAAGCCGATGATCGTCGTGGGCATGGGCGAACAGGGGAAAATTTCGCGCGTCGTGTCGCCGCTTATCGGCAGCGTTTTCACGTTTGCGTCGTATGCGGCGGACAAAGCCACCGCGCCGGGGCAGCTTTTCAAAGACGACATCGAGGATATTATCAATCGCATCAATCATCTGTAAATAGATCGTGGTCTAAGATGAACTGATGTGTCAGGAGCGTCAAATCTTGATTTGACCGCGAAATCAAGATTTCGCACTCCAGCAGTGTCTCAGTTCATAATAAACCATTATTTGTAAATAATCGGCGGCCCCGTTCTGCGAGGCGGGCCGCCGCCTGTCCCATGAAACTGTTTGCCGTGTTCGGAAATCCCGTGCTGCACAGCCGCAGCCCGCAGTTGTGGAATGCCGCGTTTCAGGCGCTCGGTCTTGACGCGCATTATTTCCGCATTAATCCGCTTGAGGCGGAGCAGGCCGCGAAAATTCTCCGCGCCCTGCCGCTCGCTGGATGCAACGTCACGACGCCGTTCAAGCATGACTTGCTTGCCGCTCTTGACGAGGCCGACGAGAGCGTCACGCGCCTTGAGGCGGTCAACACCATCAAAAATGACGGCGGCAGGCTGATTGGCTGGAATACGGATCACTTCGGCGCGGTCGCGTCGCTGCGAGAAGGCGGCGTTGACCCGCGCGGGAAAAAGATCGTGATGCTGGGCGCAGGCGGAGCCGCTCGCGCCGCCATTTACGGCGTTATGAACGCCGGAGCGCGGGAAGTCGTGATTCTGAACCGCACGTATGAAAACGCGGTGAAAACCGCCGAACAGTTGGGCTGCCGCGCCGCGTATGCCAGCCGCAGTCAAGTCGAATTGCGCGACGCGGATATTTTGATTGCCTGCATTCCGGCGAATAAGCGCGTTATCAAGCCGGAATGGCTGCATGAGCGTTTGGCCGTTTTCGACGCCAATTACGCCGCCGATTCGCTGCTGCTGCAAGATGCCGCCGCCGTTGGATGCCGCGTCATTTCCGGCCTGAATTGGCTTGTGCATCAGGCCGTCCCGGCGTTCGCGCATCTCCTTGGCGCGTCGCCAGAACGGGAAATGCGCGAGGCCCTGCGCCAATCAATCGCAACACCATCCAGCAAGCTTAACGCGCAATCTGTGTCGCTGATCGGCTTTATGGGAACGGGCAAAACCACCGTCGGCAAGGCGTTAGCGGAATTGACCGGCAAAGCGTTCGTGGACGCGGATACGCTGATTGAGCAGAAAGCTGGGCAGAGCATTCCCGATATTTTCCGGCAGTACGGCGAAGCGCGCTTCCGCGAGCTTGAACGCGAAGTCTTCGCCGAGATCGATTTTTCGTCCGGCAAGATCGTTTCCTGCGGCGGCGGCGCGATTCTCAATGAAGAAAACCGTCGCCGCCTCAAGGCAAATTCCACCGTCGTCTGGCTCTGGACGGACGTGGCGACTTTGATCAAGCGCGTGGAAAAAGGGACGCGCCCCCTGTTCGACGTGGACGATGTTGAGGCGAAGGCGAACGAATTACTGGCGCGGCGCATCCCGCTTTACGCCCAAACCGCAGACCTGATGGTCATGAACGACACTCTGAGCGCGCCAACCCTTGCAAGGAAAATTTATGGAGAAATTTATCCGGCCGGCAGCCATTGACGGCGTAATCACCGCGCCATCCTCAAAAAGCGACATGCTGCGAGCCGTCGCCGCCGCGTATTTGACCGGCGCGGCCTGCGAACTGTTGCGGCCGTCGTATTGCGACGACGCGCTAGCCGCGCTGCATATCGTCGAAACGCTTGGCGCGGACGTGACGCGCGCGCCCGAACGAGTGACGCTTGCGCCGTCGGCGCGGCAGCCCGGAACGCGCCTCGATTGCGGCGAATCCGGCCTCTGCATCCGCATGTTTCCCTCGATTGCCGCCCGTTCCGCGCAGCCGGTGACGCTGACCGGGCGCGGCTCGCTGCTGACGCGCCCGCTTGCGATGCTTGAGCAGCCGCTCCGCGCCCTCGGCGTCGCCTGCGTCACGGCGAACGGCCTGCCGCCATTGACCGTGCAAGGGCCGCTTCGCGCAGGGAAAACGGCGATTGACGGCTCAATCACGTCGCAATTCTTGACCGGCCTGCTGATGGCGCTGCCGCTCTGCGACGGCGATTCTGAGATTCTTGTCGCGAATTTAACCAGCAAACCGTATATTGCGATGACGCTGAACCTGCTGGGAAAATTCGGCGTTCGTGTCATCAACGAAAATTTTGAGCGGTTCGTTATTCCCGGAAATCAGACATATCAGGCCGGAACGCATCAGGTCGAAGGGGATTGGTCGGGCGCGGCGTTTCCGCTGGTCGCCGGGGCACTTGCCGGACGCGTGACGGTCAACAATCTTCAGCAGGATTCGCTGCAAGCTGATGCCGCGATTTTAGACGCGCTGCGCCGCGCTGGCGCGGAGGTCGAAATTGCCGGAGATGCCGTCACCGCGAGCCGCAGCCGCCTCGCCGGATTTGAATTTGACGCGACGAACTGCCCTGATTTGTTTCCGCCGTTAGTGGCGCTTGCCGTCTGCTGCGACGGGAAATCGGTCATTCACGGGGCGCAGCGGCTCGCCGTGAAAGAAAGTGATCGCGGCTTGGCGTTGCGTCAGGAGTTCTCGAATATCGGCGGCAAGATTGATTTATTTGCCGACCGCATGGAAATTTTCGGACATCCGCTTGACGGCGGCGCGATTGATTCGCATCATGATCATCGGATTGCGATGGCCTGCGCGGTGGCCGCGCTCCGGTCAGCGCGCGGCGTCACGATTCGCGGCGCGGAATGCGCGGCGAAATCGTACCCGGAATTTTTCGAAGATATCGAGAGTTTGACGGGAGGTGCATGCTCATGACGAGAACGGAAGTCATTGAACTCATCAAACGAGAGCTTCCGACCATTTACGAAGAAGACCCTGAAATGCGGCAGTTCCTTGAGCAATTGGTTTCTGCGGAATTCGCAGAATTCGCGAAAAAAACAGCATGAAAGATATTAATTTTAGGAATAAACCTGTTGGCAAGGAAGTGAAATCATGAACACATTTGGACGACTGTTTCGCGTCAGTATCTTCGGCGAATCGCACGGGAAAAGCGTCGGCATTCTGCTTGACGGCGTTCCGGCGGGGCTGCCGCTGACGCCGGAGGATTTTGCCCCGGATTTGGGGCGGCGGCGGCCGGGAACAAAAGGGACGACGCCGCGCCGGGAGGATGACATCGGCTTGCTGAAAAGCGGCGTCTTCAACGACACCACAACGGGCGCGCCGCTGCTGATTCAATTCGAAAATAAAGAGCAAGATTCTTCCGCGTATGACAATCTGAAAAATCATCCGCGACCGGGACACGCGGATTTCACGGCGTTTCACAAATACGGCGGCTTTCAGGATTATCGCGGAAGCGGCCATTTTTCAGGCAGAATCACGCTCGGCATCGTCGCGGCGGGCGTCGTGGCGAAAAAGCTGCTGCGCGGGGCGCAATTCGAGGCGAAATTGCTCGAAGCCGGTGGAAATGACCAGATTGACCAAAATGTCGAACGCGCCGTCGTGGAGAAGGATTCTATCGGCGCGATCATCGAATGCCGCGTGAATGGCCTGCCGGTCGGTTTAGGCGAGCCGTTTTTCGACGCGGCGGAATCGGTGATCGCGCATAGTATTTTCGCCGTGCCGGGCATTCGCGGGCTGGAATTCGGCGCGGGCTTCGCGTCCGCCAAGATGCGCGGCTCGGAATGCAACGATCCGATTTTGGACGGCGCGGGAACAACGGCGACGAATCATGCGGGCGGCGTCAATGGCGGGATTACGAACGGGAACGAGCTGCGTTTTCGTGTGGCGGTCAAGCCGACCTCGAGCATTGGCCGGGAACAGGATACGATCAATTTGCCAAGCGGCGAACCGGTGAAATTAGTCGTCGAAGGGCGGCACGACGCCTGTTTCGCGCTGCGGCTGCCGGTCGTCATCGAGGCCGCCGCCGCCATTGCGCTGGCCGATTTGGCGATGTTGGAGCAGCGGATTCCGCGTGTGTTGAACACCTATTTTTAAAGGGAGAATGGAACAATTATGAATATTCGCGTATTACGAGAGGACATTGACCGGCTGGATTTTGAACTGCTGAAATTGCTGCGCACGCGCATGGAAACTGCGCTGAAAATCCGCAAATTCAAGAGCGACGACGCGATTTTGGACACGTCGCGGGAGCGGCAGGTGATTGAGCGCGTGGTGGCGCAGTCGCGCACATTGGGGCTGCTGTCGCCGGAATTCAGCGAACATCTTTTCACGAAAATCATTGAAGAGAGCCGGGCGATTCAGGCCAAAGGCTATAAATTGATCGGCTTTCAGGGCGAACACGGCGCGTATAGCGAAGTGGCGGCCAGAACCTACAATGCGGAATTAATTTACATTCCCTGCCCCGAATTTGACGACGTGTTCGAAAACGTCAGCAGCGGCTATCTCGATCTTGGCATCGTGCCGGTGGAAAACACGCTCGGCGGCGCGATTACGCAGGTCAACGAACTGCTCATCGGCACGGATTTGCACATTATCGGCGAAATCAAACTCCCGATTCATCATTGCCTGTTAGCCTTGCCGGGGACGGATCATCGGGAAATCCGCATGGCGTATTCTCATCCGCAAGGGCTGACGCAGTGCCGCAATTTCTTGAGCCGCAACCATCTTGAGCCGCGCCCATTTTACGATACCGCCGGGGCGGCCAGAATGTTGAGCGTGGATCGCCCGAAAGCGGCGGCGGCTATTGCCAGCGCACTCTGCGCGGATATTTACAATCTGGAAATTCTCAAAGAGCGGATCGAAGATCACGAAAAAAATCGGACGCGCTTTCTCATTCTTTCGCGGGAGAAACTGCAAGAAGCGGGAACGAAATGCTCGATGATTTTCTCTGTGGCGCATCATGCGGGCGCATTGTTCGAAATTCTGCGCCTGTTCGCCGAAGCGAAAATCAACCTGTCGCGCATCGAATCCATGCCGAACCGCGAGGATCCGGGGAATTATTACTTTTTCCTCGATTTCGAAGCAAGCCTTGAGGATGAAAACGCGCTGCGCGTGCTGGAGGCGATTCAGCAGCATACGAAGATTTACAAATTTCTCGGATGTTATCAGGAGGTGGCAGCGCAATGAACATCGCAGTGATTGGCGCAGGACACATGGGCGGGTGGTTTGCGCGGGAACTCGCCAAAGAGGGGAACAGCGTCGCGCTTTTCGATATTGATCCGCAGAAAGCGGCGGGCATTCCGGGCGCGCAGGCGCTGTCATCGCTGGACGCCTTGCAGCCGTTCGCGCCGGATTTGCTGCTGAACGCAGTCAGCATTCGCCGGACAATCGAGGCGTTTGACGCCTGCGCGCCGTATCTGCCGGATCATTGCGTGCTGGTGGATGTGGCGTCGGTCAAGGGCGAATTGCCGAAATATTACCAAAAGGGGAAATTCCGGTACGCCTCGATGCATCCGATGTTCGGGCCGACGTTTGCGAACGTCAATCAGTTAAAAGAAGAAAATACGATTTTGATTGCGGAATCTGACCCGAACGTGAAGCAGTTTTTCCGCGAATTTTTCGCCCGGCGCGAGCTTAATATTTTCGAATTTTCCTTTAAGGCGCATGACCAGATGACGGCGTATTCGCTGAGTTTGCCGTTCGCCTCAACGCTCGTGTTCGCGGCGTGCATGAAAAATACAACCGTTCCCGGCACGACCTTCAAGCGGCATTTGACGATTGCGAAAGGGCTGCTGTCGGAAGATGATCATCTGCTCGCGGAAATTCTGTTCAATGAATACACGCTGGAGCAGTTGGAGCGCGTCACGTCGCGGCTCGAATTTTTGAAGCACGTCATCAAAGCCCGTGATTACGATGAAGTCCGGCGATTCTTCGCGCAACTGCGCGAGAACATCAATGCGTGAAATTCTTTGCGGCGAGCAATAAAAAAGGCATGTGGAACATCCACATGCCTTTCATGCGCATATTATGAAAATCAAGAAAACTTCAAAAGTCTTTGAGACTTTTGAAGTTTGATTTACATGGGAGATTAGCAGCAGCATACGGGAGTGTTGTTCATGCTCATGACCGCCGTGCAGCCGCATTCCATCATGCTCATCATCATATCGCAGCACATTTGAATCATTTTGCACATCATCGCGTCGCCGCTCGTCCACATCATCATCATGCCGTCTTTCATCATCTCCATTTTGCACATGCCCATCATCATGTTGCAATTCATCATGACCATGCCGTTCATCATCATGCAGCAGCTCATCATGCCGCCGGACAGCATCGTACACAGATTTTGCATCATCGCCACAGCGGCTTCGTCTTTGGATGTGCACATCATCTTCATGCCATCCTTCATTTTTTCCATTTTCATCATGGCGCGGGGCATCATCATCATGTTCATCTGCGGGGCGGGCATTCCCATGCCCATGTTCATCCCCATCGGATTCATCATCATTTTCGGATCCATCATTCTCATCGCTTCCATGCTCATACCCTCCAAGAAAAAATAAATGTTTGTTTTGTGTGTTTTCCCTCAAGGAAAACTCTTGTAACGAAAGACGCTGTTCGTGAAAATGCCTTGATTTCAGAGCATTTTCTTCCTGTTTCGCAGACAGGCGCTTTTGCTGTCTCCGCAGGCGTTATTTCCCGTCGAACCAACGGTACGCGCTTTCCGAAACGTCTCAATCATTTCGGAAAATATCGATTTTTTCGATCTTAAATCCCGCCGCCATCGGAAAATTCCTCGCTGAAACGGCGCGTTTTTTTCTGCGCTTTTTCGTAAGCGACGCGGTAAATTTCTTTCATCTCTTGAATTTCTTCAGGGGACATCCCGGCAAGCAGCGCCTTCGGGCATAACACGAAATGTTCTTCTTCTTCCTGAGGCACAAAACCTTCGCTGCCGACAAGTTTCAAAAAAGGCGCCTTGTTGCCCGTTTTTTTTCCCCGTTTTTTGCTCGTGTTTTCCATAGTCATATTCCGGCACCGTCGCTGAAGAATTCATCCAATTGTAAATTATAAAATGTCTTGTTATTAATTTGAAGCCGACGAATCATCTCTTTCGTCGTGATGTCCTGACTTTCGCTGAGAATCTCGCGCATTTTGAGTTGATACGCTTTGATTCGTTCAGCCTTCTTGCGCTGAATCGCTTCTTTTGCCTTTTCACGAAGCTGCCCTGTGGCTGTCATCTGAAGGACGCTTCTTCGCAAGCTCTCATTTTCTTCCCGCAGTTGCAGATTTTCTGCTTGGAGACACTCGATTTCTTTTTTCAAAGCCGCAATACCTTCCATACGAACCTCTCTTGCTCTCCAAGTGTAAAATCTTGATCATACACTATAAGTTCTATTAAATCTGTCAAGTGTAAAATCAGAGTTTTTACACTTTTTTAAAAAAACATACGTTTTCATGCGGTCGTCCTGCCTGAAAACGCCTGTGGAACGCCAACCAAAACATCCATTATGCTTGCGCTGAAATTCGACTGTCAAGAAAAATTCCGCCGCCGCCAAAACGAAAACAGGAGCGCATCATGTAAATGCGCTCCTGTTTTATTACGAATGCGTTCGATGTTTTAACGCTCACCACCATTCCTTGACTTCCTCGCCAAGCTCTTTAAACCATAATCCGGCGGATTTCAGCCATTGCA
>CAZCGG010000033.1:0-27106 GCA_964498135.1 uncultured Candidatus Moduliflexus sp.
GACGAGCGGGGTGTCGCCCTTCCGGGCAATCTGCTCGACCTCCGCGCGAATCGCCACCGCCACCGCCCCGCCTTGTTCCTCGATAAACGCGGCAATCGCGTCTAACGAGCCTTTCCGAATTCTGCGCAGGTCAACATCAATGCCACTCATGCGCGATTGCGGCGTGAATGGGACGAAATGCGCCCCTTCCGGCGCGCGAATATCTTTCCCTTTCACATGCAATTCTTTTTTCGCTAACACTAAAATGCTGCGGCCTTCCGGCGTTTCGTCCGCCAATGAAGCCAGCACGGCCGTTTCGATCAGCTCATGCTTTTCGACGCTGGCCGCTGGCAGAAATTCATTCGCCATGCGATTGCCGAGCGTGATGGTTCCGGTTTTATCTAACAGCACGACATTCACATCGCCTGCCGCCTCTACTGCCCGCCCGCTCAACGCAATGACGTTATGCTGAATCAGCCGATCCATGCCCGCGATTCCAATCGCGGGCAGCAAGCCGCCAATCGTGGTCGGCATCAAACAGACGAGCAGCGACACCAGCACCACAACCGGTACCGTGACGCCCATATAATGCGCAAAGGCCGGTAAGACTGCCACCACAATCAGAAACAGCGCCGTCAGGGCGATTAAGAGCATTTCCAAGGCGATTTCATTTGGCGTCTTCTGCCGTTTCGCGCCTTCCACCATGCTGATCATGCGATCCAAAAACGTGTCGCCCGGATTCGCCGTGACGCGGACAGTCAGCGTTCCCGAAAGCACTTTCGTGCCGCCCGTTACGCCGCAGCGGTCGCCGCCCGATTCGCGGATGACGGGCGCGGATTCGCCCGTAATGGCGGATTCGTCCACCAACGCCGTGCCGTTGATAATATCGCCATCGCCGGGAATCATCTCCCCTTCGCGCACGACAATCAGATCGCCTTTCCGCAAATCCAGCGCGGAGACGGTCTGCGTCTCGCCCTGTTCATTGACGAGTTTTTGGGCATGCACATGGCTGCGAGATTGACGCAGCGAGCTCGCCCGCGCCTTGCCTTGCATTTCGGCGAACGCTTCGGCAAAGTTGGCGAACAGAATCGTGAGCCAAAACCAGAGGCTGATGTGGAATTCGAATGCGAACGGCATGCCGCTTATGCCATGCCGCAGGGCGATCAACGTCGTGATGATGCTGCCGATTTCGACCACGAACATCACCGGATTGCGCCATAACGTCAGGGGATTCAGTTTGAGAACGGATTCTTTCAACGCCTCTTTTACAAACCGCCCTTGCCAGATTGAGTGATTCACCATGACGGCCTCCTAACGAGATAACATCAAATGTTCGAGCAGCGGCCCTAACGCATAGAATGGAAAAAACGTCAACGCCCCCATAATCAGCACGACTGCGATCACCATAATGACAAACAATGCGCCGGTTGTGGGAAAAGTGGCGTGCGTCGTCGGCGCGATTTTTTTCTTTGCCAACGCGCCAGCCAACGCCAACGCTGGCACGATGGTCGCAAATCTGCCGACCAACATTCCAAGCCCCAACAGGAGATTGTAAAAGGGCGTATTGGCGTTCAATCCGGCAAACGCCGACCCATTATTCCCGCAGGCCGAAGAGGCCGCGTAGAGAATTTCCGACACGCCATGCGAGCCGGTGTTATTCAGGCTTGCCAACCCCGTCGGCGTCACGATGGCGATCCCCGCGATGATCAGCAGCATCAGCATTGGCAGTAACAGCGCAATCAGCGACATTGCCATTTCGAACGGCCCCAATTTTTTCCCTAAAAATTCGGGCGTGCGTCCAATCATCAATCCGGCGATGAACATTGTCAGAATGATGTAAAAAATCATGCCGATCACGCCCACGCCGACGCCGCCGAACACGACTTCGCCAATGCCCATGTAAAACAGATACATCATGCCGGAAAGCGGCAGCAAACTATCGTGCATGCTGTTGACCGAACCGTTTGAGGTGGCGGTGGTGGCGACGCCCCACAGAATCGAATGAAACCGCCCGAAACGGATTTCTTTGCCTTCCAGATTGACGCCCTGCGCGATGCCCGCGCGCTCGAAAAGCGGATTCCCTTGATACTCGGCAAACAACGCGACGCTCAATCCGATCAAAAATAACGCGAGCATAACAACAAACATTGCGCGGCCTTGCCGCTGATTGTTCAGCATCTCGCCGAACAAAAAGACGCAGCTGAGAGGCAGCCATAAAATGGCAAAAAGTTCCAGAAAATTGGTAAACAGATTCGGATTTTCAAACGGGTGCGCGGAGTTGGCGTTGAAAAAGCCGCCGCCATTCGAACCAAGCTGTTTGATGGCGATTTGGGAGGCCGCCGGCCCGACGGCGATGGTTTGCGGCGCCCCTTCTAACGTTTCGGCGGCAATCGGCGGCTGCCATGTTTGAACGACGCCCTGCGACATCAGCAGCGCCGCGAAAATAATGGAAAACGGGAGAAAAACGTAGAGCGTGGCGCGGGTCAGGTCAACCCAAAAGTTTCCTAACAAATCGGTCGTTTTCCGCACAAATCCCCGCGTCAGCGCGAGCAACGCCGCGAGACCGGTCGCCGCCGACAGAAAATTCTGCGCGGTCAAGCCCAGCATTTGCGTCAAATAGCTCATCGTCAGTTCGCCGCTGTATGACTGCCAGTTCGTATTGGTCATGAAGGAAACGGCGGTATTGAACGCCGTATCCCATCGGACAGACGGCAAATGAACCGGATTGAGCGGCAGCGCGCCTTGAGCCAGTTGCAGAAGAAATAAAAAGAGCGCGCCGATGCCGTTCAACGCCAGCAACGCCCATGTATAGGTTTGCCAATTCATCTCTTGCGCGGCATCAATATTCGCCAACCGATACAAAAGCTTTTCGAATGGGATCGCCCATGAAAGCAGTTTGCCGGTGTTTCCCGCGAAGAGTCTCGCCATATATTTGCCGATGAGAATGCCCCCCAACAAGAGCGATACCCCTAACAATAAAACATATATTACATGGTTGATCATATTTTCCCTCGCGTTCAGGCGTATTTTGACTTTTACAAGAAGGAGGTTCTTAAAAAATGACGAATTTGTCAAGCATAAATTTATAAATAACATATTTGTCAAATATTTATGAGTTCTCCTGTGTAAATCAGGAGTGCGAAATGTTCATTTCGCCGTCAAATCAAGATTTGACATTCCTGTTTCCATGCCGCGCACGTGTCATTCATGGCAATGTCATCAATGACTCTTGCGTAAACAAGACGGAGAGATGTGCGGCGCGGCGCATTGCATACGCGTTGACAGTGCGCGGTTAGAATGTCTGCGGCGGCTCGGCGAAGGTCAAATAATGCCGAATATTTTGAAGGGTTTTTGGGCCAATGCCTTTCACCTGATCGAGCGCTTCCAGCGAGTCGAAATCCCCATGCTCGCGGCGATAGGCGACGATGCGCTCCGCTAACGCCGGCCCGATGCCCGGCAGCAGTTGCAATTCCTGCGCATCCGCCCAGTTCGGGTTAATCGGCGCGTCAAGATACATCCTCATATCCGGCGGGTCTGGCTGGCGCAATGGCGATGCCGCGACTTCCCGCCCTTGTTCGGAGATGATCGCGGCGCACAGCCATATTCCATAAAAAAGGCAGCAGAGGCCGAACACCTGCTGCTGCCGTTTGGAAAATACGCTCATGTGGTTGAGATGAGGCATTACCCGTTTTTATTCATCAGTTTTTGAAGCTCGGTCATGGTCAAAACTTTCACGTCCGCCTGAATTTTCTGGAACTGCTGCGAAATCATCGTCACCTCATCTTTTGAGGAATCGCGCAGCACCAACGCAGGGGTTTTCAACGTCTGCTGCAATTGCGTTGTCGGCGTTCCGCTCAGCGAGCCTAATAATTCCAAGACTTGCTTGCGCTGCGCAGGATCGAATTTGCGCAGAATCAAAGCGTAGCGTTCGCCGGGCGCGCCTTGCGGAATCGGCGCGGCGGCAGGCGGCTTTGGCGCGGCTGGCGCAGGCTTTTTGGTGGCTAATTGCGCGGGCTGCGGCGATTTCGGCGTTTCCGGCGGCGCAGGCTGCTGTTTCGTCTGAAGTTGCAGCAGTTGCTCCATCGGCATGAGCTTGACCTGCGCGTGCACTTGATTGAACTTTTGAATGGCGATGTTCGCCTGCTGCACGGTCACGTCGCGCTTAATCAGCGACGGCGTTTTCAAAAGTTTACGGGCGCGATCCTCCGGCACTTGGCCGATTTGCTGAATCAACTGCACTAAATCTTCCTGCCGGGTCGGCTCATATTGGTGCAAAATCAAGGCGAAACGCTGATCTTGCGTCGGCTCGCCGCCTTCTTCCGGCAGTTCGAAATTCACATCGTCTTTCCCTGCGGCTGCGGGCATTTCGGGCGCTTCTTCCGTTTTCGCCGCGCTTTTTTTCTTGAGCCAGCCGAACAAGCCGCCTTTTTCTTTTTTCGACGTGTCGGCGGGCGTCGGCGTCGCCTCTGCTTCGGGCAAAGCGGTTTCTTCGAGCGGAATCGTCGCTTTCTTTTTGCGCTTAAACCAAGAAAATCCCGCTTTTTTCTCCTTGGCCGGTTTTTCCTCCGCCGCCCCGGCGACGGATTCCTGCTTTGCGGCTGACGGCGGCTTGATCTGCAAGCCTTGCCGCGGCCTGCCGCCGCTTTGTTCTATGCGCGATTGATGGCGGTCATACGCCGCGTTCGCGCCGCTGCGCGTCATCAGCGCGGCGATCAGCCACGCAAACACGGCTTCCACGCTCCAGACCATCCATGGCTGTACCGCTCGCGCGTCAAATAACAAGCGCCCATCTTCCGGCTTGCCGTCCCATTGCGTGATTCCGGGGATTTCGAGCGATTGCTGCACCGGCGCGAAAATGACGAGATTGAAAATCGAGCCGATCAGCACCGGCTCTTCGGCCATCGCTTTCTGCGGAAGCGCCGCCGCAAATGCCATGATTTGCCGCCCGATATGTTCGCGGGCGGAAGCGGCTTGCGGCGCGGCAGTCTGGTCAGTCGCCGCGTTGGTGGCGTCGGCGTTGGCGGTCGAATCCTGCGGCGGCTGCCCGTCAGAGTCAAGCGGCTGGTCGGCGGGCGGAATCAGCGCGGAAAGCCCCGGCACGCCCGTGAGCGTGTCGCGCACCTGCTGATCCGTCACCGGCTTCATGTAATCGGAAACATAGGGGAGTTCCGCGAGAAAATTCCACGAATCCGCGAACAGAAACAAGACTTCTTCCGCAATGGACGCCTGCGGCGCGGACGTATCGTGATAATGATTGAAAAAGAGGAGGCTGCCGTACATCACGACGGCGGCGAGCAGCGCGAAGATGAACGTGATGATGCTGAAGCGCGAGCATCTGCCGATTCTCGTGCCGAGATTCAGCCCCAATCCAAGCAAAATGCCCGCGACAATCGCCGGAATCAGGATGAGATAATAATTGCTGAGATGTTTTGTCAGCAGATGCGCCGCCCAGACGCCAAGCGCGCCGAACATCACGCCGAAAAACAGCATGGCGATGAGCGCGAAGAATCCGCATTTTCCGAACTGTTGAGTTTTTGGCCGCATAATACCATCTACACCGTCACGTCATGCAGGCGTCTTATGACGTTGCCGCTCAACAAAACGCCCGCGTGACATATATGGTCAATGTCTATTTACGATCCTGTCTGTTCCATTCGCTCCCCGTAATGGGAGAGTTCCATTGAAAACGTTGCGCGCCCTTGGCTTTGGGAACGCAAATCCGTCGTATAGCCAAACATGGTGGATAACGGGAGATACGCCCGAATGACTTCAAGGCCGTCTTTCGGCTCGATATGAGAAATCCTGCCGTGCCGGGCGTTCAGGTCGGCGATAATATCGCCGGTATGCTGCTTGGGCGTGGTGACTTCCACGTCCATCACCGGCTCTAACAACACCGGATGCGCGCGGCGGCAGCCATCATTGAACGCTTTCACCGCGGCGACGGCAAACGCCATGTCCGACGATTTTTGCTCATGAAACGCGCCGTCGAACACCGTCACCTTGACATCCACCATCGGGTATCCGGCCAAGACGCCGCTGCCCATCGTATCGCGCACCGCCCGCTCGATGATCGCCACATACGCTTTCGGAATCGTCTGTTCGCGCACCTGCGAAACAAACGCCACGCCGCCGCCGCGCTCATTTGGCTCGATGCGCAGGCAAACGCGGGCAAAATGCTCGCGCCCGCCGGTTTGCCGGTCATAAACGCCTTCGGATTCCACGCTGGCGGTAATCGTCTCTTTCAAGGCGACTTGCGGCTTGCCGATGCGCGCTTGCACGCGCTTTTCCCGCAACAGCCGGTCAACGATAATGTCCAGATGCAATTCCCCCATGCCGGAAATAATTGTTTGGCCGGTGTCTTCCGCCTTTTTGACGAGAAACGTGGGATCTTCCTTCATCAATTGCTGCAAAGCGTCGTCAAGATTTTTCTGATCCGCCTGCGAACGCGGCTCGATGGCGACGAAAATCACCGGCTCCGGCACGGGAATGGCGTCTAAAATGACCGGATGATGCTCCGTGCAGAGCGTGTTGCCGGTCACGGTCTCTTTCAAGCCAATCACGCCGACAATATCGCCGGGCAAGGCGCGCTCAATCTGCGTGACTTTGTTCGCATGCAGGCGCAAAATGCGAAGAATCCGCTCCCGCGCCGGGGCTTGGCGTCCGTCGAGCGTCCCCGGATTATAGGCGATATGGCCGGCTTCCAAGATGCCGGAATAGACGCGCGTATAATAAATCATGGGGCCGTCCTGATGCGTCATGATTTTAAAAACCAACGCCGCCAGCGGCTCGCGTTCGGAAAAATGCACCACCCGCTCCTGATGGTTTTTCGGGTGAACGCCCTTGATTAGCGGCGCTTCCGTCGGCGAAGGAAAATAGTCGGCAATCGCGTCCAGCAACGGCTGAATCCCTTTGTTTTTCAACGCCGTGCCGCACAGCGCCGGGAAAATCTTTCCGGCAATCGTCGCCTTGCGCAAGGCTGAAATTACCTGCTCTTCAGGGACGGTTCCGTCATTTAAATAGCGATCCAGCACCGCGTCATCGCATTCGGCAATCGCCTCAATCAGTTTGTCGCGGGCGGCCTGCGCATCGCCGCGCAGCGAGTCTGGAATCGCCTGCTCTTCCGGCGGCGTCTCCAAGGTATCGTCCCAGCAGACGGCGCGCATGCGGATCAAATCAACGACGCCGCAGAAGCCCTGTTCGCGCCCGATGGGAATCTGAATGGGGACGGCGTTGGCATGGAGTTTGTCATGCAAGCTGCGCACAGCCTGAAAAAAATCCGCGCCGATGCGGTCTAATTTATTGATAAAGACGATGCGGGGAAGATGATAATGATCCGCCTGCCGCCAGACTTTCTCGGATTGCGGCTGTACTCCGGCGACGCCGCAGAAGACCACGACCGCGCCATCCAGCACGCGCAGCGAACGCTCCACCTCGACCGTAAAATCCACGTGGCCGGGCGTGTCAATCAGGTGAATCGTCCGATCTTTCCACTCGCAGGCCGTGACGGCGGACGTGATAGTAATGCCGCGCTCTTGCTCCTGTGGCATCCAATCCATCGTCGCCGCGCCATCGTCCACTTCGCCGATTTTATGCGACATGCCCGTATAATAGAGCAAGCGTTCGGTGACGGTGGTTTTTCCGGCGTCAATATGCGCGACAATCCCGATATTCCGTATGTGGTCTATGCGTGTCTGCATCGTCGTGCGTCTCTCAGAATGAATCAGCCGTAGAGCGAATTCACTAACAAGTCTAACAGAAATTCCTCTAACGCCGCGTTAAATTCTTGATGCGCTTCGACCATCACCATGTGACCGGCGTTGGGAATGAGGCGCAGTTGGGAATTTTTGATGTTGGCGTGCAGTTGCTCGGAATACGAGACCGGCGCAAGAATATCATCCGCGCCGCCGATGACCAACGTGGGCATTTTCAATTCGCAGAGCCGGGAAACGCCGTTGTATTTTTTGATCGCCATGACATCGCCGAGCAGCACCATCATGTCGTTCGTGACAAGCCGCTCGTCAATGTCTTTCATCTTTTCTTTGGCCTTTTCGAGGCTGCCGAAGATGGATTCCATGTCATTCTTCAATTCCATGAGTTTCTGCGTGGGAATGTCGAATTTCGCGGACGTAGCGACCAGCCCTAAGGCTTTGACGCGCCCTGGATTTTTAAACGAGAAATCTAACGAGACGACGCCGCCCATCGAATGCCCGATAATGACCAAATTATCCAACTCCATCATGTCGAAAAATCGCGTCAGCAAGTCGCTGTAATATTCGATGGACGAGCCTCCTTTGCCGGATGAACGCCCATGCCCCGGCAATTCTAAGGCGACAACATTATTGGTTTCGGAGAAATATTTCGTTTGGTACGCCCAATTATAAATATTGCCCCCCAACCCGTGCAGAAAGAACACGTTCTCCCCTTCTCCCATAGACTTATTGATGCTTTCTATGGAAATGTAATGGATTCGATTATCTTGAATATCAACGTATGGCATGATGGAACTCACAGAGTGCGATGGGTTGATATTTCCCGCAGAAGCCAGCGATGCGCCGCACTCATCCTGCTTCTGTTTCATCTCCTATTCAGCGCGATTTGAGAGTGATAAACCACATATACACGAACTATTTCTGCTTGTCAATCATAAAATGACGCTGACAATGGAAATGGAAAACGAACGCCTGCGCGATGAAGAAAAAAGACGAAAACGGGAATTTTGTCTTGACATTGCGATGGTTTTCAACGATAACTAATTAGGTTTGTCTGGATGATGCGCTTGTTTTCTCAATAATTATGCCAATTACGGTAGAGACGCGCGGCCGCGCGTCTCTACGAAATATGCGATCTTTTTAAACGCAATTGGTATGGCGTATTTCTATGGGTTCTGCCTATGTCACGACGTTTGGGGGAGTATTTTATCAAGGCCGGAATCATCAGCCAAGCCCAGCTTGAGACGGCGTTGCGCATTCAAGAAGAGCACCCGGGGTTTTTAGGGCGCATTCTGCTGGAACAAGGCTGGATTTCGGAGCAAGAGTTCTGTCAGGCCGTGTCGCAGGCACTGCGGGTCAAATGGATTCGCCTTGAGCATGTGCTGATTGGCGACGAAATCGTGGGGCTGATTTCCAATTCCCTCGCGGTGACGTGCCAGATTTTGCCGCTGTTCGCGCATAATGGCACGCTGTATTTAGCGATGGAGAATCCGGGCGATAAGGGCGTCATTCAACTCGTCGAATATGAAACCGGCCTGCGCGTTCGCCCCTTGCTTGCGCCGTTTTCGGAATTGCGGGAATATATCGCCCGCTATTACCAGCTTGACGAACAATCACCTCATGCGTCCGCGCCATCGTCCGAAATCGAAAAAAAAGTGACGCGGGAAATCGGCTTCGGCGAGCGCAAGCGGCTCGGCGACATGCTGGTTGACGCCGGATTGATTACGGCCACGCAATTGCAGCAGGCGCTAAAAGTGCAGGAAGGGCAGCCGGGCTTTTTAGGGGAGCTCATCGTTAAACTCGGCTGGGTGACGGAACAGGAACTTTGCCGGACGCTCTCGAAAATTTTCGGCATCGAAACCGTCAACGTGAAAAATGTGACGATTTCGCCGGATATGACGGCCTTTGTCCCTGATTCGCTGGCCGTTTCATCGAACATCTTTCCGTTGTATGTGAAAGAGCAGACGCTCTATTTGGCGATGGAAAACCCGTTAGATTCAGGCGTATTGATGCTGTTGCAGCATGAAACGGGACTGACCGTGAAGCCGGTCGTGGTCGCGCCGAGCCAATTGCGCAGCCTGATTAACCAATATTACCCTTTGCGGCGAGCAGCGTCCGGCTGATCTGCTCAATCAGGCGTTCTGGCTGGAACGGCTTGGTAATGTAGCCGATGCAGCCCGCGTCTTTGGCGTGTTGCTGAAATTCTTTCGTGGCAATCGCGCTGCACGCAATCACGGGAATGCGTTTCGTCGTGTCTTGCGCTTTCAGCTTGCGCGCCGCCTGAAAGCCGTCCATGCCGTCCATAATTAAATCCATGATAATCACGTCCGGCTGATTTTCGGCGGCGAGGGCAAGCCCTTCCGCGCCGCAACTGCCCGTATAGACGGCGCATCCGGCCGCCGTGAACACGTCCTGCATCAATTCCAGCGTCATCGGATCGTCATCCACCACCAACACCGAATGAAACGCCGGAATTGCCGCTGCGTCTTGGCGAAGCGGGCGCGACGCTTCCGCGTGATTTTGCCGCGACGCCTGCGCCGCCGGAATGCTCAGCCAGAAGAGCGTTCCCGCGCCGACCGCGCTCTTCACGCCGATGTCAATCCCCAACAGTTCGCAGAAGCGTTTGGTAATCGCCAAGCCAAGCCCCGTGCCGCCGTAGCGCTTGCTGATGGACGCATCGGCCTGTTTGAACGATTCGAAAATATGATCAAGCTGCTCGGCCGGAATGCCCGCGCCGCTGTCCTCGACTTCAATGCGAATCGCCGCGCCGCCATTGTCTGAAATCGCCCGCAGACAGACGAATCCTTGCGCCGTGAATTTAATCGCATTGCTGAGCAGATTGTTCAAAATCTGCTTGATTTTCGTGTAATCGCTGGTGATATTCGGCAAATGCGCCGCAATCTCTTTCCGAAACGCGACCGGCTTGTTGAGCAGCAGCCCTTCGGCGACGACTTGCGCTTCTTCCAGAATCTCCGTCAAATCAATCTCTTCCAGCAGCAATTCAATCGCGCCCGCTTCGATTTTAGAAAAATCAAGAATGTCGTTAATCAGATGCAGCAGGCTTTTCGCGGAGCGTTCCGCTTTCGCCAAATGGTCGAGATGTTTCGGCGGAATGCTCTCTTTCAGGGCGTTCAGCGTGAGCGACGTATAGCCGATCATCGCGTTGAGCGGCGTGCGGAGTTCGTGGCTCATGCGCGAAAGAAATTGGCTTTTATGCTGGCTCGCCTCCTCCAAACGCTGATTTAATTCCTGCAACTGCGTGTTGGCGGCTTGCAAGTTCGCCGTGCGCTCCCGCACAAGCTGCTCCAAATGGTCGCGGTGCTGGCGCAATTCTTCTTCTGCGAGTTTGCGCTCGGTGATGTCGCGGGCCACGACTAATAATTGATCCTCTAAAAACGGCAGCAGGCGGATTTCTTCATAGCGTTTTTGCGACTCCGCGGACGGCAGTTTATACTCAAACGAGAGCAGCTTTTTCGTGCGGCGCACTTGCGCAATCGCGGCGTCAAATTGGCGTTCGACTTTTTCGGGAAGCAGGCCGGACGCCCATTTTCCCATCAGCGAATGCGAGGACAGATAGACATTCTGCCCCTGCGTCATTTTGTAATCGAGAATGCTGCCGTTCGCGCCTAAGCGGAAATATTCGTCTGGCAGCGATTGAAAGACGCCGCGCAGTTCCGCGCTGGTTTGGCGAAACTGCTCTTCCATGCGATCTCGCGCAATCGCCGCGCCGATGCCTCCTGCCAGCGCGATTAAGACGGCCTCTTCTTCATCGCGCCAGCGACGCGGCTGATGGCAATCATCAAAGCCGATAAACCCCCAGAATTTTTCCTGAATCATAATCGGCACGAGCAGCACGGCTTGAATGTTCTGCGGGGCTAAAAATTCCTGCTCCGCGTCCGGCAGTTCCCGCATCAAGCCGCTGACCGTCATGTTCGCGCTCAGCAGGTCGTGCCAACGCTGCAAGCCGATGCTGTATGAAATATTTTGAAATTCGGGTGGGTTGATTTGCGGCGCGTCCGTAAAGCGATCCCACTCAAAACGCTCGCTTATCGCCGGTTCGCCGGTATCGGGGTGGGCGTGGGATTCGTAAATATAAATCCGATCAACTTCGGCGGAAAAGGCGAGTGCTTTCAGGGCTTTGCCAAGCGCTTCGTAAAAATCGGACGTTTCCAGCAGATAATTCAACGCCCCGGCGACGCCGAGCAGCAGGCGATCCTGCTTGCTCAACGCGATTTGCGCTTCTCGATACGCCGTGACGTCTTCGATCATCAGCACTGCGAAGCTTTCCGGCTCGCGCTGCGGCCGCTCATGGACAATCGGGCGAATTTGGCATTTCAGCCAACGCGAAAGCCCGGCGTCCTGAAATTCTTTTTCCACGCCTTGCCCCGCGTCGAGCCGTTCCCACGCGCTTTGCAAGCATTGCTGCAACACGCAGTCCGGCTTGCGGCAGGTCGGATGAAAAAACTGATGCGCATCCTGCCCCGCGACGGCCGTGACCGCGCCAAGCTGCCACTGCTCGATGGCGCGGTTCGCCCGAATGATGCGCTGCTGGCGATCTAACAGACAGACGACATGGGAGAGCGCGTCGGCGGTGGATTCCCATTCACGTTTCGCGCGTTGAATCATGCGGAAACTATTCTGGAGCGCCTGCTCGCCTTGGTTGCGCTGCAATAATTGATGAAAACGCTGCTCGATAATCGTGAGCCGGACTTTCAATTCCAGCAAGGCGACCGGCTTGCTGAGAAAATCATCGGCCCCTGCGTCCAGCGCTTCTTCCAAATCGTTCGGCTCGTCGCGCCCGGTGATAATCAGAATCATGCTTTGCCGCCCGTTCGGCAGAGAGCGCAGCCGTCGGCACAATTCGATGCCATCCATATCCGGCAAGCCCAAATCCAGCACGAACAATGACGCCGAATTGGTTTGACAGAAGGCTAACGCGGCCTGCGCCGTCGCGCAAGAAGTCGCCTCATGCCCAAGCGAGCGTATGTCCTCTTCGAGCAAGGCGCGAATCTGCGGATCATCTTCGACTATAAGCGTTTTCATGCGATGATGCTCTTGTTGCGGCAGAATTATCGGAAATCCGTTCCCCAAAAAAAATTCTTTCGAAAGAGGTGAAAAGGAAGAAATGAAAAGTCAAGAAAAAAAGCGGAGATGCTTGCGTTTGCTTGAAGAGGCGAATCAAACGAAATTTTGCGTTCTTTTTTCTTGACATCTCTGCTATTCCTTTCTATGTTTTTCCATCGTAGCATCATGTTGATTTTTTCGGTGTTTCCGAAGGCGTTTCAACATGTCGGTTGATGATTAGTAACTTTTTTGACTGCGTGAATAAGATTGCGTTTGCATGTAGGAACTTCAGCAATTGTCTGAGGAGGCGCATGGAAAAGTAATACTGTTCACTTTGGTTAGCAGGAGAGTCAGGTCTTGGCAAAAGGTGTCGTGAAATGGTTTAATGACCAAAAAGGCTTTGGATTTATCGAACAAGAAAATGGTGAAGATCTGTTTGTCCATTATTCCTCAATCGTCGGCAATGGCTTCAAAAGCCTTGCAGAAGGGGATGAGGTCACGTTCGAAATTGGCGAAGGGCAAAAAGGCCCGGCCGCAAAAAATGTCGTAAAAGTGAAGGGTAAATAACACTCTGAACAAGACGTTTCAAGGCATCTCGTGAGTCGTTCATGAGATGCCTTTTTGTTTTGTTTGGGCAACAAATGGGCGTGGCCGCGCAGTGACCTGAAACGCTCACCGCCGGGCATGACGAAACAACATGATGAATCTTCTGATGCTGCTGGCCTTCCTGATGGTCTGCGGCGCGACGACCTCAATGGCGTTGGCGGAAACCGCCGCGCCGCGCATTCGCTTCACGACGACGCAGGGCGACATTGTGATTGAATTGAACGCCAAAGCCGCGCCGAAAACGGTAGAAAATGTGTTGGGTTACGCGCGCGAAGGGTTTTACGATGGCACGATTTTTCACCGCGTCATCCTCGATTTCATGATTCAAGGCGGCGGGCTGACGATTGACATGCAACAGAAAAAATCCTCCAAGCCGCCGGTCATGAATGAAGCCGATAACGGCTTGAAAAATGCGCGCGGCACGGTGGCGATGGCTCGCACGAATGATCCGCACTCGGCCACCAGCCAATTTTTCATTAACACTGTCGAAAACGTCTATCTTGATCACAAGTCGAAAACCCCGCAGGGCTGGGGCTATTGCGTGTTCGGCAAAGTCGTTGAAGGCATGGACGTGGTTGACGCCATTCAGAGCGTCAAGACGACGAATCGCGCCGGACATCAGGACGTGCCGGCCGAACCGATTATTATCAAGCGCGCGGTTGTTGAGCAAGAATAGCGCCGCCGGACATTTCAGACACTCAGTTTCTTCAAGAAATTGAGTGTCTTTTCGTTGCGTTTCAGCCCCGATTCGACGCCGTTTCGCGCTTGGCGTCGTTCCACAGCCGGTCAAGCTCTTCGCCTGTCATTTCTTTCCATTCTTTCTGCTGCTCCCGCATTTGGTCTTCGATAAACATAAACCGCCGCGTAAACTTCGAGATCGCCTTGCGCAGGGCGTTATCCGGGTTCACCTTCAAAAAACGCGAAATGCTGACCAATACGAAGAGCAGATCGCCGAATTCGTCCTCAATCTCGTCAATATTGCCGTGTTTATACGCCTGACGCAGCTCCGAAAATTCCTCGTCGAGTTTTTCCAGCACTTGATGGAAATTTTCCCACTCGAACCCGACGTGCGCCGCTTTCGATTGAATCCGATGCGCCCGCAGCAGCGACGGCAATTCTTTCGGCACGCCGTCTAACGCCGATTTTCGTTCGTTGGTTTTTTCGGTCTGTTTGATTTTTTCCCAATTGACTAACACTTCTTCCGCGTTTTTGACCGAGACGTCGCCGAACACGTGCGGATGCCGCCGCACCATTTTCGTCCAGATGAGCGTCATGATGTCCGACAAATCGCCTTGCCCCTCTTCGCGGAGCAGTTGCGCATAAAAAACGATTTGGAAGAGCAAATCGCCTAATTCTTCTTTGATGTTA
Organism: uncultured Candidatus Moduliflexus sp.; assembly: GCA_964498135.1. Lineage (GTDB taxonomy): Bacteria > Moduliflexota > Moduliflexia > Moduliflexales > Moduliflexaceae > Moduliflexus. Next base: position 14,727 of record CAZCGG010000033.1, read on the forward strand.
TCGGGATTGCCCTGATCTACGGCCTCAACGACTTCGTAGGCTTCTTCGATGACAAACGGTTTGAGCGAATCTTTCGTCTGCTTGCGATCCCAGGGGCAGCCCTGTTCGCTCCGTAATTTCGCCATTAACGCAATTAAATCGTCCAGCGTGCTTTTCGGCTGCGGTGATGTCGCCATATTTTTGTTGCGCAAGCGCCGGAATCGCTCTCGGAAACGAGCGATTCAGGCGGCCTGTTCATTCCCGCGTAAAATTGTGAATTTTTCATTCATCTATTGACAAAGGCAATGCGTCAGAGATTCTTAAAACGTCGTTTTACGCCGGAAGCGTTGTCAAGAATTTTGTCATGATTTCCGGCGTCATGCCTGATGGTCTGCGGCGAAAAATATGCGCGGGCGCGTCATCAGCGCGCATCTTTTTTTAGATAAAGGCTTGACAAAATTTCCACGCATTGCTTGAAATGGAACAGGAACAATATGAATTACGGCGCGAATCCCCCCGTTTTTTGAGCAAACGGGGGTTTTCGGGTTTTAAGCCGGCGCGATATGTCGGCAAAACACAAAGAGAGCGATTGATTTTATTATGCAAATGATGACGCGAACACAAACACGGAGCGCGATGCGATATTTCTCCAAGTATTTTTTTCGAATGTTGACCGGCGGAGTTTTCTGCGGAATGCTGCTGTTCGGCAGTTGCAAAGGCGTCACGACCAACCCGACCGGTCCAGCGTTCGATGACGACACGCCGGATGCGGTTTCATCCCCGAAACCGGCGATCACTGAAACGCCGGATCCAGAGAAAACCGTGACGCCGACGACTGCGGTCAGCTGCGATAATTACGCCGACCACGCAACCGACGCGACGATGCGGACGCTCACGCTGGACGGAACGCCCTTGCGCGTCGTGATGGAATGCGCGGGCGACGTGGATTGGTTTAAAATCGAATTGTCAAACACGCCGCAAAAGGTAACGATTGCGCTGACGGATTTATCGCAAGAGAGCGATTTCGATCTGACGGCCTACGATTCGATGTTACAAGAATTGGAAAATGGGCGAAGCTCACGCTCCGGCAACAGCGACGAAGAATTGACCTTGGAGCTTGAGGAAGCGGTCACCTACGTGCAGGTGTATGCGTTCAGCAAACGCGGCGAAGCCTTGCTGACCGTGACCACCGAAGATGCCGCGGCATTTCCCGCCGGAACGCCGACGCCGGGAACGGACGACGCGGAATGGTCGCTGACGCCGACGCCAACGCCGGAAGATGAAGATGAGGAAGACGAAAGCGACGTGAATCAATTGACTTACGAACAACTGCTGCGGACGCAATATTCAGGCTTCCCAAGAGGCACGACATCCGGCTTGCTTGAGCAATCGGTCGAAACGGTGCAAACCGCGACGATTTCCTGCCGGAAAGCCGGCGCGACGGTGCTGTCGGGCGAATTGACGATTGGCAATTTCGCGCACGTCAAGCGCGGGCTGCTGGAATCGGTGGATTACTTGGACGGCTGGGCGTTCGTGGTGTTTAATGGCTCAAAACAGTTGCTTGATCAAATCAACCTCACGATTTCATTGACGATTTCTTCGAGCAATTTGGATATGCAAGTGCATCTTCCTACCGGCATGGAACAGGTTGGGAAAGAACGCTTCATGATTGACAAGGAAGCGCAAAATGTCTATTACGTCGCGCAGTCTTACGGCGATCTGGAGGCAGATAGCTCAAAAGACCTGCGGATTTCAAGCGGCATCGTCGGAGAAGGAGATGACGCGGCGGCGGCATCAGATGGGGCGCTGTTTAAACAAACGGTTGACGTTTCGTGGGAATTTATGACAAACGATGGGCTGACCTGCTCAGGATATGAGGAAGGCAAGGCGATTGCCGACTTCGAATTGGGCAATTTCCTCGCCCAGCTTCGCCAAGAATAATCGGCAAAATCCCCGAAGTTTCCGCCAGAAACTTCGGGGATTTTTTTATTTAACGCATTTAAACAGCCGCTTGAAATTTTTCGGACTCAGCGAACCGGCTAACAGGTTTTCAAGGGCGCGGTCGGTTTTTCCGTTTTCCAACATATTGACCGCGCATTCATAGTTCTCCGCCTCAAGCTTCCCGTCTGAAAATAACTGATCCAATTGGCGAATTTTTTGTTCCGTCGCGTGTTTCTGCTCAGTTTGCTCAATACGCGCTTTATCGAACGTCAAGGCAATTCCGGCGGTCAATGCGCCTTGCAGCACCGGCGTTTGCGTATTGCCTTCCGCGCGGGCTTTGGCCGTCACTTGACGTTTGACAAAATCCCACACTTCCTCGATTTCAATCACGCCGTCCCGATTCGCATCGGCCTTTCCTCGCAGCCCTTCCAGCAGATAATAGGTAAATACGCCGTGCCGGTATTCATCCAATTCCAGCGATTCCTGCTTGCCGTCCGAGGCGCTGATGGTGACGCGGCCTTCTCCCGCGAATTTCTCCCACGGAATCTCCGTCGGAATCCCTTTTTTCTGATTGCGCCGGTTCACGGTCGCCGCGCTGTAGCAGGCATCGAGGAACGTGATGACCCGCTTTGCGCGAACGCGGTCGAGCATGCCCGTAATTTCGTCATTATTCAAGGCCGTCGAGTAGAGATCATCAATATCTGCGTCATACGTCACCCAATACGTTTGAGCCCCTTCCGGCGCGCCATGTCCGGAATAATAAATAATCACGGTGTCATCTTCCGTCGCCTTGCGGCTTAACCACGTGCCAATCGCTTTTTTCACATTGACGGTCGTGGCCTCTTCGCTGAGCAGCAGTTTGATATTGTCCTTCGGAATTCCGCCGAAATTCGGGTCAGTCAAGACATCATACAAACCTTGGGCATCGTTTACGGTGTAGCGCAAATTCAGGCGCTCGTCACGATAGGCGGAGATGCCGATAATCACGGCATACCGCTGCCCCGGAATTGTCGGCGCATGATCCGGCGCGGCCTGAGCTTCCGCGCTTTCCCGCACAATCGTCATCGTGCGCTTGGCGATGTTGCCGCTCGCGTCAATCGCCTCCAACAAAATCGTATTCGCGCCCGGACGCAGCGCGACGACTTTTTCAAAGGCCAGCATAGTCTGGAGTTGCTCGCGCTCTGAGGCCGTCGCGGACGAGAGAAGCAGCCCTTTCCCGGTTTTCGCTGTAGAAATGCGGACTTCCGCCATGCTATTGTCGTCGGTTGCGACGCCGCTGATTGTAATATCTTCGTTCCGCGTGGTTTCTGGAATGATTGAGGTTAAGGTAATGACAGGGCGCGTCACGTCGGCGGATAGCTCTTCGACCGGCTCTTCTATCGGCCTCTCAACAACTTGCGGCGTCGCTGTCGGTTTTGGCGGAAGAACAGGCGTGGCTTTCTGGGCGATGACCGGTTGACCGAGCAGCCTTCGCTCGACAGTGAATGTTTTTGCCACGCGCTGCCCATTCATGTCAACCGCTTCAAGCGTCACGTTATTGCGCCCGACTTCAATCGGAATCGTAATCCAAAATTCTTCCCGCGGTTTGTGCGTCATGCCGAACGTCGTGTTTGACGTGAGGCCGCGATTTTCGACGCTGACTTTCATTTCTTTGATGCCAGCCGACCCGGCCGCGATGCCTCGCGCGTCAAACCCGGCGGATTCGGTTGTCGCCGGAATCTCGCTGGTCATCGTGATGGTCGGGGGCAGAGAACGCGCTGGAGTGGCGGTCGGCGTCGGCGTGGGTGTCTTTTTGGGAGCATACTTTTCGGCGATGGCGACGCACTCGGCCACCGGTTTTTTCGGCTCGATGCCCCTGTTCTGCGCCTGTTTGCAGTACGCATAGGCATTTTCAATATCGCCGACGGCTAAATACGCCATGCCAATTTCTAAATACGGATAATAAATCGTGTAGCGCATGCCGTAATTTTTTTGCTTGGATGACTCTGGATCTGCCTTGATCGCCTTTAAATACAGGTCAATCGCGCGCCGCCACTCTTTATTTTGCGACGCTTGCTGGGCTTGCGTGTAATATTCATACCATTTAGGCGCGGCCGAAGCCGCCGTCGCGCCGCCATTCACGCATGAAAACGCGAGCAAGCCGATTATCGTGATACGTTTCCACATACATCCTCACTCCCTTATTCAGAAGGATTTTCTTGACGACTCATGCGCCGCGCTCGCCATTTCAACGCGCGTGCGCGATGATGACATTGATGATAATGCCTGAGAAAACATGCCTGTTCATCCACGCATGCGGCGCGAAATTTTTTCAAAAATGTCGCGTTCAGCGAGGATTTCTACTATTTATGTAGGTTAGACAATGGAGAAAGTCAAGGAATCTGGCAGAAGTCTGGAAAATATTTTTGCCGCCGATTTAGAGAAAAAAGTTGACGAATCCGAATGACTTTGGGGAAGTTATTTCACGCGAGTTCAAAAAAATTTCAACCGCAGATTCACGCAGATTTTTTCTGCGGTGAACCCTTAGAAAAGGATGGAAATATGGCCGCGAGTTTCGGGCAAATTATCAGCCAGTTGGCGCAGGTGAATATTGCGCTGTGGCACGAGGAGGACAAGGCGCGCGTGACGGATGATGCGGCGGTGGCGCAGGCGAAACGCCGGATTGATCAGCTGAATCAGCAGCGCAATGATTTAATTGAGCAGGTGGATGAATTGGCGATCACGCTTTCGAAAAAATAGGCCGCAAGGAAAGGCAGGCAGCTATGGCAGAAACGCTGGGGAGTTTGACCGATAAAATCACGATTATGGAGTTGAAGCGGTATTACATGACGCGGCAGACGGAGCGCGCGGATGTCAGCGAGGCGCACCGGCAGCAGTGCCGCGAGAAATTGGCCGTCTTGACCGAACAACGGGATGATTTGGTGGCGGAGATTGATCGCTTGTTCGAGGAAGTCATGACCGGCCGCAAACGGCTGAAAGTCTATCGGCAGTTTAAGATGTATAATGATCCGAAATACCGGGCAGCTGCGAAAGAATAGACCAAGCGCGATTGGGTGATTGCATGTTGATGCGCTGAACCACGCGGTTCACCACCTGCGAGCGGTCGTTCGCGGAGAACGCCTGCGTTTCAGCGGCTTCGGGAAGGCGGGCGCAACAAAACTTCGGGAAATAGCAACCAACTTTTCCGCCCGCCTTCCCAAGTCCGGTACAGGCGATTGTTATGACAAATTCCTAATCTTCATAAGGATTTAGTAATCCATATAAATATGTATTTAGCCAGATTGGTCTTTCATTTTCTTTCCTAAAATAAATATTTTTTATTAAATATCCTTCTCTTTTAAATCCTAATCTTTCCAATAGTTTCCATGAGTTTTCATTTTCAGGGTTACAATTAGAAATTATTCTATGTATATTTTGATCTTTAAAATAATATTCAATCAACATTTTTCCTGATTTTGTAACGTGTCCCTTTCCATGGTACTTGGGGTTAAATATGTATCCAATTTCATAGGTTGATATATATTTTGGTTCTATTTGGAAAAATGAGAAATGCCCTATTACTTTTCTTTCACTTTTTAGTATTACCGCCAGAAAATTATCGTTATTTGATCTTTCTTTAACTAATTGCTTTGCTTCTTCTATATCAACTGGATCTCCTGGCTCATATTTATAAATATCTTTTTTTGAAAGATATTCATATAAATCCTGATAATCATTTATTTCAAATCGTCTTATAAGATACTCGCTGTTTTCAATTAACATTATTTCTCCTAATTCGCGTCGCTTAAGCGGCGTCGTCCTAACGATGCGGTTTACCTGCGAGCGACTTTCTGCGCTGTCTGATGCAACCGCGTGGTTCTGCGCGATGCGGCCTTGTGCGCTCGCGGAGAACCGCCCCGCTTCACGGGCTCAAAAGGGCAGGCGCTACCACACCTGAAGAAACAGCAGCCAATTTCTCCGCCCGCTCGTCCTGATCGCCGTTCATGCGCATCGTGAGGTGAAATGCGTCGTCAACATGCAAAACTTTCTGGCAACATGAGTAAAAAAGGAAGACATTTTGAATAATCTAATTCATAAAAATTCACTCCAAACTGATGTTTCCAAATAGAGTTGAAGTCGCTTCATAAATTGCCTCTGCCATATAATCAGTGATGTATTTCAGCTAATCCATATGTTATTCAAATTTAACCACGCGGTTACCTGCGAGCGTCCATGTGCGCGGTCTGGTGCAAGCAGATCGTTCGGCATCTTTTGCATGTAAAGGAGACTGTCATTTGCATGTATGCGATTAACATAATTATGGAACAACGACGGTCTGTCGTATCTTCTTTTTTGCTGATATCCTCAATTTCTTTGGAGTTCCTGAGCGTCTGGACGAGACTCGCTGCTGAAATACTGGTGAGGATCGTTCGATGGTTTTCATAGCCTCGCGGTCATAGACCTTTTCTCCACAATCCGCACACGCATAGAAGGAAACGGATGGGATCACATACGATTGCCCGTGATATGTTCCCGTGACCTCGCCTTCTTGACGGTGAATATTCGGACTTCCACACGATGGACAGATGGTGATATTCATCAGCGTATTCATAGCATATCATAAGGCTTTCCTTGATGAAATGAGGAAGTCGTAGGTTTCTGTCGTTCCATCTTTCACCAATTTGCCTTTCGTATAGACGACAAGACCCTCTAGATTTGAGCTCTGGATAATATACAGATATTCATGAGCACCTTGACGAAATGGGCTTCGGGAACGAATTTTCTTATAGATCGCGACAGCATTTAAAATTGATTCCGCGACATCAAGCTCTGTGAGGTTGTCCATTTCCATTTCAAGCCGGGCTTTCTCGCTAAATGCATATCGTCCAGATAATACCGCACGCTTAATCTTTATCAAAATATCATTCATGACATCGCTTCATATCAGTAGATATCGAAAAAGTGATTCTCAATCTTCCCTTTCTTTGCTGTGCTCTATGAAAACATTGTCTTGGAAGAATCTGTCGCGGTTCACCTGCGAGCGGCCTTCTGCGTCCGCTTCACCGCCGCCCCCTGCAAGCGGTTGTTCGGCACCTTTATTTCTCGTTCTTTTCTCACGAAGTTATTGAGAAAGCGTCAATCGTAATTGTTCAATCTCCTCTATTGTCAGCGATGTGGCTTCTTGAATACGTTCAATAGGCATTCCTAATGTTAATAATTTAACAGCAATTTCACGACGACTTTCTCGTTTTGTCTCCTGTTGCGTTTGTTTGATCCGCTTTTCGTACGACTGTTTATACCGATCATCAATGGCTTCTTCGAATTCCAGTTCTTCGATTTCGTCATCCGTTAATCCCGACCCATCCAATTGTTCAAAGGCTTCTTGCACTTCTTGGGTATGAATCAATTCCTTGATTTGCTTCGCTTTTGAACGATCCGTGACCACATCCAACAACAACCATTCTTCTAACGCCTCCAGCGTATGTTGTTGAAGGTGTTCTTCCTTGATGCACCGAGGATAGATCGTGATGATTTCCCATTTGATGTTCCAATCCGAGAGGGACTGCTCTGACGTCATCGTAATCTTTTCTTTCACTTGATGATGTGGTGGAATCATATCGAATAACCATCCGATGCTATAACACGGCACATACTTGGAATAATCGTCCCCGACGCGAAATTGATTGCTGAAATTCCGACATTGATAATCGACAAAGCGTAATAAATCCGCTTTTGTCGTCCCTTTTTGAATTTCAATAAGGGCTCGCGTCCCCGATTCGGTCGTGACAAACACATCAATAATCGTATGTTTGATCGCACTCAAATACTGTCGTTCCGATTTGGTAATAAAATCGGTCGGGTGGTAGGTCAATTGGGCAATCGGCGCAGGCAATTCACCTGATAAGACCGTATTCAAAAACGCTTTTAAAATATGTTCTTGCGAGAACACTTTTTTAAAGAAAATATCATATTTGATCCGACTATACATCAGTTGTTCCTCCATCTCTGGCTGACGTTGGTCTCGAACTTCACGGAATAATAGTCATCTATGATTAAGATGGGTTGCGCGTGAAAATATGTCAATAGTTTTTTACGTATCACCATTTCTGGTAAAGGGGGGGGATCGCATGGAACAGCGAGGGGGAGAGACACTATCTTAGCGAATAGGAAGGGCGGGTGAAACCCAACTTTGAAAAAAATCCCACCAGATTTCTACCCGCCTTTTTGCGTCCGGCGCAAGCGGATCGTTCGGCATTCTCATCATCCTTCTGAATTCTGCTTATCAAAGGCTACATTGGTTCGACAGTAAAATTTTCCCCAATACGAGTTATCATATTTTCTTGAAATTTCAAAGCCTCATCATCGTTCAAATGACTTTTTACGGTTACGAGTTTTCCACTAAAAAATAGATGAGTAATCTCGGCAGTAGTATATTTGGCATGATATAAGTTAATAAGTCTCTTTTTTATTTCTTCAATATTTTCAGCATGGTTATCACCTGAAAAGACAACTTTAAAATGTTGTATTGGCTTTTTAGGTTCAATCTCTTCTATTTGTTGATCTGAGTCAGTTTTTCCATCCTTTTCATTTATTATGACTAAAGCGGCTGTTTGCGCTGTCTGGCGCAACCGCGTGGTGAGGCGGCGCGGCTGTTTGCGTCCGCTTCACCGTGCGAGCAGCGGGCGCGGCCACCTAAAGCCGATACAATGCCTCGATTTTTCTCCCGCGCCCTCTGCGAAGTCCGGTGCAAGCGCATTGTTCGGCATTATCCTTTCGGAAAGTACCGATAAATATCTTTTCGATGTAAACATCGTGTAAAGATCACGGTATCGTCAATGATTTCAATTCCAATGCGATAACGTCCGCATCGAATTCGATAATAGGTCTCATCGAATTCGATAATAGGTCTCATATCCTTTTAATTTCTTCAAATTCGCAATATCTCGAATGGTTTTGGACTGTTTCACATCAAGAATGCTCTCTTTGATCGTCTGTAAAATCGTGCGCTCTCTGACCTTTTTCATATCTTTTTCAAAGCTGGCTTCAAATTTGGTGTTCACAATGATCCCTCTAATACGGCGAAAATTCGTTCTTCGCTGACAAATTGATTCTGTCGTCCCTTTTGAATTGCACTTCCTAAGGCAACATCTTCCAATGCTTCGATGAGAATCTCATAAAAGACATTGCGTTTTTCTTGGATCATTTTTATAAACACCTCTTCAAGTAATGGTTTTAATGTCTCATCACCAATCGTCAGTTCCATGATGATTTTCTCCTTTATTGTTGTTATTCTTTTCGTCTTGCGAGTACGCTTTTTATTGATATTCAGTATTCAATGCGCCGCTCCGAATTTCTCCCTTGTCAATCGTCCATTGTTGTTGCTGCTCCCCACCGCATTCCCAGACCTGCACTTTACAGCCATTTTCCTTTTGACAAGGCGCATGCACATCCAAACAGAGTCCCGCACCACTTTCGATTTGGACAGACCCAGCCGTCGTTGCAGACAGGCTGACAAGTGTACACAGTCCGATTAAGAGTGTCCGTTTCATCCGCGCTTCCTCTACGTCCATTTCACAATACCGCAATCCATTATTGGGCGTAAATTAATGATCAGTCAGGGTGATTGACGCCCATTGACAATCACGCCGAAACCTGTGAGCGGCTGTTTGCGCTGTCTGGTGCAAGCGCATTGTTCGGCATACACGTTATTGACGCCCAATTGATCGTTGCATCATCGGCGAACGGGTCACTTTCCGCAAATGGAGATGATATTGCTGTTTGACCTGTTCTGAAATCGTGTCTAACCGCTGTAAATACGCCTGATGCGTTAAGTCTTTCGTCGCTTGATAAGCCCGCTCTTTCCATTCCCGCACTTCAAGCAAAGCTTGTGGCTCTTGAATTTGCACATTATTCATAATAGGATACCTCCATCGGCGTTAACAGTTCGAGCGGCATTGAAAACCCTTCTTTGATATTCACGCCTTGAATCAATCGCCGCCTATTCAAATTCGCTAAATGCTTGAGATTCCAGCTAATTACGGCATCCATGCCATAATACGTCGCGACCGCCACATGTTTGGCATCTTCTGTCGCTCGTGCCGGTAACGCCTGTTCTTGGATATAACGTTCTGCCAGCAACAGCACATCATCATTTAACATCAGTTCTTCTGGTTGATATCGTTGAATCAATTGATATAATACGGATTGTTTGGCTGGAGAGGCATTCTGAATTTCATCAAGCACGACCTGAGAAATAAAAATATCATACATATCTTGCTGGATGAGTTGAAAAAATTGAATCGTACTCTCTCGTTTTTCTGGCGCATCATTCGCAAAATAAAAATTCCATACTGATGTTTCCAAATAGAGTTGAAGTCGCTTCATAAATTGCCTCTGCCATAAATCAGTGATGTATTTCAGTTAATCCATATGTTATTCAAATCTAACCACGCGGTTCAACCGGGTTTGAAGGGCGGGCGGCGATCAAGCTTGGGTTTTAGCAACCAATTTTTTCGCTCGTCCTTCAAGCTCCGGTGCAAGCGATTGTTCGGCGTATTTTCTGTTTTTCAATCAAATAATCTCCTTTCAGGCATAGATTTCCCCTTTATACCATTGAGGGAGATTAAATTTCCATCATTTTTAATATCCTCAAAATAAATTTTATTTCCTCGTTTATACGCAATAATCACAACATATTCCTCAAAATAGGGTTGAACTACGTCTTGCATTTGATTTAAAGGAACACGAATCGAAAACGATTTTTTTTGATTTACATCAAATAATTTAACTATTCCATTTTTCCCGTCATTATCAAGGCTATTAGCAACTTTTAGAATCCCCTCTAAAGTAATAAAATTACGGGATTCATTTTCAGATTCCCCCTCTAATAAATGACGAGGTGAAGGAATTTGTTCGCGTGTTCGTCTTAGGGCGACTTCACTATTTTTTGAAGTAAGTCCTAATACTTTAATAGCATTCCCATCAGGCGCGACTTGCCGCACCATGCCAACAAAATTTTGATAATAATCTTCATTTTTTATTCGTTTTTGTAATATATCTAATTCATTATTTTGTAATAAGTCAAAACAAGTAATGACCTCATCAATAATAGCTGTTGAACTTACCTTTTCGACAGGAAAATCAGATAATGGAAGTAATAATTGTTCAAATGGCTGTCCGATAGAAAAAGATATTCCAAAACTACTTGGGAAAAACGCATTTAAATACAAACTATATGCTTCTATTATCCATTTATACGGTTTTCCTGTAACTCTATAAGGCACTTTAAGCAATCGTTCTGTTGTTCGATAAAAAATAGTTTTGATTTGGTCAACTCGTTTTAACAGTAAATCAACATAAATCATGCCATATCCAGTGGCATTTCCCCATAGGGTCATGTCCATTTGATTTTCAGCTAATTCTATCCCTTTCGCCCCTACATGTTGTCGAAACGTAACATCATCATGCAAAGCTCGTAATTCATTTTTTATCTCAATTGGTGGATACCCACTTAATCCGCAAGCGATGAGTTGTTCAGCTTGTTCATAATCTTGTGCGTGATATGCAAGAGCAGCCGCACTTCGATACAAGATAGAACGACTTGGTTCTGAGTCTTGATTTGCAGGAAAGACGGATGCCGCTTGTTTTTCAAGAGTTAATGCTTGAAGAAACAACGATACAGCTAAGGCAGCATTTCCACGTCTTTGAAAAGAAAAAGCCTCTTCTGCTAAATCCATCGCTTGTTCATGTAATTCATCAATTATGGACATGTCTTAATAAAATTGTCGCTATAGGTTGACTAAATTCAACAATGATAATATACGCAGGAAAAGACGTATAATCCGAACGTTTTGTCTGTTTGATTTTTTTATTCGTGCGATATTTAGGATTATTAGTCGAACTTTGCTTTAATACGCCTGAGACTTCTAAACGTGCACACGTAGAACTAAATAATTGATTTTTGTAGCCTAACCAATAATCAATGCCTGTTGATGTGACCGATCTTTTTATTGCTGTATAATCAGTTCGTTCTCGAACAAGCAAAAGGGCAATTGCTTCTGCTCCATGTTCCGGCCCATCATCTTCATTATAGCCTAATGATAGAGTTTGGCGATCAATTTTATCTTCTGTCCAGCAAATTTTATATGCACTCTTATTTTCTTGCTCAATGACAGACAAAATGACACCATTCTCATGCTTAGAGCTTAATAGACACCATACACATGCTTCCATGCGCTGTCCAGCTTTATAACGTGGTAGTGCAGGAATTCCAGACTCTAACGAATCTAAATGTAATTTAGCAAGATTTCGTTGTTCCATTATTATACGTTTATGAAAAAATTAATATACGATGTCACTGTAAGACGATATTCGCCGAACGGCGCGGCTGTTTGCGCCTGCTTCACAAGGAATTATGCAGCCCACCTATTTTGAACAAGCAAAACATTTTGTCAAGCAAAAAAGCGCGCATCACGCCACCT
>CAZCGG010000034.1:0-3043 GCA_964498135.1 uncultured Candidatus Moduliflexus sp.
ATAGCAAAGAGGCATTGCCCAGCCCATTGAACGCCGAAGGCGTGACATCATGCGGCAGGCGGAAAAAATATGTCACGCCTTCGGGGTTGAAAAACCGCTAAATTTTGAAATGACTGGGGAAGTTGAAATTCAAAAAATAGAGGGAAGAACTATGAGAAAAACAGGAAGATTTCTCGGCGGCATTGTCGCGGTTCTCGGCCTGATTTTCGCCGCGTTTCCGGCGCAAGCCGCGCCGAAGCGCGTGGTGAAAATCGAGATTTCCGGGATGATTGATCGCGGCTTAGCCCCGTATATCGAGCGCGTGCTGCGCGAGAACGCGCAGGCCGACGCGATTATTTTGGAAATCAACACGCTCGGCGGCCTTGTGGATTCCGCGATGCAAATCCGCGACGCGCTCTTGAACACGAATGTTCCAACTATCGCATTCATCAATAAACGCGCCATTTCCGCCGGGGCGCTTATTTCATTTGCCGCCACGCATATCGTCATGAGTCCGGGCGCGAGCATCGGCGCGGCGACGCCGATGCAAATAGATATTTCCGGCAAGGGCAACCCGGTCAACGAAAAATATCTGTCGTATTTCCGCACCGAGATGCGGTCAACCGCCGAAAAAACCGGCAGGCGCGGCGATATTGCGGAAGCGATGGTTGACGCGGACGTGGAAATTGAGGGCATCAGCGAAAAGGGCAAACTTCTCACGCTGACCACCGATGAAGCCATCAAATATGGCATCGCCGAAGACAAACTCGACAGTTTCGCGGCCGTGCTGGCGAAATACAATCTCAGCGACGCGGACATCGTCACGACGACAATGAATTGGGCGGAACAGGTCGTGCGTGTGCTGACCGCGCCGGGTGTCAGCATCATCATCATGATGCTCGGCTTTCTCGGCGTGTTCATCGAATTCAAAACGCCGGGCTTCGGCTGGCCTGGCACTATCGGCGTCATCTGCCTCAGCCTATTTTTCTGGGGGCATTTCCTCGTGCGGCTCGTCGGCTGGGAAGAAATCATTCTGTTCACTGCCGGAGTGATTCTGCTCATGCTGGAACTGCTGGTCATTCCTGGCTTCGGCATTGTCGGCATTCTCGGCATTGTGGCGATTTTCAGCAGTTTAGTCCTGTCGTTAGTCGGGCGGTTCGATCTGCTGACGTTCAACGATCTCGTGACGTTGGCGATTTCAAAAGTCATCGTCGCGTTTATCGGCAGCATGATTTTCGCCGTCGTCTTTTTCAAGATTTTTCCGCGCACGTCCGTCGGAAAACAGGTGATTTTGCAAAATAGCGAGGCGCAGGAAGACGGCTATGTGGCGCAGAAGACGGAACGCGCCGCGCTGATTGGGCAGATCGGCGTGACGCTGACGTGGCTGCATCCGTCAGGCACGGCGATTTTCGATGGCAGACGGTTCGATGTGGTCACTGAAGGAGAATTTATCGAAAAAAATCGGGAGGTGGAAGTCATTGACGTAGAAGGCATGCGCATTGTGGCGCGGGAAATAAAAAAAGAGGCGTTGTAACCATACCTCGCCAACGCCTGAAGCGCGGGAGAGGTTGACGATGAACAATCACTTACGGAGGAAACTTTATGCAAGGCGGCGCAGTGATTTTTGCGGTTCTCATATTTGTCGGATTCATGATTTTTTTATCGTTCGTTCCGCTCGGATTGTGGTTTACCGCGCTCTTTTCCGGCGTCCATATCGGCTTATTCAATTTAGTCGGAATGCGGCTGCGGCGCGTCCCGCCGAAACTGATTGTGCGGCAGCTTATCACAGCCCGGAAAGCCGGATTGAAAATCACGACGAACGATCTGGAAACCCATTATCTCGCGGCCGGAGGCAATCGCACCGCCGAAGATCATGTCGTGCAAGTCGTGAATGCGATGGTGTCGGCGGATAAAGCGGGGATCGCGCTCGATTTCAAAACCGCGACCGCGATTGATCTCGCCGGGCGCGACGTGTTCGAGGCCGTACAAATGAGCGTCAAGCCGAAAATCATCACAGCCCCGAAAATCGCGGCTGTGGCGAAAGACGGCATTCAGTTGACGGCGATTTCGCGGGTCACGGTGCGGGCGAAAATTGACCGGCTGGTCGGCGGCGCGGGCGAAGATACGATTATCGCGCGCGTCGGCGAAGGCATTGTCACGACCATCGGCTCAGCCGGCAGCCACAAGGACGTGTTGGAAAACCCGGATATGATTTCCAAAACCGTCTTGAATAAAGGCTTGGACAACGGCACGGCGTTTGAAATTCTTTCGATTGACATTGCCGACGTGGACGTGGGCGACAATATCGGCGCGAAACTTCAAACCGCGCAGGCGGAGGCCGACAAAAAAATCGCGCAGGCGAAAGCCGAAAGCCGCCGCGCAATGGCCGTCGCGCAGGAACAAGAGATGATTGCCCATGCGCAGGCGATGCGGGCGAAAGTCATCGAAGCCGAAGCCGAAGTGCCGTTAGCGATGGCGCAAGCCCTGCGCGACGGCAAAATCGGCGTGATGGATTATTATCAACTGAAAAATCTTACGGCGGACACGGACATGCGGCAGGCGATTTCGGATATGGGGAAAGGTGCGCCGCAAAGCGGACAGGCGCGAAAATAGCCGATCAAAATATTCGGCATCCTGTTTGCGGCGCAAGCGGGATGCCGGAAACCGATATGGATGATTTCATTTTTGCCGCGGTGGTAGTGATTGCGATTGTCAGGGCGATCATCGCCGGACTGAAACAGGCGTCGCAAATGCCGCAGGCAACGCGGACGCTTCCAATCCGCACGCAGCCGCTCCGCATCACGCCGCCCTCTGAGCGTCGCCAAGCGTCGCCAAGCGTGGATGACATGGAGGAATTGGAAGAAGCCGAGCCGCTTTCGCTCGATGAAGAGGCCGAAGAACTGCTGGAAGACGCTGAGGTCGTCGAAGAATTGCCGGAAGCCGAGCCGGTTGCGGTTGAAGAAACTCGCGCGGCGGAAGCGCCGCCGGTCGCCCAGCGTTCGCCGCTTTCCCGCTTTCCGGCCAACATGCCGCCGTATCTTGAAGGCATTATCTGGTCGGAAAT
>CAZCGG010000034.1:3143-17343 GCA_964498135.1 uncultured Candidatus Moduliflexus sp.
CACGTCAAATTGCCGGGCATGTTCGCGGATTTTTTCGCTGTCGAACTGCCCGGCGTCAAACCGTTTCACCGCCTCAATCAGCGCGTCCGCCGTTTTCGGATAAAAAAAGCGGCCGGTCTGCGCGGAAACGGTTTCCAACGCGCCGCCGCCGCGATACGCAATGACGGGGCGACCCGACGCTTGCGCCTCGACCGGCGCGATGCCGAAATCTTCTTCGCCGGGGAAAATCAACGCTTGACATGTTGATAAATATTCGCAGACGGTTTCGTCCGATTGGCGGCCAAGAAACGTGATATTGTTGTTCGCCGCCGCCGTGAGCGTTTTGCGTTCCGCGCCGTCGCCGATAATCACGAGCGGCAGGCCGAGCGCATTAAATGCCTGAATCGCCAGATCAATCCGCTTATACGGCTCAAGCCGCGACACAATCAGAAAATATGGCTCAAGCCGGTTTGAAATGGCAAACCGCGCCGTGTCCACCGGCGGATAAATGACGCGGGCGTCGCGGCGGTAAAACTTTTTGATGCGCTGCGCGACATAGCGCGAAATGGCGATAAATTCGTCCACGCGGCGGCTGCTGTGCGCGTCCCAAAGGCGCATGTAGGTCAAAAGCGGCGGAATCAGCAGGCGGGCGAGCGGGCTGCGCCAACTCGTCTCCATGTAGTCGTGATACATGTCCCACGCATACCGCAGCGGCGTGTAGCAGTAGCAGAGATGGCGCGTCGCGGGCGGCGTGACGACGCCTTTGGCGACGGAATGGCTGCAACTCAGCACCACGTCATAGCCGGAAACGTCGAATTGCTCGATGGCGGTAGGCATGAGCGGCAGATAGGCTTTGTATTTCGTCGCGCCGAATGGCAGGCGTTGAATGAACGACGGGCGAATGTCGAACGCCCGAAAATAGGCGGGCATGCGCGCCGCGTTATATACCGTCGTGAAAATCGGCGCGTCCGGGAACATGTCGCGCAGCACGGTCAAGACCCACTCCGCGCCGCCGCGCCCGCCGAATGTCGCTAACCCGTCATGCGCAATCGCTACTTTCATAAAATTAACGCAAACGGCGCAAAGGCCGCAAACGTGTTTTTTACGTTTGCGTCTCTTGCGCCATTCGCGCCGTTTGCGTTATCTTTTTATCTTTCGAAACGCCGTTTCCGCGAGGCGGCGGATGGCGCGGTTATGCAGCAGCAAATCCTGCATCCAATCATTGACGAAGAGCGACGCGGCGACGTCCGCGAGCAGGCCGAAACGCCGGAGTTTGCGCCGCATCGCCGCTTGGCGAATCCGCTTGCGCACTTGATGTGCTTTGTTCAACATTCGGATGCGCTCGGCGCGGGGAAATTCGGGCGTTTCGAAGAGCGGCTCGGCATCCCAGTGCGAGGCTTGGTTCAAGTATTCTTCCGGCGAATGCAGAAAATAGTGATTTTCTTCAATCCACCGAAAAATTTCGGTGTTCGGAAAGGGAATCAGATTGTAAAATTTTGCGTCAAAGACCGGATATTTTTGCGCGAATTGCAGCGAATTTTCCGCGTCGGCAGGCGTTTCGCCGGGCAAACCGATGATGAAAAAGAGCGTCACGTCATAGCCGATGTCGCACGCCGCCCGCACGGCGCGGTCAATCTGTTCGAGATGCTCGCCCTTTTGAATCGCCTGCAAAATCGGCTCATTCGCGCTTTCCACGCCGAACGACAGAAACCGGAAGCCGACGCTGAACATGCGTTGCAGCAACGCGGCATCCACATGATCGGCGCGAATGCCATTGCCGCAGCGCAGCCGGAAATCGGTCAATTTGCGCCGCTCAAGCTCATCGCACAGCGCATAGACACGCTCTTGCTTCATCGCAAAATTATCGTCTAAAATCAGGATGTCGCGGTAGCCGCGCTCATGCCAATATTCAAGCTCGTCCGCAATCGACGCGACGCTGCGGAAGCGGCAGGCGCGGCCAATCGTCGTCTTGACCGGGCAGAACGTGCAGGAATACGGGCAGCCCCGCGACGTGATGACGCCGATTTCCCGCGCCACATATTTTTCAAGCTCGAATTGCCGATATTTCGGGAACGGCAAGCGATCCAAATCGGCGATGAACGGGCGGTCGCCGGTATAAATGATTTTTCCGTCGGCGCGATGCAGCAGCCCGTGAATCTGCTCAACCGGCGTTCCGACGCATAATTCTAACAGCGTCTCGTCGCCTTCCAGCGTCACGCCGAAATCAATCGCGGCGCACTCTTCCAGCGCGCGTTTGCGCATCGTCGAAATGTGCGGCCCGCCCGCCACAATCAGCATTTCCGGGAATTGCCGCTTCAATTCGCGCAGAATGGCATAGACCGAGCGATGAAAGAGCGAGGTCATGCTGATGCCGAGTAAATCCGCCTGAAATTCCCTGATTTTACGGGAGACCTGCGGAACAGAATCGCCCAAGCCCATGTCAATGACCTGATGCGCGACGCCGGCCTGCGTCAGCATTTCGGAAAGATAGCCCAAGCCGACCGGCGGGCGGATCGCACCCCATTGACTTTCAAATGTCGGCGGCGCAAGCAACGTGATTCGCGTGAACATTCTTCTATTAAGAATTCAACGCAAATGGCGCGAACGGCGCAAAAGACGCTATCACAAAAAGTATGTATTTTTCGTCTTTTGCGCCGTTCGCGTCATTTGCGTTAAGTTGTCTGCTGTTAAATGTTCTCAAATAGCCTGCCTATAGATTTCAAGAAGCTGCCGGACGGCGCGTTCCCATGAAAATCGCTGCGCCTGCGCCCGGCCTTTGGCTTGCAGCGATTGAGAAAGCGTGGAATCAGCCAAAACGTTCCGCATGGCATCGGCCATCTCGCGCACGTTCGTCGGATTGACTAAGATCGCGGCATCGCCGACAACCTCCGGCAATGAAGCCGCATTTGAGCAAATCACCGGCACGCCGCAGGCCATCGCTTCAAGCGGCGGCAGGCCGAATCCTTCGTATAAGGACGGGAAGACAAAGAGCGATGCGCCGCGATACAGATCGAACAGACCGTCATCCGGCACAAAATTCGTGAAAATAATGCGCCCGCCAGGATCGGAATGTTCCGCGAGTTTGTAGAGTTCTTTCCGGCGCGGGTCGCGCGTTCCGGCAATGACAAGCTGCGTCTGCTCGTACACCGCCGGATGCGTCATGAACGCCCGAATCAGCGTGGCAATATTCTTGTACAAATGATGTTTGCCGACATATAAAACATAACGATTCAGAATGCCATGCCGTTCATGCAAGCGGTCGCGCGGCAAGGTGAAAGATCGGGAGTCCTCGCCTTCGCGCGGGGAGCATTGGGCATCCGCGCCATTCGGAATCACACGGATTTTTTCGGCGGAGAGGTGAAAATAGCGCATGAGATCGCGTTTCGAATATTCGGAAACCGTCATGACCGTTTTGGCATGTTTGACCGCGTGCGCAATCATGAAACGAGCGTAATAATGGGCGAACTGCGACGGGCATTCGTCGGGATACAAATAATAAATCAAGTCGTGAATCGTGACGACATACGGGCAGCACGGGAAAAGCGGCAGGTTGAAATTCGGATAGTGCATCAGCGCGACGCGCCGTTTGCGGATTTCTACGGGAAGGCGATACTGTTCCGCAAGCGAATAAATCGGCGTATAGGCCGGAAGATAGGCTGCGATAAAATTTTCTTGCTCCACCGGCAGCGGCGTGTTCGGCTGCATGAACAGCACGTATTCGTTCTGTCGGTCAAGCGTTGCCAATTCGAGCAGCAGATTTCGTAAATATCGCCCGATGCCGGTGTTTCCAAGCATGCGGGCGTCAATCCCGATTCTCATAAAAATTATTTCACCACAAAGGCGCGAAGATCACAAAGAAAAGCAATCGCGCAAATATTTTTCTTTGTTCTTTGCGTCTTTGTTGAAGAATGTTCTCAGCCGCGTGATGGCGAAAGCCGCGTAGATGATGATAAACGGAATCAGCGGGGCGCGGAAGCGCGGCATCGAAGTAAAAAATATCGGAATCAGCATGGAACTGCCGAACAGCGCGTAAATCACCAGATGCCGCCGCCAATGTGCCAGCGAGGCGAGCAGCCCCGCCAAGCCGCATATCGCCAACGGAATCCACGTGATTTTATCCATGACATGCGGGTATGGACGCCAGAAAATCATGAGCTTTCTGACGGCAAATCGCAGGAATTGCGCGGGATGTTCGGCGATGAATTGCCGCGCTAACGCCGAGGCGCGTTGATCGCGGGCGTTCACGTCAGTCAGCGCGAGGTCGGCAAACGGCAGATAGGCGTCTTGCGCCGGAGTCCAGCCGTTCGCCGTTCCTTGCTCCAACAGCGTCAAATTATATTCCGTCGCGGGGCTATTGCCGAGATAGAACGTCCAGCCGCCGTTGGAATTGATGGGAATGAATGCGCCAGTGGCGCGATAATTGCGGAGCGTCCACGGCAGAATCAGCAGCGCGGCGACAGTCAGCATGAGCGCAAGCGCGGCAATCCCTCTGCGCAACGTTTTGATGAAGCGCATTCCCGCCCAAAGTAACGCGCACGAAAAGATGGTCATGTTTGAGGCTTTGTTGAGCAGCAACAGGCCGAAAGCCGCGCCAATCGCGACGCTGTGCCAGCAAAGGCGCGTTTCGAATTGCGGCGCATACAGCAGCGCGATGAGCAGCAGCGTCAAAAAGATCGAAAGCGTTTCGGTTAGCGGCACGTGCGCGAGCAGCAGAAAGAATGGATAGACGCAACTGATGAGACCAGCGATCAAGCCGACTGTTCGGTCGAAAAGGCGCTCGCCGAGCCAAAACGTCAGGCCGCATGACACCGCGCTGATGACGGCGAGGCCAACGCGACCCCACAGCAGATTCACGCCGAACACGGCATACCACGCGGCAAGATACAATGGCGTCAATGGCGGGCGGAACGTGCTGGGAACGTCCGGCAGATAGGGCGGATCAATCGTGCTGGCGAAGACGCCGCGCTCGACGAGGTTTTGCGCAATTTGGTGGTACGATTGCGCGTCAACGGAAAAATCCTGCGCCGCACCGAAGACGAAACTCATGACGAATAAAGCGGCGAGGCGAATCAGCAACGCAAGGCCAAACAGGGCGAGCAGAGGTTTCGAACGCATGGTCATGAAATCGGCGCGGGCGGCGATTGGCAGACGCAGAGGCAATCCAACGTCTGCCGCAATTTGATTTCATCGAGCAGGCGTTCCCGATTGATCGGCGCGGCCATGTACACGGGCTGAAACGCATAACCGAAACGCTCTAAGAGATTCAGCAAATCTTCTAAACGGTCGCCAACGTAATGCAGCAGGCATTCGGACAATTCGATAATGAGCATGGGGCGAAATCGCGCCAGCGTCTTCGCGCCGCCGGTCATGACTTTCAGTTCGTAGCCATCCACGTCAATTTTCAGCAGGTCAACATGCGCAATCTGTTTTTGCTGAACGTAAGCATCAAGGGTTTTGAACGCGATGTCTTGCGCGTCATGGCGCTTGCTTTTGAGATTTTTGACATCCCAGCTTGCCGAAAACGCGACGGTATCGAGCGAACTCGCGGGGGTAATGCGCCGCGTCTCATTTTGGTCTGATAAGGCCATTTGTTCGAAGACGATATTCGTAAAATGATTCAGCGCGTGATTCTTCATCAATTTGCGAAAGGCGTAGTCGGTTGGCTCAAAACAATACAGCGTCCCTGTTCCGGCCTGTAAGCATTTCGCAATTTCAAAGGAATGCGAGCCGATATTCGCGCCGATTTCAAAGACGTTCATGTCGGGGCGGATATGCCGCTGCAAACATTTCAGCGTTTCGATTTCATAGACGCCCGAATAATAGAGACTGGCTTCGATGGTTTCGGATAAATCTAATTCATAGCGGATGCCATGAATTTTTTTCGTGACGATTTTGCCGTACGTGCGCCGCATCAACACCCGCATGACGCGGTGATACAACCCCATGCGCAGGCGATGAAATACGGGATATTGTTTGAACGGCAGATAATACCAGAGCGATTTGATTGCGCCGAGAAGCATAGATTTTTTAGTAAACTGACATGGCGCCAGCCACGTTTTGTTTTATTGCTTTTTTCGCCCTTCTACAATAACGACATCATACGTTCTTTCGGAAACTTCTATCATGCGAATATCGGGAATGTCACTCTCAAACGGTTTTCGGCAGGACGCATCAAAACCGATCTGACGGATGATGTCAACTAATGACGCATCATACATACACTTATGAGGCGATCGGAGGAACGGTGCGAGTTTTTTCCGCCAGAAGCCATCATGCTCATCCTCATAATTGATGACCTGAATCGTCGCAAAATCTTCCGCCCGAACCGATCCATTCAAATACCGTTCGACTAAGATTCGGAAATCTGGGACGACCATCCTGAGCAATCCATGCGGTTTGAGCACACGATGGCACTCATTTAGCATAAACGCGCCGTCGCGTTTCGAAAAATGTTCTAACAGATGGGAACTATAGATGACATCAATGGAGGCATCTTGCCATGGCAATCGTTTCCGTAAATCATGCAAGCAGATACGTCTATCCCACGTCATCCTGAGCAGATGTGTTCGTTGATTCAGCGCGTTGAAAAAGGGAATTTTCGCCAACCGCGCGCCTAACGCAGCATCAACATTCACCCAGCCATCTACGATATGAGGCCCGCATCCCAAATTGAGTTTTAATTCTCGCTGCTGCATCTGTTCAATAGAACCTTTTGCTGTAACGGGAGTTGCATTCCGAGAAGGCCGGTGCAAACAGTTATGCCTGTTAAAAACCAAAAATTTGCGGCAAGCGGCGGAAACAACCACAGGACATCCGCGATATTATGCACTAAACAGGCGGCAAGCCCGGCAATGCCGCCATTCATGAGACTTTGCAAGGCTATATCGGCTATGTTTGAGCGCCATTGCAAGAACGTGGAAAAAAAACGATACAACATCCAGCCAAAAATAAAAATTCCGACAAGCCCTAATTTGACGAGAAAATACACGTATAAATTATCTACAATAATTTCTCCGCCTAATCCGATTCCCAAAAGTTTTTTCGAAAGGGGCAAGTTTTTAAATATCGACCATCCATATTTAACTCGTTGCACCCGCCCCGCGCTGAATTGATTTGGGGATTCGGAGATTCTACGGATATTATAACGGGCAAATTCTGGGCGGTCGGCATTTTGACGAATGAAAAAAAACAGGGCGATCAAAACAATGATCATAATGCCTGCGGCGCGAAATTGAATTTTTTTGGCAATGACCGCTAACACGAACATGCCAACAATTGCGCCTACCAATGCGCCGCGTGAATACGTTAAAAAAAGTGTGTACCAGACGCCGATAAATAACCCGGAGAGCAGCATTTTTTTCCAACGCGCCTGCGCCGCAAGAATAATTCCTCCTAACATCGGAAGAAACGTTGCTAAATGATTACCGAAAATATTGCCGTTTTGAAACGTCGAATAGAGTTTTTGTCGCCCGCCTTCGATATAATTCCAGCGTCCGCCGAATTCCGCATAATTGATCATGCCATGCTGTTCCGTAATTCCCGGCACAGCAACACGCTCAAATCCAATGTGTAATTGCAATCCACCGTATAGACAGACCAAGAAAAGCGAGATTAGTAACGTTCGTATCAAGTACGTCAGGCGTTGGCGAGAATGGAGAACCGAACACACAAGAAAATACACCGGAATAAAGCCAAAGAAGGCCGAAAATTCAATCACGACGAGTTTGAGCGGATTGTGATAAAACGCGCCGAGAACGGCATTGCTAACGCCATAGACGATAAACACAAGCATTGGATGTGTTAAAGGAATATGGGATGTGCGTTTTTTAGAAAAGAGCATCGTGATTCCCCATGCAGCAAATGAACATAAAATGCACAAATTTGCAGTTGTCACTGGGACGCTCGACACTGTTTTCCCTGATTTGGGAATGGTGATTGACAGAAAAAATGATATCCAGCATAAAAAAAACAACATGCGATTGCTGGTGATTGTTTCCGATAAATCGGTTTCCGCCAAAACACGCGGACGCGAAAGCAACCCAGCATACATCGTCACCGACGTTATCGCAAATGCGGCCACGACAATCAACGTAATGACCGGCGAAAACGAGGCGGAAAGCATCCCTGTTCCCGTGCCTAAAACAAGAATGCTCATGACTTTGAACGCTTCTGGCGTCATTCGTTCAGAAAAATTTTCCCGTCTCATGTGTTTTATTCGGACGCTCGACCGACACTTGAAGACTGCTCATATGTCGTGTCGCGCGAATGAATTGAAAAAGTTTTTGCGCCGCTTTTTCGTGGCCGTTGATGTTCCAGTGTCCGTCATGTTGAAAATGATATTGCATGGGATTTCCACTCGCTTCAAATACAGGACGCAAATCCACAACGGCCAATCCTTCCGATTTCAATAATGCCGCAAAACTATTGTGCATTTCCACCTCAATGTCGCGATTTTCCCCAAGCCATAACGCTCGCGAAGGAAGTAACAGCAGTACCATTTCAGAAATAGCATATTCTTTTTGCAATGCAAGCAATTTCTTCATAGATTGACGAAGAATTTCTTCCGAGTAGCTCAGCCGACTGATGCCGTCAACGTATTTATCAATCATGCCGTATTTCGCCGCCGTGTTTTGAAGCAAAGGATTTTGGTGAAAAAGACTAATCAAAACGCGGATTGTCGGTCTAAGCTGAACGAATCACCGACGACAAACCAATCATTCAGCGTGGAGTTCTGAAGATCTTTTACATCACGCAAGCCATATTGATTAAAACGCACCGTTACGTCGAAATCACCCGCTTTCATCCAATGATGCCAAATTGAGTTTGGTTTGCCTAACAGTATGCCTTCATCATTATAGGAAAATCTGACCATCGTAGAAGGATCATAGGCCGGAAAAAGCTTGCGAATACCGAATTCCAGCAAAAACATGCAGAAAATAGCAGAGATTGCGAACACAATCCCGTTGATAAGAATATTTTTGATGCGTTTCATTGTGGCGACGTTATTGAGAAAGGGCGTCATATATCGCACGAAATCGTTCCGACATCACGTCAACAGAATACAACCGCAACACACGTTCGCGTCCGGCTGCGCTCATGAATTCGCGTTCCTCACAAAACGCCTTCAGTCGCATAATCATTGCAGCAAGCTCTTGCGTATCCCCTTCTTGAAATAGCTGACCGGCAGTGCCGATGACTTCTGGAATCGAGCCGGAATCCGAGCCGATCACCGGTACTTCGCAACTCATGAATTCAATAATAGCCCGACCAAATTGCTCTTTCCAGCGCGGCGTCGTCAACGACGGCACGACGCCGACATCCATGCAACTCAGATAGTCCGGCACGCGTTCATACGCAAGATTTCCGACAAGCCGAACGCGCTGTGCTAACCCGTTTCGCGCGATTTCGCGGCAGAATCGCGCTTCGTCCGCGCCGCCGCCGACAATCAGCAAATTGACATCTTCCGGCAACTGCCGCAACAGATCAAGCAATAGGAAAACCCCTTTGATTTCAAGCAAGCGTCCGACATACCCGATGACAAATTTCCCGTCAAGTCCTAATTGCGATTTCAACGCGCTATTCGGCATTTTTCGGAACATGTCCGTATTAACACCGAGCGGAATGACCTCAATCGGCTTGCGAAAACCTTCGGCTTGCAATGTGTTGCGGACGCTTTCGCTGCACACAAACGCCAAATCAGCATAGCGCGAGACGCAGCGCATCGCCGGGCGAAAGGCGCGGCTGACGTTCCCAGAAATATTTTCGGCGGAATAGACCATGACGCGGCTGCGCGGCGAGCAGGCGTTTCGGAACACGACCGATTGCCATGCGATAACGCCGCTATATTCTTCGAAAATGTGCAGAATATCGGGGCGAAGGCGGCGAATATCAAACAAGAGACGCGGCGAAAAGCAGGCGGCGCGAATATGCTGACCGAAAAAAAGCTTGCGGCGCAACAGCGTCACGCTGGGCGGAAGCGCGGGCGACGGCTGCTTGTCAGGCATGATGACCGTAAATTCATGCGGCCATCCTTGCGCCGCCGCGATGCGCAGCAACTCGCTGATTTCACGCATGAAACTATTCGTAATAATCAGCACCTTCATAATGTTCGTTCCTGAACGCGCTTAAAAAGCGTCGAGCTGCTCGCGTTCCAATTGACAATGATCACCGCATCAAGCGCAAGAAAATCGGCGTTCACGCCATTGATTTCCAGCCCGCTCTAAAACGGATTGATGCCCGGCTGAGACGGGAGACCGTCACAATCAACCGAGCCTTCGGGACGAAGCAAGGTATTCGTGCCATCCGTTTTGACCTGAGAATCGTAACAGGACATTGCCCCAACCCGATTCAGGGATAAAGTCGCGGTCAGCGGCCCCATCAGCCAAAGCGATCCTGTTATCATGTTGTCCGAGATCTCGGCATGCGACGATTTTCCAACCCGTATCAACACTGCTGGATAGCGCGAGGAAATAATATTTATTTCGTCAACAGGTGTGCATCCAAGCCCCGTCGTGCATATCGCATCCTTCGCCAAAATCGTATTCCCGATTAATGTGATCTTGCCTTCAACTAAAAGCAGCCCGCCGAGAATCGTGTTGTGTTCAAGTTCCGTGCGAACGGTCACGCCATCAACTGAGGCGCCCCATTCAGAAATAGACGCATCGAGCGAATCCCGATGCAAAACAAGCGATCCGCCTGAAATATCGATTGATGGATAACTCTTGTCAGATGCTTGAATCGTGCTGTCTTGAATGGTGAGATCGCCGGAAGAATCAATATCTCCGCCCTCAATGATGCTCCGTTGGATGACGGCCTGGCCGTGTTTTTTGATGTCGAGTGCGTTTCCGAGTTGTGATCGGAGACGGAGCTGCGTATTGCGCATCGTCAGTCTGCCGCTCTCTGCAATCTGAATCGCGGTCGACATGGAATGTTCCGCGCCAGACTCGATCAGCAGGCCATCGAGCGTCACATCGGCTGCTGTAATCAGCATCCCGTTCGAATCAGTCGGAATAACAATTGTGACCGGCCAGGATTGCCCTGAGACAACGGGTTCGGCTTTCAGCATGACCGGAGAGGAAACTTGAATAGGGTAGGCTGGTTCGGCATCATACGTTCCGGCTTTGATAAACACCATTGGAATGCCGTCACGCACCAACGCGGCAGAACGTAAACCGTCAGTGATGCTCGCGCAAACAGCGTTGGTTGATCCGCATGGCGCGGCCACCGCCTTCGGATCATTCCGATCTACCAGAATCGTCTCTGTTGAGAGCACAGGTATAGCGGGTTGCGAATCATCATGATCACATCCCTCGGTCAACAAAACACTCATAAGCAGCATGAGCCTGATGAGAGATAACCGTATATTCATTCTTACTTTTCGGTTCGCCATTGTTGCGTCCTTCTGCGCTGCGTATTCTTGCGAAAACGGTCATGCTTGTTGTGGGCTTGCCGTCCCATGTTTCCGTTCCCAATGCTGTTGGGCTTTGCGCGAAAGCGATTCGACGGTTTCATCCTGCCACAGCGTGCGCTGCCATTCGGTATAATCGAAGTGATCGCGTTTGATCAGCATCATAAAACGTTCCGCATCAATGACGTTCATCGCGTGAAACAGCGTTCGCACACCCTCGTTGAGAATTTCTTGATCAGTTTTCATATCCGTTTCCTCCTTCTTGCCAAAAATTCCAACGGATTCATGACGTTCAACATTTCCAAGCTGTTCGCTTTTTTCAGGAGTTTCATATCCGTTGTGAGAAAATATTCCGCGCCTGCGGCGATCGCGCAAGCCAGATGGAGTGCGTCTTTCGTTTTGATTCCAGCCCGCCGCAAGGTCGCGGCATCCTCGACGATTTTCGGCGATTCCTGCACAGTTATCACGGCGCGTTGCCGCCATAAGGCGATTTCGATCTGGCGATTCATGTAAGGATTCACGTCATTTTCATATTCTAACATATATGACCAAACCAGCTCATATTTCCCCGCAAGAATGGCCGTTTGAACATGAATTTTGGCCTGCGTTTCAAGATAAACTTTCATCTGCGTTTGCTCATCATACGGACGATTGAAACAACAGTTATCCAAGTATAATAACGCTCTTTTCATGCGAGTTCCCCTCTTTTTGGGCAATTACAATCAAGCCCGTTCCATTTGGCGCGGTTGGGTCTGGTTTCGTGAGAACACGTAGCATCGGGAAGATGAGGGCGTTATAGGCGGCAATCAGCCCGCTAATCAATGGAAAACAGGCATTGTAAAGCGGCTGCAAAAACCCTAACGTGCGAATGCCGATGACATCCTGCATGCCGTGTTTGCCCTGCAAAAAGCCGTGATCTCGGATCATCCAGGGGTGAATCAGGCGGCAGCACGCCTTGATCTTCGGCGGATTCAGATAGCCCTGAAACGCGACGGACAGCCCGACGTCTTCGACCGTCGCCGCCAATTCCGCAAGATCGAAATCGCGGACATGCCCATACGCCTTTTCGCCATACACCGCTTCATTGGCGTCTTTGGCCTGTATCAGCTTGTTCGGCGTGGTGATGACGACACGGCCGCCGGGTTTCAACACGCGCCGAATTTCCGCCATGACGGCCTGATAATTCGCAAGATGCTCGATCACTTCGACAAAGATGACCACATCCGCCGACTCGTCTTGAATATCCGGCATGCCTTGATGCAAGTCGCGCTCGTAAAATTCGGCTTCAAGCGGTAATTCGGGATGTTGCTGGCGCGTTTGCCGCGCATTCTCGCGCGCATGCCGCACCGCGCTGCCGCGAATGTCAAACCCCATGACGCGAAAACCGGCGACGGCGAACGTCAGCGCTTTAATGCCCGGCCCGCAGCCGACATCAATCAGCTTTTTTCCCGCGCCGTCCGCGAAAAAGCGTTCCATGATTTCCCAAAACGGCGCTTCGCACGGGCATTTGATGCGGCCATTGAATTCCCCCAAGCGCGTCGGCGGAATTTGATGCCAGAAAATATCGAGAAAATTCATGGTTGCGTGATTGCGGCGATGATTATTGTTGTTGAATCGCGCGCGCCTTTCTGCGGTGCGCTTCGAGAATCGGCGGCAAATCTTTGGTGGTCAATTGTCCCTGTTCAACGACGATCCGCCCTTGAATCATGAGCGTATCCACGCGCCCCGGCTGGCAGAGCAGTAGCGCGCCGACCGGATCTCCTGCGCCGGAATAGCCGATTTCATCAAGAGAAAAGATCGCCGCGTCCGCCGCTTTGCCGATTTCAAGGCTGCCGATGTCGTTGCGCCCCAAACAGGCCGCGCCGCCGAGCGTCGCCATGCGCAGCGCATCCAGCACGGTCATGCTGTCCGCGCCGCGCGCCAGCCGCGCCAACAGCATGGCTTGCCGCACTTCGGCGAGCATGTGCGACGCATCGTTCGACGCGCTGCCATCAACGGCGATGCCGACGGGCGATCCGGCTTGCCGCAGCGCCGCGACCTTCGCAATGCCTGAGCCGAGCCGCATGTTAGAATTCGGGCAATGCGCCACGCCGACGCCCGCTTTGCCTAACCGAGCGATTTCCGCCGCGTCGAAATGAATGCCGTGCGCTAACCACGCGCGGTCATGCAGCCAGCCGACATCTTCCAAATAATCCACCGGGCGGCGGCCAAACCGTTCGACGCAGAACGCCTCTTCATCGAGCGTTTCGGCGAGATGCGTATGCAGCCGCGCGCCGGTTTCCTGCGCAAGGATGGCGGTCTGTTTCATCAAATCCGTCGTCACGGAAAACGGCGAGCAGGGGGCGAGCGCGATCCGAATCATCGCGCCGGGCGCGGGATTGTGATATTTTTTGATCAATCGCTCCGAATCGCGCAGAATCTCGTCGGCGGTCTGCACGACCGAATCCGGCGGCAAGCCGCCATCCTTCCGGCTCAAATTCATGCTGCCCCGGCACGGGTGAAACCGCATGCCAAGCTCGGCGGCGGCCTGAATCTGAACGTCAATCAATTCCCCGCCGACGCCTTGCGGAAAAACGTAATGATGATCCGTCGTCGTCGCGCAGCCGGACAGCATCAATTCCGCCATGCCGACGAGCGCGCTGAGCCGAATCGCCTCTTCATCCAGCCGCGCCCAAATTGGGTATAAGCCAGTCAGCCACGCGAACAGCCCGGCGTTCATGACCGGCGGATAGGCTCTGGTCAGCGTTTGATACAGATGATGATGCGTGTTGATCAATCCCGGCAGAATGACCTTGCCGTCGGCGCGCATGATTG
>CAZCGG010000034.1:17443-26962 GCA_964498135.1 uncultured Candidatus Moduliflexus sp.
GATTTTCAGCCGTTTTCAGCAGCGCGAACCTTCGCGCATCGTCCTCTGCCGCGAGAAATGACGGAAATAACTTTTTTCTTGACAATGATTCGGAATACTGTTATCAATTGTAGTAAGAGCATGGAAATATCCCTTACACATTGAAATATCGGGAGTGATACATCATGAAAGACGAACAACGGAAGAACCCATTCAAAAAGAATGAGGACGATTTCGATTTCGAAATTTTGGATGCGTTAGAAGGTCATGCCGCCAAGAAGCCTACCTCAATACAGAATGACGAAATTGATTTGTCGTTGGATAACGATCTCGATTTGGATGAAGAAGAGTTTGCGAAAGCGAACGGATTCAGTTTTGATGACCAAATGAGTTCGGGCTTGGAAGAAGAACTCTTGAAAGACGCGGGATTGAGCCTCGAAGATTCCTTTGAAAACGAGGAAGAACTGACGACCGATATTTCAATTGACGAAGAAGAGGATTTTTCATTAGACCTTCGCCAGGACGCCGCCGGAGAGATTTCCTTTGACGAAGAGGACATTTCTTTTGACGCGGGCATCGAAAACGAGCCGTTTGACGCGGAAAGCGAAAAAGAGGCCGGGCTTGAGGCAAATGAGGACGAACTCGGCGGCGGTTTCAGCGCGCCGGAATTTGATGCGGTCGCGGAAACCAGAGCGTATACGCTAGAGGCGGAAGAACGCGAAAAATTCGGCATCGGCTTTCCTGAAGAACCAGAGGCGTCTGAAGAAAACGAGGAACGTGGCGCGGCGGTGCGTTCCGCAGAGCTTGAATCCGCCGAATTAGATGCGGAAATGCCGGAAATGAATGAAGAAATGGACATTCGCGGCAGCGGATTTGAAGAGACGGAAACGAACGAGCCGCCGCTCCCAGAAGAAACTGAATTTCAGGGAAAATCCGTGATTACCGTCGGAAAAGATGCGGTCATCAATCTCGGCGACGAAAAAGAGCTTGCGCAGAAAATCGTTGCGCCCACGCCGCCTGCCGCGCCGCAGGAACGCGCCGAAGAACACGCGCCGGAACAACCGGAAGAAACTGATGAGGAAGAAGAATTTACGGAGGAATCCGCCGCCGTCTTCCTCGATTTGCACGACGAAGGACGCCATGAGCCGCCGTTAGCCATTTCGATGGACGAAGACGACACTGATATGGAAGACGAAATGGGTGACATCAATATTGATTTGACCGACGAAGAGCGCGCCGCCGAATCGGCATCTGCTGCTGCTGAACTGCCGCCCGCAGTTGCAGAAGCACAAGAAGAAACCATCCCGGAAACAGACATGCCGGAGGATATGAACCTTTCCGGCGGGGAAATGTCTGAACAAGCAGAACTCGGCGAAACGCCAGCAACCCCCATCCACGAGGAACTCGACGTGAGAGAATTTTTAGGCTTGACACTCCGCTTGCGCGACGACCAGATGCAGTCGTTTGAAGGCTTAATGCGCGAGGCGCGCACGCTGCAAAATTATATTGAGAGTCTGGAAGCCCATAAAACCGATGTGAAAGAGACGATTTACCAGAAATTGCTCGCCGAATATAACGCCCGCAAACGCGCGATTTTCAAGACAGGGGCATTCAATAATTTATTTGGTGATGTGGAAGGCGATTTGCGGGATATGGCGAATCAACGGCAGGAATTTGTCACCACGATTGCGCGGCTGAATGAAGAACTCGAAGAAATCACCGTGCGCCATTTAGTCGGCGAATTTGACGATCAGACGCTTGCCGAGAAAGAGCGGGCACAGAAAACGGAAATCGCCCTCTGGAATGACAAAACCGAAAAAATTGAAACCATCATCACGCGCTACCAAACCGCGCTTGACGCGGAATGCGCGCTGAATCCTCTGCGACATGAAGCCCCTGAGCCAGAAACGCCCGAATTGCCTGAACCGGAAGCCCCCGTTCAGGAAGAAGAAACCATGATGCCTGAAGAATCTGCGGCATCGGAGACGCTTGAATCGGAATTGCCGGACATGCCCGAACAAGAGCCGGAAGAAGAGACGCTGGAAGGCTTGATGGGTCTGGAAGAAGAAACCATGAGCGAGAGCGAAGAAGACGCATTGCTGTCGGATTTGACGAAAGAAGCAGAGGCGGAAGCGGGCGAAGACGAAAGCTTGCCGGAGGAACTGCTGAATGGGCTGGGCGACATGGAAGACGAGACGTTCGAGAAAGAGTTTGGCGCGGAAGCAGACGCAGAGGAGGGCGAGCTTGAAGGCGGGCTGTTGGGATTAGGCGATATGAGCGAATTCGACACCGGCGAAGAGACGGAAACGGAAGAGGGCGAATTCGAAGGCGGAGAATTCTTGGTAGATGATTTATCCGGGCTGGCTGGCCTTGATGAAGAAGGCGAAAGCGAAGAAGGCGGCTTTGATTACGAAGGCGAACCCGAAGACGAAAAAGAAGTCGTCGCAGCGACGATTGCCTGTAAAAAATGCGGACGCCAGACCCCGGCGGATGAAAAATTTTGCGTTCACTGCGGGGGCAAAGCGAAATAGGCGTTTCGATTCACAGAGGAACAGCTATGGCACTTTTTAACTATGCAAGCCGTGAAATCACGGCAAAAATCGTGTATTACGGTCCCGGAGTCTGTGGTAAAACCACGTCCCTCCAATATATTCATGAGCGGATTTCACCGGCGCAGCGCGGCAGATTGCTCTCGTTAGCGACGGAGACGGATCGGACGATTTTTTTCGATCTGCTGCCCCTGAAACTCGGCGAAATCGGCGGATTCAAGCTTCGGTTTCAATTGTACACTGTTCCGGGGCAGGTCAAATATAATAAAACGCGGAAACTCGTGCTGCAAGGCGCGGATGCGGTCGTGTTCGTGGCTGATTCTCAAATTAACCGGCGCGAAGCGAATATCGTCAGTTTCCAGAACCTCCGCGACAATCTTCAGGAGCAAAACCGGCGTCTGGAAGACCTCCCGCTCGTTTATGAATATAATAAACGAGACATGAACAACGTGCTGTCCATTGACGAATTGAATAAAGATCTGAATCCGAAGCGCCTGCCGTTTTTTGAGGCCGTAGCGACCAAAGGCGTTGGCGTGATGGAAACGCTGGAAGCGATTTCGAAATTCGCGCTGAGCGACATGGAGCAGCGTCTGAAAGGCACATCAACCCCCGCTCCTGCCGCGAAAGTTGAAGAAGACGAAGATGAAGAACTCTTGCGCATGATGCAGGAAGAGCCGTTGGTTGATCTGACGGAAGCCGCGCCAAGCGAAGGGGAGGAAGGGTTGTCGTTCTCGTCGGATGAATTGGACGCGCTGGAATTAGAATCCGACTTGAGCAGCGGCGAAGCGCTGGAAACCAAGCCGATTGGATATGACAAAGAAATTCCAGTCGAAGAAGTGTCCATCAACGAAGAGGCTGTCGCGCAAACCGGCACGCTGAAAGAATCGGAATTCTTCAATTTGAAAGACCTTGAAGAGCAGGCGTTGCGGGAGTTAGACGCCTTTCTTGATCAAAAAGATTCCTCTGAAGAATCTTTTGATTTTGACGCCGGAGAGTCCGATTTAGGCGGACTCGGCGAATTTGAGGCGAATGAGCCGTCGGAGAAAGAGGCCGCGACGGATGAAAATGCGTTTGATCTTTCGCTAGAAGGCGGCGCGGAAGAATCTGAAGGGCTGGATTTCTCGTTCTCGGCGTCGCCGACCGCCGCCGAAGAAACCGATTTCGCCTTTGGAACGGAGGACGCGCAGGAAGAGACGACGTTCGGCCTTGAAAGCGAAGAACCGTCCGGCGGGGCGGACATGCTGGAATTAGACGCGTTCAGCCTCGGCGACGAGGGCGAAACGCCTTCCGATGAATTTGGCGGATTCGAAGCCGCGTCAAAAGGCGGCATCGAAAGCTTGAATATTTCCGACGGCGATTTGGATTTCCCCGCCGAAGAATCGGAAGAATTGCCTGCATTTACGCTGGATGAAGGCAAGGAAAGCGAAGACGCCTCAACGCTGACGCTGGAAAAAGAATTCGGCGCGGCGGAAAGCGACGAATTTGACGGACTCAAGCTCGGCGGCCAATTTGGTGAGTCGTTCGATGAAATGCCGCCAGAAGAAGGCGCGTCGCCGATGGATTTCCGCATTACCGACAGCGTGCGCTTTGAAATGCAGGTGGGCGAAGACATTTCCAAAGTCACCCCATTTGAGGAGCAGCTTGACCAACTCTCCGGCGACATGCTCGGCGAAGAGGAGGAAGCGCGGCCGCAGGACGAATTTCAGCCGGACGTGTCGGAAACGTCGGAAGAAGAGCAATTTCAGGTGATTTCCGACGAATGGACGCGCCTGATTGCGTTGGCGAAACATCTGTTCCAGCGCGCCGAAACCCTGCGGGCGCAGC
Source organism: uncultured Candidatus Moduliflexus sp. (assembly GCA_964498135.1). Lineage (GTDB taxonomy): Bacteria > Moduliflexota > Moduliflexia > Moduliflexales > Moduliflexaceae > Moduliflexus. The sequence continues at coordinate 21,796 of CAZCGG010000034.1, forward strand.
ATGCGATCAGCGATAACATTACGGCGGTTTTTTTGTATTACGCGGCGGTCGAAACGGCGGTCAAAGCCGTCGCTTCTAAATATGAATCGTGCAATCCGGCGATTGCCGCGTTTCATTTGATGCTCGAAAGCATTGAAGAAGAGACGGAAAAGCCGGTTGCTGGGGCAAAATCGCTGCTGAATAATATTGTGACGATGAAAAATCGGATTCAACTTGAGGCAGGCTATCCTGATGACGAAGAATGCGAGTTGGCCGCCCGCATCAGCGAACGCTTCTTGACGTCGCTGGCGCAGGATTTTCTGACAGTGGATTTCGCCAAACTTTCCTCCGTCCTGCCTCGTTCGGAAGATAAAGGATGATAGCGCATGGCTCTTTTAGATATTCGGACGTACCCGGATCAGGTGTTATTGCGCGTGGCAGAGCCGGTGACGCAGTTTGATGACGCTTTACGCCGCCTGTTGAAGGACATGGCGGAAACGATGTATGCCGCCCCCGGCGTGGGATTGGCAGCTCCGCAAGTCGGAGTCTCGCTGCGGGCGATTGTCGTGGATGCCAGTCCGCGAGATGAATCCGCCCATCTTCTCAAATTGGTGAACCCGCAAATCGTCTTTGCTGAGGGGAAATCGGTTTGTGAAGAAGGGTGTTTGAGCGTTCCCGGCTATGCCGCTGATGTCGTCCGCGCCGCGAAAATCCGCGTCGAGGCGCACAATGAACACGGTAAGCCGGTGACGATTGAGACGGAGACGTTTTTGGCGACGGTCATTCAGCATGAGATTGACCATCTCGATGGCATCCTGTTTATTGATCATTTGGGACGCCTGCGAAAGGAACTCATCAAGAAAAAGCTGAAAAAACAAGCGCGCCAGCATGCGCCGTCAGATAAAAAACAAGTGGCGATGTAACCATAAACAGGCTGGGTGTTTCCCGGAAATTCTTCCTGAAACACCTGAATATTCTTTCAATAATGAGGTGAATAGATGAAAAAAGGATGGGGAATAGCGTTCGTCGCAAGTCTTCTGTTGGTCATGACATCATCGGCGTTTGCGCAAACATCGTCGCAAACGGTTCTCTATCGGGAATTGACGGGCTTTGGCGGCATGATGTTCGATTTTAGCGGCGATGAAGACAGCGACGCGACGGGCGGCATCGCGCTTGCGTTTAACGTGTCGCCGCGCGTCGGCATCGAAGCTGAGGCTGGCGCGATTTTTGCCGATGATGCCCGGTTCAACGGCAACGTGGATCTCGTGTTGAATTTCGGCACCGGCGCGTCGGCGGTTGTGCCGTATGTTATCGGCGGCGGCGGCGTCATGACGGACGGCGGCACGGATGTTGCCATCAACGGCGGCTTGGGCATGAAAATGTTTATTGATTATAACATCGCCCTTCGCCTCGATTTTCGCGCCTTTTTCTTCACGGAAGGGGACAACGCGGAAGATATTGAACGCATTTATGGCGGCATGACGTTTTTCTTCTAATTCCTGCGTTGATTTTTCCGAACCCTGAAAGGCGTTCCCGCTTTTCAGGGTTTTTTTGTTGCTGAAAAAGCCCTGCTTTTTGAAAAAACGGCATGTTTGCGCGCGCGAGATTTGCGCGGAATTTTTCTCTTGACTCCGCGCTCCGCGCATGTAAAGTGCGCTTTCCTTGAAAAATCAGGGCGACCGCGTTACTATTTGTAGCTTTTTTGAACACCAAACCACTCTTTTTTACGAAACGGAGTGGCTTCGTACCCACAGCAAACTGTCAGACACCGCGCAAGGCGTCTGCCAGTGACGCGACAGGGAGGGGAACAGCCGCATGGACGGACAATTTGGCGCGCAGGTGTACCAACAATTGCGTCAGCTTTTGCAGCAAGGAAAAGATGTGAATCAGATCGCCAAAATTTTATGCGATCAAGACCCGGCAGGCCATAACTATGGCATTGGAATTGTGTTAGACGGGAACGGAACGCCGATGGCAACGTCCGGCACCCTTTTGGAATATGCGATGGCGGAACTTCAAGAGAGCCGCGCCGGGAATTACATGAATTCTGCGGCGCTGATGGAAAAAGTGAAGGCGGCTGTGCTGACCTGGCAGCAGATTCCTGAAAAATATTGGGGGCAATTTTCATTAGCGTTGCCGTCTGACGCAGGCACGGGCGCAGTCAAAAGCGCGGTCGAACTCGCGCTGGTCTTATCTCCGCAGATGCGCGCGCTCGGCATCGAAGAGTTGGGGTGGCCTGCGTACAAGACCATTGCGAAAGTGTCGCGCCTGCAAACGATTGAATTTCCAATGGATGCGGTCATCGGCGGAGACGGCATGCTGCCGATTTATCAATCCGGCCCGATGAACACGACCGGCTTTGTGCAGAATCCGGCAACGGTTGACAATCGGGCGAAAGACGCCGCCGAACGCCGCGCCATGCTGATTTTAGACCGCGCCTATTCCGGCTTTGAATTTGCCCGGCTCGTCACAACCGAGTCTTATCACGACATTATGCGGAAAAGCTATGAGCTGCAAATTCAGCCGTTTATCGAACGCGGCGTCACGTTTGCGCTGGCCGTCAGCCCAACCAAAGCGTTCGTGAGTTTCGCGCTCCGGCCGTGCGGCTTTCTGTTGCTGTATAACCCGGATGCGTCGCGGAATCAGGAAATGACGAACGCGCTGAACCTCGTCATGCGCGCGCGCGGCTCGTCGTTTGAACACGCCATCACCAGAGCGTTTGCGAAGGCGATGGTGAGCGATCTGGCCCGCTTGGAAGAAGAGCATCGTCAGGCGTTCGTCCGCGTCGCTAAAGCCGAAGCGTTGTGGCGCGATCTCGCGCAAGGGACGCCGATTGCGCATTTTTACAGCGAACAGTACGCCGGGCTGTTCCGCAACCTCAAAACCCGCGAAGGCGGCGAGATTGCGATTTACAACGAACACATTTATCCGGTGTTGGATAATGGCCGCTGCCGCCAAAACGTGACCGGCATTCCCGATGACGAAACGCTCGCCCGCAAGCATGTGCAAGTCTTCGCGGCGCAGTGTTATTAACCTGACCCAAAACTCGGTTTCTCAAAGAAACTGAGTTTTTTATTTTCACTAAACTCCCCTCTTGGGAGGGGGGGGGGGGTTGCTGACGCGAAGATGCCGAGAATGCTGCCACCCACCCCTTGCCCCTCCCAAAAGGGGAATGGCTGAATGGAAACAATCGTTCAAACGTATCTTTTGCCGTTATTCGAGGGCTGGGCGCAGGAACGCGCCGAACAGGTCGCGCCGCTGCCGGAATCCGGCTCATATCGCCGTTATTATCGGCTGACTGGCGCGACGCGCACCGCGCTCGGCGTCGTGAATGCCGACCGCAAGGAAAATGTCGCGTTTGTGGAATTTTCGCGCCATTTCCGGCGGCATGGCCTGCCCGTGCCGGAGATTTACGCCGAAGACCTTGCGCATGACGCCTATTTAATCGAGGATTTCGGCGACGTGACGTTGTTTTCGCATCTGATGCAGACGCGCAGAGGCGGGGCGTTCCCGGACGCGCTGCTGCCCATCTACAAGGCGGTTCTGGACGAATTGCCGCGCTTTCAAATCGTCGCCGGGCGCGACCTCGATTATTCGCGCTGCTATCCTCGCGCCGCGTTTGACCGGCAATCCATGCTGTGGGATGTGAATTATTGCAAATATTACGTTCTCAAATTCGCCAAAATCCCCTTTGACGAGCAGGAATTGGAGAACGATTTTCAGGCGTTCGCCGACTTTTTGCTGCAAGCCGATTGCCGCTTTTTCCTGTTTCGGGATTTCCAGTCGCGGAATATCATGCTGCGCGACGGCAGGCCGCATTTCATTGATTATCAGGGCGGGCGGCGCGGCGCGCTGCAATATGACCTCGCCTCGCTGCTCTATGACGCGAAGGCGGAAATTCCGCCGGACGCGCGGGACGCGCTGCTCGAGCATTATCTGAGCGCGGCCGGCCGCTATCTGCCGATAGACCGGAACGCCTTCATTGAGGGGTATTACGGCTACGCGCTGATTCGGATGATGCAGGCGTTGGGAGCGTATGGCTTTCGCGGGCTGTACGAGAAAAAAGCGCATTTCATCCAGAGCATTCCGCCCGCGCTTGATAATTTGCGCCATTTTCTCGACACTGCGCGCCTGCCGGTTGCGCTGCCCGCGCTGCTTGACGCGCTGCGCCGCCTTGCGGAATCGGACGCGCTGCGCCAGCTTGCCGCGCCGCCGCTGACCGTCACGATCAAAAGTTTTTCGTACCGGCGCGGCATTCCGGCGGATTTGACCGGCAACGGCGGCGGCTTCGTCTTCGATTGCCGCGCGTTGCCGAATCCGGGGCGATATGAGCAATACAAGCAGCTTGACGGCCGGGATGCGCCGGTGATTGCATTTTTCGAGCGCGAACCGGCGGTTGAGGAATTTTTACGGCATGTGTTTGCGATAATCGAACAGGCCGCTGCGAGCTATCAGCAGCGCAATTTCCAGCATTTGGCCGTCAATTTCGGCTGCACGGGCGGGCGGCATCGGTCGGTGTATTGCGCGGAGCGAATGGCGGCGCATCTTCGGCAGATTTCGTCGGCGCAGGTGAGCCTTCAGCATGTGGAATTTGGAAAAAATGACGCGGCCGCATAAATTCTGCCGCTATCTTTGCCGCGCAAACTGATAAAAAAAGGGGAGCGTCGGCTTGCCGTTTTTGCGAAGCCAGACTTTCCCAATCGGGCTGAGCGGGCGAAGCCGCCAGACGACTTGCTTTTTCCGCATGGCGGATTCCTTGATGGCGATGACTAAAAGCGGCCGATTCCGATACTGCGCCATCGGATGCCAATAGCCGTACATGTGGCTTTCTTTCCCGAATAAGTGGCCGCCGGTGACGTTCTGAACGAATTCCTGCGTCAGCGCAGGGGTTTCTTTGGCGCGATAAAAGGCGATCCAGCCCGCTAATCTGTCCGCATCCACGCAGACAATCATCGGTTTTTCGCCGTGCTGGCGTTCGTATTCCTGTTCAAGACGCCCGACCTCCTCGGCGAAATCCGCAAGGCCGATGACCGCCGGAATGTCGCTGCCTAAATGGATTTGAGTATATGGCACGCCCGGAAATCCCACTGCGACATGATAGAAAATCACGCCATACGCGAGCAGAAAAATCACGGGTAGTGGCTACATTGTAAATGATAAACTTAAATTGTATGTAATAATAAACCAT
>CAZCGG010000035.1:0-26459 GCA_964498135.1 uncultured Candidatus Moduliflexus sp.
GGCGACGGCACGACGTTTTCCGGAAAAAAAGGGTTAGCGAAAATTCTGGAAGTCGCGAATGAAGTCGGCTATGTGATGAACGTGTTCCAATCTGACAAGAAAGAGCGTGAGCAAAAGCCGCTGGATGTGAAGAAGCCGCAGGAAGAAGTTGCGCCGGTGCAGGAAGATCCGACGGAATTATTGGAAATTATCGAGAAAATCGTGCAAAGCACGGATCAGTCTCTCCAAAAATTATTGGCAAAAGGGAAATTTCAAGAAGCCTTTCTGCAAGCGCTTTTCCAGAAAGCCAATGATTATCCGTTTCTGAAATCGTTAGGCTCAAATATTCAGACTGGCAAGGGGTATGCGATTGACGATAAAATCACGTTAGATGATGTCGTTTTCGGCTTCAGCGATGTGTTTGATCAGGCTGTCAGCTTTGTTTCGACGCCGAAAACCAAACAGAAGGTCAAAGAAGCAATTCGGTTAGGCTTAGGACAGGTCAAATGGCTGTACGAAGAACAACTTCAGCAGTATAATTTGGATACGACGTTAGTTGAATACTTAGAAACGAACTAAATCGCTTGCCGCAGAAAAAATTCCCCGGTTCGCGAGGAATTAGACTTCAAAATAGACGAAGCCGAACGAACCGGGTCCCATCGTTGCGCCGACGCTGGTGCCAATCAACGTTTCAAACACTTCCACGCAATTATATTTCTCCAGAATTTTCGGTTTCACTTTATCCACTTTATCGGGAGACATGGCATGGGCAATGCCTAATTTAATGCTGCGTTCATAGGGAATGGCGTCTTTCATCAGATCAATCATTTTGTCGAACGCTCCGCCTGCGCCCATTGGTCGGCCTTTTACGGTTGTTTCGCCGCCTTCAATCGAAAAGATCGGTTTAATATTGAGCATGTTGCCGATCATTGCGCCCGCTTTCCCGATTCTTCCGCTTTTTTCAAGATAACTCATGTCATCAACCATGAACAAGCTTTTCAAATTCTGGAGAATATGGGTGACATGCGCCACGATCTGCTCTTTCGTTTTGCCTTGCTGCGCCATCCGCGCCGCTTCAATGACCATGACTCCCAAGCCGATGCATGTCGCTCTGGAATCAATGACGGTAATATCTAAGCGCTGCCCCTGCTTCTGCGCGGCATTCATGCTGAACCGCGCCATATTTTCCGCTAATTTAAACGTCGGGCTCCACGCTTCAGACACGTGAATCGAGATCACCGAATCCGTTTCTTTGCTTAACGTCGTGTACACATCGGAAAAATCTTTTCTTCCCGGAGGGCCGCTGACGGGTCTATCTGCCGACGATTTCAGCAATTCATAAAATTGCTCGACCGGCAAATCAAACGTGTCTCGATACACTTTGCTCCCGATTGTGATCACCGTGGGGACAAGCCGAATATCGTATTGTTTAATAATCTCTTGAGGCAGATCGCAAGTCGTATCAGTAACTATCTTTACCTGACCCATAGTGCTTACTCCTGTTTCCCCGGTCTATAAAGAATATCATCACACATCTCGATGACAACAGCATTATGAAAAGCCATCCGCACCTGTCGCAGACATTTCACGTTTTTCAAAACACCATATTTGTAATATTTAGGTTAATACTTAGAATAAAATTGTTGTTGTGTCAAGAAAATAATCATCTCATAAGAATTTTTGCAAATTTTACCAGGCCGCAATTCCGAGAACGAGAGAAACGGCTTGCCGCGCCTGCGCGTCCTCTCGTTTTTCCGGCATGCGGACGGTGCGCCGTCTGTCATGCGCCGCGAAAAGAAATGCCTCTTCCCACCGATTTTTCTTGCGTTCTTTGACGGATGCGCGTAAAATATTTTCACGAAATAACCAATTCTCCATCATCAACGCACATCAACGTCCGCGCTGCCCCCGTTTTTTGAAAAACGACGCGTGTCATGCGCGAGAGAACATCACATGCCAACATCCGAACAGAGCCGCCATCCCGGATCGGAAGTGTTTCATCTGCTCACGCAGCTTGCCGATACGGTTCAAGAGTATCAGCGAAACGGATTCGATGGAATTTTTCATGGAGAAAAAGAGCCGCCGCCTGAGCCAGCCGTTCTGGCGCTCGATCAACTGTGCCAAGACCTTCAGGGATGCCGGCGCTGCGGCCTCCATGAACGACGAACGCGCGTCGTCTTCGGCGCAGGTGATCATCACGCGATCCTCATGCTTATCGGCGAGGCGCCGGGGGAGCATGAAGATCATGAAGGCCAGCCGTTTATCGGCGCGGCGGGCGAGATGCTCACAAAAATTCTCCGCGCGATTACATTGAACCGCGACGAGGTGTATCTCACCAGCGCGGTCAAATGCCGCCCTCCGGAAAACCGCGAACCGTCCGCCGAAGAACTTGCGGCCTGCGAGCCGTTTCTGCGCCAGCAAATCGCGCTGATTCGCCCCAAAATTATCTGCACGCTTGGGCAAATCGCCACGCATACGCTACTGAAAACAACAGAACGCATTTCAGAAGCGCGCGGGAAATGGCATGAGTACAACGGCATCAAAGTGATGCCAACCTTTCATCCGGCATATCTGCTGCGGAATGAACAGGGAAAACGCCCGGTCTGGGAAGATATGCAGCAAATCCAGCGCGAATACGAACAATACGCTCCGCGCCCTGCCCGATAAAAAGAATTAATGCCACGCTGTCAGGCGCGTTGGACGTGCCTGACAGTTCTCCATTCACAAGAGTTACCACCGTCACATATAGGGACAAGACGCAAAAGAAATTGGAATAAGTTTTTAAAAAATTGCTCGTCATCTACCTGCGCCGCAACGGGCGTTGACGAGATACCGCAAGAAAATACTTGACAAAATATCAACTTTTCGGTGTAATAAAATAAATCTTATTCTTGATTTTCACATTTTATTAATCGAATCGCCCAAAAAAGAGTCCACTTTATAACAAGAGAAGGAGAGTTTCCTGAAATGGGCAGACAGCGCAGAGGGTGCATGTGTATCTCGAACAAATAAAAGGGTTATACCGGTATCGCAGTTTGATTTGGAATTTAGTGATTCGTGAGTTGAAAGCTCGTTATCGAGGGTCGGTGTTAGGGTTTTTGTGGTCGTTTCTGAATCCATTGCTGCTGATGTTGGTGTATTCCGTTGTTTTCTCCACGTATCTGCGATTTAACATGGAAAGTTACGTGGTGTTTCTCTTGAGCGGATTGCTCCCCTGGATGTGGTTTTCGTCTTCAATACTCGAAGGATCGGGGTCAATCATCGCCGGAGGAAATTTGATAAAAAAAATACTCTTCCCGGCGGAAGTCCTGCCGATGGTGGTTGTCTTGGCAAACGGCGTCAACTATCTGCTCAGTTTGCCGATTTTATTGATTTTCGTTGTGTATTTTAAATTGGCAATTGGCATGCCTTTACTTGCATTGCCTATCGTTTTCAGCATTCAATTACTCTTGACGGTCGGATTCGCGTTCATATTGTCCGCCTTGTGCGTGCATTACCGCGATATTCAACATGTGCTGGGGAATGTGCTGAATTTATGGTTCTTTACGACGCCTATCGTTTACTCGTTGGATCAAATCCCTGAAAAATTCCGGTTCACGGTCAATTTCAACCCGGCTGCTCCTCTGATTTTAGCGTATCAAGATATATTCTTCTATGGCCGTTTTCCGAATTTCCGCCAGCTTGCGGTCGTCGCGCTCTTTGCGATCTTGCTGTATGCGCTGGGCATCAGCGTGTTCGAACGATTTCGCGGAACATTTGCAGAGGAGGTTTAACTCACAGTGTACGCAATAAAAATTGATAATGTTTCTAAAGCGTTTCATCTCAAGAAACGCTATCGGCAAGCCACCACGCTGAAATCCGCGCTGGTGAATCTCGTCAGAAAACAGCGCGTCACGCAAGAAGAATCCCTGTTTTGGGCGCTCAAAGGCGTTTCCTTCGAAATTCCCAAAGGCACGACGCTCGGCATTATCGGCAGCAACGGCTCTGGAAAAAGCACGCTGCTCAAACTCATGGCCGGGATTCATCGCCCGACGAACGGCGCGGCCAAAACGAATGGACGGATTTCCGCGCTCATCGAACTCGGCGCAGGCTTTCACCCCGAATTTACCGGACGGGAAAATATTTTCATCAATGGCATTATTTTAGGCTTGTCACGCAAAGAAGTGCAGGAACGGATGGAAGATATTATCCGTTTTTCGGAGTTGGAAGATTTTATTGATAACCCCGTCAAAACTTATTCTTCCGGCATGTACATGCGTCTTGCCTTCTCGATTGCCGCGACCGTTGACCCCGAAATTCTGCTGATTGACGAAATTCTCGCCGTCGGAGACGCCAGTTTCCAGCGCAAATGCCAGAACAAGTTGAACGCCTTCAAAGCCGACGGCAAAACGATTGTGCTGGTCACGCACGATCTCAGCGCGCTGGAACGCTACTGCGACCGCGTGCTGTGGCTTGATCACGGCGAATTGAAAGCCTACGGCGACGTGCAATCCGTCATGCAGATGTATTTGGAACACGTCAGCGATCAGCAGCGCGCCAACCTGCTCGAAGAACACGAACACCCGGAACAAGCTGAGCCGTCAAGCCGCAAACGCCGGTGGGGATCGCGCGAAGTCGAAATCCAGAACGTCGAATTTTACAACGGCTCGCCGCATCCGACGTATTTATTCAAAACCGGCGACAAAATGGCGATTCAGATTGATTACAAGGCGTACCGGCCTGTGTATGAGCCAGTCTTCGGCATCGGCATCTTCCGCGATGACGAAACCTTTTGCTACGGCACGAACACGCATATTGAAAAAGTGCATATCCCCCGCATTGACGGCGAAGGAAAAGTCCGCTTCTGCGTGGATCGGCTGGATTTGACGGAAGGAAAATATTTCATTGACGTGGCCGTGCATTTAGAGGATGGGACGCCGTTCGATTATCAAACGCGCTCGTATTCGTTTGAAGTGACGTCCATGATCAAAGATGTCGGCGTCTATCGCCCGTCGCATCGGTGGGAATTCGAATAGCCAAGAAAACACGCTCAGTTTCGTGAAGAAACTGAGCGTGTTCTTTTCTATCTGGCGCGCGGAATGTTGCTGAACGCGACCACGCCGTTCTTGCCGACGTATTTATAAATTGACGTGACGCGCGTAGTGCGATAGCGCGAACGGGCGAAAAAATGCGCTTTGACTTTTTTGACGTATTGCTGCGTTTCTTTGTAGGGCGGAATTTGATTGCCATACTTGCGCACCGCCTGCTCTCCCGCGTTATATCCGGCTAGAACAAGGTCTAAATTCTCCTCGCCGAACTCATCGAACAGATACGCCAAATATTTCACCCCGCCCTGAATATTATCTTTCGGATCGAATGAATCCGTCACGCCGAATCGCTTCGCCGTCGCGGGCATCAATTGCATCAGCCCTTGCGCCCCTTTCGGCGAGACCGCTTTGTAATTGAAATTCGATTCGACCTTAATCACCGCCTTGATGAGTTCAGGGCTGACATCGTGCGTTTTGGCAATGTCATAAATCAGATCAAGATACGGCACGGACGCGGCGGTAGATTTGGACGATGACGCCGACGACGGATCACGAATCACCCGCGACTTCGGCGCAGACAGGCTCGCCAGCGTGGACGAGGGTTTTCCTACGGTGGTATAAATCCGATTTTCCGGCGGGATGTTCGTATAATGCACGACCCCATTCTTGACGTATTTATACAGTTCGGCGCGGCTGACATACGGCAACGCCCAGCAGATGACGCCCCAAATCACGAACACTCGCACCATGCACAATTTCACGATAATTTTCCCCGCCAGCCCGAATAATCGCGCAATGCTTCGGGGCAGCGAACTCTCCCTGATACCGAAAGCAGCGATCAGATTAGAGCGAACCTGTCATATTTAAGCCTCGCCCCAGCGTTCATTTTGGAAAACCTGCCAGCCTTACTTTTCTTAAAATTCTTACCACGCGCGCGCGAACGAGTCAAGAGAAAAATCTTGTGGAATTCGCAACGCGCCTGTTTTTCGGAATAATCTCAAATGCGCGACGTGGAAACGATCAGCATGTCCCCTTCGCGCTTGCTCAACGTTTTTCGATTATTCACAAACACGCTCACCTCGTCGGGGCATTGCATGGAAAACGTGTAATTTCCCGGCGACGCCGCCATGATCCGGCTCTCCTCGAACCGAAGCGTCACATATTCGACGCGGGTTTCCGATTGAAACAGCGTCCGGTTCTGCATGACAAGCAGTTCCGCGTCAATCAAAATAATTTCTTCGACCGCCGCGCCGCGCAATTTCAGAAAGCAGGCTTTGCCATGAAAAATCAGATGTTCAAGCTGCACAGGCTCCGGCTTGGGCTGATACGAGAAGATAAAATACTGCTTCCCTTCCTCGTTCGTGACCTCAAGCGCGGCCACTTCATGCGACAGCACTGATTGATTTTGACAGTGCGCCGCCAGCGTTCGGCCGGTGAATTGCAACGATTTTTCCCGCGTGTAGGCGCAGAGCAGCGTGTGAAACGTCGTCGGCGCGAGCGTCTGCTTGCCGTAGCGAATGACCGGCGCTTCGACGCGCGTCTTGTACCCTTCGCTGAGCCAGCCGGAATCCGGCGTGTCTCCGCCTGTTAAAATAGACACGTCCAATTCTTTCGGGTTAAATGGCATCAACGTGAAATGACGTTGCTCAGGCAGGGCGATGTTGACGCATTTGTTCGTGAAATCCACATTCAGACGGAATGGCGCGAAATGAAAATATTGATCGAACACGTGCTTGCCGTCGCCGGTCAGCGCGTCGCACACAATCCAGTAGCTCGGCTTGAGAAAAAAGATCGTGCGCCGGTGTCTGATCGGCTCGCTCAATTCGTCAAAGCCGGTATGATAGCCGCTAATCAGGTCAAATTGCGGCGTCGTCATCCAGAGATCAATCGCGTGTTCAATATTCTGCGGCGCGGAGAAATGATCAATTTGATCCACCGTGACCGTATTATGCGCTTGCAGCGAGCTAAAATAGCGGTTCCACGGATCCGTCTCATGATACGAGTACGCGCCGGAATCGATCAGAAATTGCCGCCCGTTCGCGGAAAGCTCGAGGCTGAACAGATCATGGTGCATTTTCTGCGCTGCTCGCGCATCGCGCCTGATGCCGGTTGAAAAGATGCAATAGCTGCTCATCTCATCCCAGCCGGTTCGCATCATCGCAAACGCTTTGTCAGGAAAGATCGCGGACAACTGCTTCGGCGCCGCGAGGGGCAATTCCGCAAATTCTTTGCGTCCGTCTTCGCCGAACCACCAGAACAGCGGCTCTGGAAATGTCTTGCCGATAGCGGCAAACGCGGCATTTTTCAGCAGCACGGCCGCCATCGAAAACAGATAGCGAATGTCCTGCATCGGCCCATACATGCCGGTCAGCAGCAGGCGATGCGGCTCTTCGCCGAAGCGGCTCAGCGAGCCGTCGGGCTGCAAAAACGGCGACAACTGCTCGATGAGCTTGACGATGCCTTCAATCACCGGCGGCGCAAGCAGAAAGCGATTCGCTTTGCGGACGGCAAACGTCAAGCAGTAGAGTTCAATCATCGGAAGATGCGCGGCGAGCGAACCGGGCAGCAGGCGTTCGACGGTGAGCAGCGGCGTTTTCCATTGCAAAATATCCCAGCCCCGCGCCGCCCAGATTTTGCTATACCGATATTCCGGCAGCATCGTACCGATCAGATACAAAAACGCGGCTTGGCTCACGAGAGAAAGCGGCGGCTGTTGCGCGGACGCTTTTTGCAGCGATTCGTACACGGCGTGGCCGTGATACAGCAACGTTTGATAAAAGCGGCAGAAAAAGACGGCGTCAACATGATCGGAGGTCGCAAAAAACCGGGAGCCAATCAGCCAAAAAATGCCGCGCATGGCGATTTCATGCGGCTCAGCCCAGTTCACGCTGAGCGGATACGGATTCTGTTCAATCCATGCCGCCATCTGCTCGACAAACGCCTGCGCATAAACTTCGTCGCCGCTATACCAATAGGCTTTTCCAAGATCAAGCAAATGTTGATGGCGGTTCAGTTCCCAAATCGTGTAAATGTCGCGGGTCGCATCGCGCATCAAGTCCGCCGCCTGATAGCGCTTTCCGGCTTTCCAGCCCGACGCGGCGTCTGGCGCAGATGGATCGGGGGCATTCCATTGCATTGGCGAGGCCGCGTGAACGTGATGCGTCCCAAATAAGACAAATTGCTGCTGCGCGATGCGATCCGCCGCCTCCATGATGCGATGAATCGAATCCGAATAATGCGTTTGCAGCGCCGAGCGAACCTCTTCACGCTTCAACGACGGACAAATCAGCGCAGGCGACCGCCGTTTTTTGAGGTAATGAAACACCTGTTCGAAGGCTTTGTCTTCTTTGCCAAAATCCAACGACAGTTTCACGGGCTGCAAATCGGGAATGCCAAAATCAAGATACGCAAAAATATCGCCGGGCTTCAGGAAGCCGGTCGGAAGTTCCAGAGGTTTTCCGGCAGAAATGAACGATTCCGCTTGTTTCTGTTTCGGCGGCATCACTCTGGAAAAAAGCGTTTTCAACGTACTCACAACGTCCCCCCTTCTGATCATCAGTATCTATGAGAAACGTCCTGCGGTCTCGATTCCGTGCAGAAAAAACGACGTTTTTTTGAAAAAACGTCGTTTTTTACGCTGATTTCGAATGACAAATAGGACGCAAATAATCTACGCATATTTCTAAACCGCATTATGAGACAAAAACAGAGAAGTCAATCAATTTTTCTTGATTTCAAGGGGTCTTCTGCGAATCGTGGAAAAATTCAACAGTTCCCCACAGCCCAAACGATGAAAGTGCCGATGAACGCAAGCGTTCTGAACCTCGACCTCAGACCTGACGGGCAGCGAAAATCTGTCAGGCTGCGCATGTCATTGCAAAAAATGGAGACGGTATGTTTGAAAAATTAGCAGCGTTAGAAGAAAAATTCGAAGATGTCACGCAAAAATTGAGCGATCCGGCTGTCATTGCCCATCAGGAGAAATTCCGCGAATACGCCAAAGCGCACGCGGAATTAGCGGACATTGTCGCCAAATATCGTGAATATAAAACGCTGGCGCAGCAGCTTGCCGACGCCAAAGAACTCCTGCGAACCGAGAAAGACGCGGACATGGCGGAGTTAGCCAAAGATGAAATTGACGAACTGAAGCCCCGCGTGGAGCAGGTTGACCAAGAATTGCGGGCGTTGCTGATTCCGAAAGACCCGAACGACGAAAAAAATATCGTGCTGGAAATTCGCGCAGGGACGGGCGGCGACGAGGCCGCGCTCTTTGCCGGAGATTTGTTCCGCATGTATTCGCGCTACGCCGAACGGCGCGGCTGGAAAGTGGAAATCATGAGCCAAAACGCGCTCGGCATCGGCGGATTCAAGGAAATTATCGCCTTGATTAACGGCAAAGACGTGTATAGCCGATTGAAATTCGAAAGCGGCGCGCATCGCGTCCAGCGCGTCCCGGCGACGGAAGCGAGCGGCCGGATTCACACGTCAGCCGTGACCGTCGCCGTCCTGCCGGAAGCCGAAGAAGTGGATATCGAGCTTGATCCGAATGAGGTGCGGGTGGATGTGTTTCGCTCCTCCGGCCCCGGCGGGCAGAGCGTGAACACGACCGATTCCGCGATCCGCGTGACGCACATCCCGACCGGCTTGGTGGTGTCGTGTCAGGATGAAAAATCGCAGCATAAAAACAAGGCTAAAGCCTTGAAAATTCTCCGGTCGCGCCTGTTGGATCGGGCGATTGCGGAGCAGCAGCAGGCGATTGCCAAAGATCGCAAAAGCCAAGTGGGCAGCGGCGACCGCAGCGAGCGCATCCGCACGTATAATTTCCCGCAAAGCCGCGTGACGGATCATCGCATTAACCTGACGCTCTACGCCCTTGCGTCAATTATGGAAGGCGCGCTGGACGACGTGATTGAGCCGCTCATCACCTCCGCCAAAGCGGAAGCGTTGAACACGATGCAGGAATAATTGCGCGGCGCGAAAAACGGAGTTTCTCTGCATTTGGCATTGACAGAAACGCTGTCCGGTATCATTTTATGTATGAGGAGATGAATTGCGGTCAGGCAGAAAAGAAAAACATGCTTGCGGACTGCCGGTTCAGCGTCTCGCGCAAGCCGCGCAGCAAGGCTTGAGGCGAGGCGCTTGCACAGGCGCAACATCATGACATTTACCTACAAAGACATCATTCAGATGGATTACGAGACGTGCAAACGCCTGATTCGGACAGTCAATGACAGCCAGACGACCTGCGCCTTGCAACTGAACGCCGAGCATGACATGCTCGAATTGACGAAGCCGGGCGCGCTGGTCGAGCGGTTTCCGATTAAGCTCGTCCCGTGGGTTGAACCGGGCGAAGAAGATCAGGCGACTCGCTGATGCTCGATGTTCATGCGCATGTCGGCGATATTTTCCCGCGCCGCCTGCCTATTCAGATTGATCAGCCCGCGCCGCTGCCGCATTATCTGATGCTCAGTTCCCCCGGCATCGAAGACGCGGCGCGGCTGCTGTATCGCCATCGCCCGCCCTGCGCCTCGCTCGGATTTCTGAAACATGCCATCCTCACGCTCATGCGCCGCCGCCAAACGCTGCGCGGCATGGTCGTGCCGAATCTCCTGCGCGACATGGCGCGCTACGGCATCAGCGCAAGCGTGGCGCTCCCCATCGAATACGAAGACGGCGTTGACCGGTCAACCGCGATTCTTCAAGCCTGTCGGCAGTTTCCAGAGATCATTCCATTCTGTTCCGTGCATCCAAAGGATGCGCGATGGCGAGAAAAACTTGACACATATATCGCACTCGGCGCACAAGGATTAAAAATTCACCCGAATTTGCAACGGTTCGCGTTCAATGACCGCGCATGTGTTGATGTGGTGGCGGAGTTCGCGCCGTCGCGCCTGCCGATTATTCTGCATAGCGGGCTGACGGGGCGCGCGCGGCGTTTTTCAGATTTGGAGGGTTTCAATGCGCTGCCCGCCCGTTTTCCAGACACGCCGTTCGTCTTGGCGCATGCTGGATTAGCCCAATATGAGGCGGCGATGCGGCTCGCGCAGCAGCATGAAAACGTCTGGCTTGAATTGAGCGGGCAACCCGCGCAGCACATCCAGCGCATGATAGCGGTCGTCGGCGCGGAGCGGCTGCTATTTGGCTCAGATTGGCCATTCTGGCCGCAGCGGCTTGCGCTTCAGGCGATCCGCGACGCGGCGGACGGCGATGAGGCCGTTGCGCGGCGCATTCTGCATGACAACGCGGCGCGTCTGCTGCGGCGTTGACATTACAACGATAACATACCGACGATGAAAACACCGGCTGGCGTGGTCGTCATCGGCATAAGCTGTTTTTTTATAGCGATTGGGACGCTCACGTCTCCACTGCATCGCCCAATGCTCCTCGGCGGCGTGCTGTTGACAGGCAAACCTGCGGCAGCGTGCGCGTCGCCCTGTCGCTTGCGCGATGCGGCATAGGGTACGGGCTGCTCAAGCCGCTTCGATTTATGTGGGTTCTCTATCTTTGCGCGGCGGGCGTCGCCGTGATTAGCCTGACGCTCAACCTGCTTCACGATTCCCGCTTCTGGGAATTATTTCTGCTTTCGGGCGCGTCGTCATCCGCCATTCCGCGCCTTGTCGCCTTTGCGAAAGAGGCGCATGTTCTCTTTATCCTGACGCATCTGCTGACGGCGATGTACATTGCCCGCCAGCAAGGGTATTTTCGGGATAAGCAGCCGCTATGAACTCCCAACTCCTCGAACTCGAAAACGCCTCGCCTCAAGACTGCGAGCCGGGCGATGCCCCGGTATCCGGCCACACGCTCTCATTTTCAGACACGCTGCCGATTGTTGATCCGGCCTTGATTGACCCTGACCTGCCGGGCGACGTGGCGCAAGCCGTGTTGACGCTTCTCCAGCCGAACGAAGCCGTGTTTGTCATGTTGCGGCTGAATTCGCAGCATCATTTCTCCGCCGAGAACGGCAAAGGCGAAAAATCGCCGATCTGGACGATTGTGACCGGAACGCGCCTGCTGCTGGTCGCGGTCGCGTCAGATGGGCGCGTCTATTCCGACGCCTTTGAGCGGAACAGCGTGGTTGAATATCAGAATGGGCTGAGCGGCGATTCGTTGAAAATCGCCGAGACATCGCTTTTCAGCCCGATTTGGCAAAGCAATCGCCACCTCTTTAAAGAAGCGGCGCGGCTGTTTCCGATGCCGGAATATGAAAAATACCTCTCGTTAGCCGAAATGACCTACAAAAAGGGGAACGCGCTGCAAGCCGCGCCGTTGTTGCAGCAATCGCTTGACCGCGTTCCCACGCTGAAAGCCTGCACGCTGCTGCTTGCCCTGCTATTGCGGTACGAGCGGCATGAAGAAGCCGAAAAGTTGATTAACAGCGCGTTTGACTTTGCCGATCCGTTCGCCTTATTTGAAGAAATGCAGCGGCTTTTCCCGGAAAACGCGGAAATGCCGTTCTATCTTGCGGCGGCCTGCGAAGAGCGGCGCAACTGGGATGCCTGCGTGTATATTTATCAGCGCATGGCGGCGAAAACGCCGGACTTTGACCTCTATTATCTGAAATTAGGGGAAATGTTCAACGCGCGGCGAGAGTATGCGGCGGCCATTCAGCACTATGAAAAATTCATTGCGCTCCGCACGTCATCGGAAAAATTTCAAAAAGGGATGTTCCATTCGTGGGACATTTCCGAAATGCGCTGGTTTTCCGCCGACCCGGATATCGCCAAAGCCTATTTCGATCTCGGCCTGATTTATGAATATGAGTTGCGTCGGCTTGATCTTGCCGCCCAATATTACCTCGCGCTCCTGCAACATGCCCCGTTCTACGTGGACGCCTACAAGCATTTCTGGCTTGCGCATCAGCAATGCTGCGAACAGGCCGCGCCAACGCCGTCGTTCCATATTCAGTCGTTTCTGGACGCCTACCGGCTGCTCGCGCCGCAAAATTACGCGGCCGTCGTGATGCCGGAACAGGCGGAACGCTTGACGGGCGGGCTGTCCAATTCTTTCGCGCGCTTGCCGGAACGCTATGCTCGCCTGAAAGACGACGAGAGCGACCTCCTCGTTCACCCCGGCGAACAGGAATATTTCAATCGGATTCAGCATTGGCTCACCAGTTTAGTCGTCACGAATGAGGACGGGCAGGGGATTGCGGCGTATTGCGAGCAGGTGAAACTGGAGAATTATCCGAACCTGTATCAGACGATTGAGAGGTTGGCCGATTTTCTCGACGTGATGCCGCCGAAATGCTTCATTTCTCGCGGCAAGATCGGCATGAGCGTCCGCAATATGGAAGAGCCGTTCATTTTCATCGGAAGCGAGCATTTGCAGCCGGAAAACGACCGGTTTTTTTCGATGGAAGAATTCGTGTTCATGATCGCCGCACAGATTGAACACATCAAATCCGGCCATTTGCTGATTACCGACACGGAACTGTGGAAAAGCCTCGGATCCGCCTCATTTGACGGCTTTTTAGTCGCGCTGCAATGCCTGCCCGCCGGGGGATTTCTCGGCAGGCTTACGCACCATGTCGCGACGAAGGGCTTAAAAAAGATTTATAAAATGACAAAAACTTCCAGCGTTCACCGGTTTCTTGATTTTTTCCTCAAACCGTCCGAACACCGAGAAGATGCCGCCAAAGACGACGCGGAACATGTTGAGCAGGACGCGGAATGCCCGCCGGACAAAGCGGCCGCCAAGCCGGAAACGCTTTTTAAAGAGCAAGTCGTAGAATTTGCCCGCCACGCGATTTATACCGCAGACCGCGTCGGCCTCTTAGCCTGCAATAGCCTTCATTCCGCCTGTTCCGCAATTTTTAAAGTCGCGGGGCAACATTGTCAGGAATGCGGCGAGCTTGCCACGCACGGCCTTTGCCATATTTTGGAAAAGCGGGATAAGCACGGAAATTTCCTGTATTTCGAGCATGCCAAGCGTTTCGGCGAATTGATTAAATTCGCCCTGTCAGAGCCATATTTTCGTTTACATGAGCGAGTGGTCGCGCTTCCCAAGCCGACGACGCCGCCGACGTCTGTCGCGCCTCTCAATCCCGTCCCCGCCGCCCCATCCGAAACGTCCTTGCTGACGCAGAAATTGCAGCTTTTGGAACATTCTTTGCGCAATGAACTGCTCTCGCCTGAGGAATTTCTCCGCAAGCAGCGCGCATTGTTCGAAAATGCGGCCGCGTTTCACGAAAAAGATCTGCGGCTGTTGGAAAAATTGGAGCAAGGGTTTTTGGATGGCATTTTGACCGTTGAAGAATTGCAGCAGAAATTATTCCGAATGATCGAGAAATCGAAGGAAGAAGGAGGGGAACCGTCATGACGCGGCCCGTTGGCCCTCGTGAAGATCGCCTGCAAGAACTTCAGCGCCAGCGCCAATCGCTTCCGCCCGATTCCGACGCCGCCCGGCAGATTTGTCTAGAAATCGAATGCTTGCAGGAAACGGCGAAAACGCTCGAAAAAATCGCCGACATCGAGCGGCTGTATGAGCAAGCATCGTATGAAGAGGCGTATCGAGAATTTCATGCGCTTTGCTCGGCGTTCCCGAAATTCCGCGATCAAGCGAGTTCCATTCTTTCGCGCTTTAATCATTTGAATAACGCGATTATTCATCGCACGATTACGAACGGGGAGCAAAACGTGACGGTACAACAGATTGGTCATGCGTTTAAGTCGTGTCTGCGGCAATTCAAGCATTCTCTCATGGAGAAATGAAGAAAATGAACGTTGTCAGACACCTCGGAGGTGTCTGACAACTATATCCGCCATCACCTTCAATAAAAAAGGCGTCTTATCAAATGATAAGACGCCTTTCTAACGCAAGGGGAAATCACACTTTCCGTACGTTTTGTGCTGCAGGCCCTTTTTTCCCTGCGCCGATCTCAAAGGTCACTCGGTCACCTTCGGACAAGGTTTTAAAACCCGATCCGAGAATTTGAGAATGATGGACGAAAATGTCATCGCCGCCTTCTTGTTCAATAAAACCGTAACCTTTTTGATCGCTAAACCATTTCACTGTTCCTTCTGCCAACTTGGTACTCTCCTGTGTTGAGGATAACTTGAGAAATAACACCTGACGCGCTACTTCTACACATCCTGACATATTATTACAACTGACACTTTTACACTGGCCTGCAGGTTTGGAAAAGAGCAATAAAACGTCCACTCTTTTTTACAAATCTACAAACTACCCCTAGTATATGTTTCCGACGAAAAATGTCAAGGGAAAAAGATGAAAAATAAAAAATATCCGCGCTCCCCGACGCGGCCTTGAACATATCCGGCAGTTACTCGCGTGGCAGGAGGTCTATAATTTTCTCATACGCAAACGCATTTACCAGCGCGTCGAGATGCGCGGCAAGTTGGGCATCGCGCGGCCGTATTTCCGCAATCGCCGCATCCAGCAGGCCAATATCGCACGTCAATGCGGCCTGCCTCAGCCGCTCCTGCGTCTCTGCCGGAAACCCCGCTAAACGCGCTGGCGTCATCGCGCATTCCGCCTGCGCCGCGCCCGTCCGCGCGAGATAGGCGGCCAACAATTCTTGCATCGCCCCGATGTTAAAGTCATGCGCCAAATTCTGAAACACGCTGCTGAACTCGGCATACTCGCCGCCGCGCGCTACATCGTTCAGCGCGCGGCGAATCGACTGAATATCGCCGATGTTGGCCGCCGCGCTCAGTTCATTCAAGACGGCGGCGGGCGGCAGCGGCAGTGCCGCGCTTCTCAAAGAAGACGCCTCGCGCGCCGGGGCGTCCTGATAGCGATACGTCAGATGCAGCAAGCGTTGCAATTCGTCTAATAACCGCGCCGTTTCAACCGGTTTGGGGAGAAACGCCTGACTTCCGGCGGCGGTCGTTTGCTGAACGTCCTCCGCGTACACGCTCGCCGACGACGCGATGATTTGCACGCCGTTCAAGTTGGCATTCCGCCGAATCTCGCGGATGAGCGCCAAGCCGTCCATGTCCGGCATCCGCAAATCGGTGATAATGAGATCGGGAGGCGCGGTTTGGCAGCATTGCCACGCCTGACGCCCGCCGTCCGCCTCTTGCACGATAAAGCCCAACGGCCTCAGCGCGTCTAAAATCACGCGGCGATTCACCGCGTCGTCATCTACGACCAGAATGTTTGGGGCTGCCCCGTCCACACCGATGACGCGCCGCGCTTCGCTTCGAGAACGCCCCAACTCGGCCATAACGACCGGCGCGTTCAATTCGAACGAAAAGATCGCGCCTTGCCCCGGCTTGCTGACGACGCGCAACTCGCCGCCCATCATGCGGATCAAGTTGCGGCTGATCGCCAGCCCTAACCCCGTGCCTTGCGCCTTGTAGCGGTCATCGCCGACCTGTTTGAACGGCTCGAAAATCGCCGCTAAATACTCCGGCGCAATTCCTACGCCGGTATCCTCGACTTCAAAGCGGAGACACGCCATCCCCTCATCGAGAGGGGCTGAGGAAGGCATCGTCACGCGCAGCGTCACGCTGCCGCGCTCCGTGAATTTGACGGCATTGCCGAGCAGATTCAGCAGCACTTGCCGCAGCCGCCGCTCATCGGCGCGGATCATCTGCGGCAGCGTCGGCGCGGCGTCGAGATAGAAGGCGATCTGCTTGGCGTTCGCGCGAATGTGAATCATCTCGCTCATGCTTTTCAGCATGTCCGCCAACGGCATTTCCTCGATGCATAATTCGATTTTGTCCGCTTCAATTTTCGCCAAATCCAAAATATCGTTAATCAAGTCCAGCAGGTGATGGCCGCTCCGCTCAATCGTTTCCAGTCGCTCGCGCTGAGCGGCGGTCAGCGTCTCGTCGCGCCGGAGAATCTGCGCGTAGCCCAAAATGCCGTTGAGCGGGGTGCGCAGTTCGTGGCTCATGTTCGCCAAAAACGCGCTCTTGGCCTTGTTCGCCCGTTCCGCCGCCTCTTTCGCCTCGCGCAGTTCTTCTTCCGCGCACCGGCGCTGGCAGATGTTCCAGACCGCGTCCATCAGCAAAATAAGCTGCCGCACATCGGCCTGATGATATTTATCCGTTTTATTGGCGACGCCGATGACGGCCACGATTTTCCCGTCCACGATGACCGGAATTGTCAGAAAACGCTTCAACGGCGCGTGTCCTTCTGGATACCCCTTTTTCAGGGGATTCGGCGCGTCGAAATCATTCACCATAATCGGCGCGCGCTGCCGGACGGCTTCGCCCCATATTCCGGTCTTTTCCAACGCATACACGGTTTGCGGCTTGGTAATCGAGCATTGCCGCATGACCTCTTTTGACCATGAATTCAGCGTGAACAAGCGCGTCGTTTCATCATAATAATAGATATACCCGATTTGGCTGCGCGTCAGTTGAATCGCCTCTTCCAGCGCGAAATCCAGAATGGCCTGCGTTGAGGTTTCCTGCAACTGCGAAATGCGCAGCAGGCTTTCCAAGCGTTGTTCGTTCGACTTGAGTTCGTCTTCGGCCTGTTTGCGAGTGGTGATATTTTGCAGCAGGCAATGCGTCCGCATGAATCGCCCCTCAAGATCGCGCTGGATGCGCCCGGTAAGCAAGACCGTCACCAACGCGCCGCCGCGCCGCGCCAATTCTAATTCGGCGGACACGCACCCTTCCCGCGCAAATTGGGCGAATTTCTCAGGGAAAAGATGGCGCGTCGGCGCAGACCAGAATTCGCCAAACGACCGCCCGATCAATTCTTCGCGGCGATAATCGAGCAGAGCGCATAACTCGTCGTTGACATCAAGGTAGCAGCCAGCGTGATCAAGCGATTGGTACGCTATCGGCGTGTATTCGAACAAGTGGCGAAAACGCTGCTCGCTTTCGCGCAGCGCCTGCTCTATTTTGCGGCGGCGCGAAATGTTGCGCGTGATGCCTAAAAACCCGGCGAACGCCCCCTGCTCATCAAATAACGCCTTCACGCTCACTTCCGTCCAGACGGTTGAGCCGTCTTTGCAGGGCTGTTCCAATTCGTAGATTTCCGCTTCAATAGCGTCCGTATTTCGCAGCATCGCGGCGCGTTGAATCATCTCGAAATTCTTGGCGAGCGCGGCTTCCATGACGCGCAGAGAATCGGGCGTCAACGCTTCCGCCGGCGTCTGTCGCAGGACTTCCTCCGGCGTGTAGCCGCGCAATTTCGTCACGGACGGGCTGACATACGTAAAATGGCAGGCCGCATCCATCGTCCAAATGACATCCGTGATGTTTTCGGTCAGCATGCGATATTGCGCGTCATGTTTTCGAAGCGCCTCTTCCGCCTGTTTGCGCTCGGCGAGAATCAGGCGTTTCACGACGGCGCGATGGCGCATGACGCCCCACAGCGCGCCCACGGCGAGCAGCAGCGTCGCCGCGGCGATATTCACGAGGCCGACTTCGACCTGCGCGTCGCGCATCACGAAGCTTAGCGCCAACAGCCCAAACAACAGCGTCGCGGCCCCGCCCCGCGCTATCGCGTGTCTCATCATTCCGCCTCCCCTTCACGCCTTCGCGTTTTGCGCCAATTCCAAGATTTTCCCATACTCGAAATTCTGCTCGAACGCGGCCAAGGCGTCCGCCAACTCCGCGTCAATCGCCCGAATTTCTTCGATAACGCCCCGCACCCCGCTCATGTCGGCGATGATGGCCACCTCCTCCAATCGCTTTCGAAGGGCGCCCGGCAGTGCGGCTAAGCGTTCCAGTTTCGCGACGGCGCGAGGCGACGCGGGCGCGTTCGGTTCAACGTCCGACGCGCGCCGCCACGTCAGGCGCAGCCCGCGTTGAAGCTGCCGCAAGAGCAGGGAAATGCTGACCGGCTTCGGCAGAAATGCCTGCGCGCCCGCCGCGATGCTCTGCTGCTGGTCTTCTTGATAGACGCTGGCCGACGACGCCACGATCACCACGTCGTTCAAGGCGGGGTCTTGCCGAATCTGACGAATCAATGTCAGGCCGTCCATTTCCGGCATCCGCAAATCAATGATCATCGCCTGCGGACGCCATTCCAGCGCAACGCGCCACCCCTCGCGGCCGTCGCGCGCCTCGCGCATCTCGAAGCCGAGCGGCGCGAGCGCGTCCACAATCACGCGCCGGTTGAGTTGATCATCATCCACCACCAAGACGCGCGGCGACGCCCCTTCAATGCCGATGACGCGCTGCGTTTCCTGCGGCGCGACGGGCGCGGCGGCCACGACCGGCGCGCTGATTTCGAACCAAAAGCGAGTGCCGACGCCGAATTCGCTCGTGACGCGCAATTCGCCGCCCATGAGTTGCGCGAGATTGCGGCTGATCGTTAAGCCCAACCCCGTGCCTTGCGTTTTATAGCGGGCTTCGCCGACCTGCATGAACGGCTCGAACAGATGCTTGAGATCAGCCTCAGTCAGGCCGACGCCGGTATCCTCGACCTCAAAGCGCAGCCTCATGATTTCCCCTTCTGCTTCCCCTTGCAAAACGGGAAGAACGCTGACGCGCAGAGTGACGCCGCCGCGTTCCGTGAATTTGACGGCGTTGCCGAGCAAATTCAGCAGGACTTGACGCAGCCGCCGCTCATCGGCGCGAATGACATGCGGCAGCGTCGGCGCGGCCTCCAGCCGGAAGGCAATGTTCTTCGCGTTGGTTTTCAGGCGCGTCATATCGCTGATTCCTTGCAGCAAATCGAACAGATTGGCGTCAGTCACGCTCAATTCGACCTTTCCGGCCTCGACTTTCGCCAAATCCAAAATATCGTTAATCAAATCCAGCAGATAGTAGCCGCTCCGCTCGATGACAGCGAGGCTGCCGCGCTGCTCCGCCGTCAGCGACTTGTCGCGCAAGAGAATCTGCGCGTAGCCCAACACGCCGTTAAGCGGCGTTCGCAGTTCGTGGCTCATGTTGGCTAAAAACACGCTTTTGGCATGATTGGCGAGTTCGGCTTTTTCTTTGGCGCTGCGCAGTTCTTCTTCTTTCTGCTTCAATTCGGACACATCGATCAATAAGCCCAAAAACCCCTTCACGCCGCCCGCCGCATCGAAGTGCGGCACTAAATCTACCCAGAGATGATGCTGTTTTCCGTCCGGCCCGGGCGCGACATTCTCAAATGAGATATGCTCCCCGCGCAGCACGGCTTCATGCACCGGATGCGCCCGCGCATACGCTTCCGGAGCAAGCGTTTCCTGCATGGTTTTTCCAATCATCTCCTCTTTTGAAAAGCCGTACCATTCGGCGTAACGCTGATTGACGTAAAGATAGCGGTGTTCCGTGTTCACATAGCCGACAAGCGCCTGAAAATGGTCTGTAATCAACGCAAGCTGGTCTTTTACGGCCCCAATGTTTTTTCGCAGCCGCCTGCATTTGATGCCAATGACGATGACAAGCGCCAGCAGCGCGCCGATGCAGCCGCATAATATTCCAATCATCATATCGAACGTGTCACAACCTGATAGGGTTCGGTGTCTTTCCTAAAAAAATACGCCAACATAAAGAATGAGGAAAATTTGTCACATTGTCAAGCCATTTTTCAGCAAAACCGCGCCGCGCGATTGCCCTTCTTGTTTGCCCAAAACAGGCAAGCATGCCTGTTCTGCCACTGCCGAAAAAACTGCATTTTGGCGCGCTGAAGCTGCCGCTTTCAAGCCCGCAAGACGATTATTGCTGCGGCAGCCAGACGCGGAACGTGGTTCTGCCGGGCTGACTCTCAACATCGATCTTGCCGTGATGTTTGTCAATAATCTTCTTGCAAATATCCAACCCCAAGCCGCTCCCTTCGCCTGTCGGTTTCGTCGTAAAGAACGGCTCGAAAATGCGCGGCATGATCTCCGCCGGAATGCCGCAGCCGGAATCGGTAATTTCGACGAGAATTCCGGACCCACCCTCTTGTAGGGGCGAATAATTATTCGCCCCTACAATGGCAATCTCCAGCCGCCCTTTCCCTTGCATGGCTTGGATCGCGTTATGAATCAGGTTGGTCCAGACCTGCTGCAATTCATCGGGATAACACGAGATCGGCGGCGCGTCGTCATAGTGCTTCACGACCTCGATGTTGTGTTTCAGTTGATTGTGATACAACGTCAGCACGATCTCCATGCCGTCCTGAATTCGCGCCACCGTCGGCTGCCCGCTCGCCTCAATATGCGCGTAGCTTTTCAGCGCAAAGACGATTTTCGCCATGCGTTCGACGGCGGCGAGAATATTTGCGCTGTGATGGTGTTGACTGGCCATGTGATACGCCGTCTGTAAAATCGGTGTCATCTGCTCGCTCTGCAACAGCGTCAAGACAGATGCCATATCGTCATAAATCCCCATATCCACGAACGTATCCGCAATCGAATCAGCGTGCGCGATGCCTGCGGTGTCTAATTCGCGCTGTACGGCGCGGCGGTGGGCGCGCTCTTCGCGCGAGGTGATGGCGGGCTTCGGCTGGCTCGCTCGCGCTAACAACGCGAGGAATGGTTCATACTGCTCAGCAGGCAGCGCCCGCAATAGCGGCGGCAGGCTGCGGGTGGTTTCATGCAGCGCATTCGCAATATTCATGGTCGAAGCGCGGATGGCGCCGAGCGGGGTGTTGATTTCATGCGCGATATTCGCCACCAACTTGCCGAGCGCAGCCAGTTTTTCGGTTTGAATCAATTCCTGCTGCGCCGCTTTCAAGTCGGCAAGCGTTTGCGAGAGTTCCTGCGTGCGGTCGGCGACCTTCTGCTCAAGCGTGCGATTATAGTCTTGCAATTGACGCTCGGCCTGCTCAATCGAGCGCACCATCGTATTAAACGACGCCGAGAGAAAGCCGATTTCATCCTGATAACGAATCGGCGTGGCGACATGCAAGTTGCCGGCCTGCACCTGCCGCACTCCTTGGAGCAATTCTTCCAGCGGCGTCATGAGGTTGACCCGAAAGAACAACGGAAAGAGGAGAAAGATGAACAGGAGGCTGCCGAAGAAGGCGATCAATGTGGGCGTCATTCTGACATTGAGATAACGCTGCAAGAGCGCGAGCGGAAAACCAACGGCGTAATCGCGCTGATTCACCCTCATCTTCTGGATGTGCGTCACTTCGCGCGTTGGGAGAAGCAAACAGACGCCTCCTGTCGAATCGAACCACAGGCAATCTTGCAGGCGAACATGGGTTGCCGTCGAGCCATTGCGAATAAAATCAATCAGATAGATTGGCGGTTCATCCTGCGAGGCGGACGCGAGAAAATAGAGCGTGTCTGGAAAAAGGTCATCGGTCAACAGAGCGGGCTCTCTTTCCAACATGGCCGCGATACGGGGCAACTCGGCTTGGCGAACCTCCTCGTAATCTAAGTAGGCGCGATAGAGCGTGGCTTCTCCGATGAACATAAGCGCCATAAACACGATGAAGAGCGTGCTTAGCATGAATTTTACCAGAAATGGGTGCGGGTCTGGCGTATAATTCAGATAGGTGAGGATCAAGGCCAAAAATAACAGACACAACAAGAGATGCAGTGCTAAAAAAAATGTGTACAGGGGCACCACATCCGACAGCGCAATAAAGTAAATGGCTGGCCAGAGACCGGACAAACTACCGCTCAACATCGTCAACAGAAAACGATGGCTCGCCTGCGCCTGTTTCCCTGATGGATGGCGCAGTGCTGACCAGAATCGCCGCAACAGCGGCCGCGCGGCCATAAATTCGCCGCGCGCCGCGCGGTCGGCCTCTGAAAAAAAGATCAGACGCCGCCAGAAAATACTCGTCACAGCGAGAATGCCAAGCGTGAAGAGGCCAAACATTCCGCCAACCAACGGCAGACGCCATGACGGGAAGGAAAACGACGCAATGGACAGCCACAGATGAATGATCAGCAGCGCGAGCGTTCCTCGGAAGACCCAGCGCGCTTCTCGCTGATATTCATCTGTGGCGCAGGGAAAATAATAGGCCAATTGCCCCATAAAGAGCAAACTGAGGATTAACAACCAGCTTGCGGCTGGCAACACATAAATCCATGTGTCAAAACGGGCGAGGCTGTCGCCGATGGCAAAGGTCAAAAAGGCCATCGTAAATACCGCGAAATATCGGATGAGGAGTCTTGTGGCATAAGATTTCTGGCGCGTGCGCAAGAGTATCTGGAGAATAACCGCGCACCAGATGGTTTGAATCACATAAGCAATCCCCCCCGGCTGCAATAAACACCATGAAAATAACGTCTGCATATCTCTCTGATGTTCTAAGTGCTCCGACCCCCTGCCCGGCAGGAGACCGGCGCTCCCAGAACGCAAAAAAATTATCAAGACTTACGCAACGTGGTTCGACAGGCTCACCACGAACGGACGATGATGTTGGCGTTTCGCCCGCCGTTCGCCCTGAGCCTGTCGAAGGGCGGATTTTTTTGCGTAAATCCTGATCATTTATAATCACTTAACGCTACGGTATCAATAAAAAGACGCGGAACGTCGTGCGGCCGGGCTGACTCTCCACCTCAATCGCGCCGTGATGTTTGTCAACAATCTTCTTGCAAATATCCAACCCCATGCCGCTCCCTTCGCCCGCCGGTTTCGTGGTGAAGAACGGCTCGAAAATGCGGTCTGTGATCTCCGGCGGAATGCCGCAGCCGGAATCGGTGATTTCGATGAGAATGCCTGACCCACCCCCGGCCCCTCCAAGGAGGGGAGTTGACAATTTCCCCTCCTCGGAGGGGAGAGGGGTGGGTTTTACGGCAATTTCCAGCCGCCCTTTCCCTTGCATGGCGTGAATCGCGTTATGAATCAGGTTCGTCCAGACCTGCTGCAATTCATCGGGATAGCACAAGATCGGCGGCGCGTCGTCATACCGCTTCACGACCTCGATGCCGTGTTTCAAGTGATTGTGATACAGCGTCAGCACCACGTCCATGCCGTCCTGAATCCGAGCCACCGTCGGCTGCCCGCTCGCCTCACTATGCGCGTAGCTTTTGAGCGCGAAGACGATTTTGGAGACGCGCTCGACGGCGGCGACAATGTTGTCGCTGTTATGCCGCTGCGACGCCAAATTCGCGGCCGCGCTCAACAACATCGCCGCCTGCTGGTCTTGCGTCATCGCGCACACGTCCTCCACGTCGTCGTAGATGCCCATATCCGCCAGCGTATCGGCCAGCGCGTCCGCGTCGCTCACGCCGCGCGCCTCCAATTTTTGCGTCAGGCCGCGTTTGCGTTGGCGCTCTTCGCGGGACGTGAGCGGCGTTTTCGGCTGGCAGGCGCGCCGAACTAACCCGATAAAAGCGGCTTGCCGGTCATCCGACACGGCGCGAAACGCCTCCGGCAGGATGCGCAAGGTCTGTTCCAACGCGATGAGAATATTCCCCGCCGACGCCCGAATCGCGCCGATAGGCGTGTTGATTTCGTGCGCCACGTTCGCAATCAGCTTACCGAGCGCGGCCATTTTTTCGGCGTGAATCAACTCGGATTGCATGCGCTGCAAGCGATCCAGCGTGTCCTGAAGTTCCTGCACTAATCGCTCCAATTCGGCCTGATGGCGGCGATTTTCTTCTAACAGCAGCACGACTCGCAAGGCCATGCCGATGTCAATCCGCAGCGATTCGTAACGTAAATGATCCCAACGGTGTGGGCAAGGACGATAAATCCCAACTGAATTTCCTGAAAATAGAGCGGAATGATGATAAGCTGCCATGCCTCTTTCTGAGGCCAAAAGCCGTTCGGCAGCACGAGGTCGGAACGGAAGCGCAATCCTTCAGGCGGCAAGGGGCGGCGGCCTTGCTCGTCCTGCGCTAAGATCAAGCGCGACCACTCCGGCGCGGGCTGCGGATATTGGTAGGGCTGCGCCTGCTCATATAACGCCAAACAGAACGCCTTGATCCCTTGTCGCGGCAATTCCTCCGACAGAGAACGCAATAACGCCTCCAAATTCTCAGAGGCCATCACGAATGTTCGAAAGGCGCGCAGCCCAAACGTACTATTATACGCGCGAAACCCCGTCAACGCCTGCCTTTGCGCGACGGATTCGCCGATGACAATGCGCGCCTGCTGCCAGAGGTCTTCCGCGCGGCGCAAATCGTCACCGGCAAGCGCGGGGAACAGGGCGCGGCGCGCCACCGAGAGCGCATTCTGCCACAGCGCGACTTCGCCGCCATTGGCTTCCGCGTGGTTGAGAATCAAAATCAAGCCTTGCAAAAACTTTTCGGGAGCGTCGTCGCGCAGATAGGCGGCAAAATTCTCCAGAAATTCCCGCGCTTGCGCTTCATCTTGCGGCCTGCTGCCGACCGCCTGCGCCATCTCGGCGATGAGCGCGGCGCGGTCAGGCGCGACGCTGAGGTCAAACGGGCGTTGCGTCAGAGCGGGGCTGGTCATCGCATGAATGACCGATGGCGAGAGGCAGCCGCATGATTGGCGAATAACGAGCTGCGCCGGCATCACGACCTGCGGCGGGCAAGGCTCTCCGCGCAGTTGGGCGCAGAGCAATTCGGCGGCGCGGCGTCCCATTTCATAAAACGGTTGGCGCACCGTTGTCAGGAACGGATTTCGTTCTTCGCCCCAGCGCATATCGTCAAACCCCGCCAGCCCGATCTGCTGCGGAACGTAGATGCCGCGCCGCTGCAACGCCTGAAACGCTCCCAGCGCCACAAGATCATTGGCGGCCGCAATCGCTTCAATCTCCCGCCCCGGTCGAAAACCTTTGTCATCAAACCATGCGCGGATCGCCTCATGACCATACGACATGGTGAAATTTCCCGGCGCGACCAACTCCGGCGCAACCGCGATTCCATGCGCCTGAAGCGCGTCGCAATACGCGCAATACCGGGCTTCGGCTTCCACATTATTAACCGGCCCGCGAATGAAGGCGATCCGCCGGTAGCCGTGCGCCTCGATCAAATGCGAAACCGCCGCATACATGCCCGGATAATTGTCCAGCGTCACGCTGGGGATGCCTTCCAAGGCCAAACCAAGGCTGACAATCGGCGAGGGCAGATACCGGCGACAGAAACGCTCTATCTCGGCAAACTCGGTAAACGC
This sequence comes from uncultured Candidatus Moduliflexus sp., assembly GCA_964498135.1. Taxonomy (GTDB): domain Bacteria; phylum Moduliflexota; class Moduliflexia; order Moduliflexales; family Moduliflexaceae; genus Moduliflexus. Next base: position 25,895 of record CAZCGG010000035.1, read on the forward strand.
CCCGATCAAGGCCGACGAAATGATGACGCCATCCACCCGCGCTTGCCGCAGTTCATAAATGATGCTGCCTTGCAGCCAGAAAAATCGATCAGGGTGATGAAACGCGCCGCCGACAAAGCAGAGCAGATTCATCTCTTGCTCACGCGCCACGTCTGCAACCCCTTTAAACAAGTTAATGGGCTGGTCGTTGAACATCACCTGATGTATAAATCCGATTGTCGGGCGCGATGTCTGAGAATTCATAAGCGTAACTCCTTTCTGACGTTGAAGAGATTTCTCGCCAAAGTCTCTTCCGTTCGCGGTATGCGTATCGAACCGCTCTTTATTCGTGTTGCTGCGGCAGCCAGACGCGGAACGTGGTTCTGCCCGGCAGACTTTCAACCTCAATCTTCCCCTGATGTTTTTCGATGATTTTCTTGCAAATATCCAACCCCATGCCGCTCCCTTCGCCTGCCGGTTTCGTCGTAAAGAACGGCTCGAAAATGCGCGGCATGATCTCCGCCGGAATGCCGCCGCCGGAATCGGTGATTTCGACGACGATTCCCGACCCACCCCCAGCCCCTCC
>CAZCGG010000036.1:0-26210 GCA_964498135.1 uncultured Candidatus Moduliflexus sp.
ACAACGTCTTTGACACTTTGATTTCCTATCAGAGTTTTTGTTTCCCCAATACGCAAGCTTCCGCGTTCACTCGCCAGCGTCGCCTTGACCTTCCCGCCCGCATTGACGACCATGCTGGACGAATACGTTTTCCAGACCGACAGGCTCTGCTGGAAGGCCGCCACTTCGATGGGCATACTCGTCGTGGCGAAGACCAGGGCATTCATGTCTTCCACGAACCCGTTTCCGGTGAAGCCGTCGTCTCCCAACAGGCGATAGGTCAGGGCGTATAGCCTAGAGGGAGTTCACTGTATCGATAGGCTTAGTCATTCGTGTCTCCTCCTTTGTGTTCCTTTCCTTTTTGAGCGAAATAATACATATAATGTTTTGTGTAAACTTCCACCCAATGCTCTAAATCAATTTTATGCACATCATCAACTTCCACCGAGAGCAATTCTTCAAACATTTGTACGCTTGAAAGAACGAGCCATATCGCCCATGTACACGCTTCAAAATCAGATGAATCCATGTCAGGATAGGCACTGAGTAGCCACTCTTTTAACTCTGGAAGTTCAGTCATTTTCTCAAAAATATCTGAAATGAAATAATTTCCATGAGAGAGAGCGATCCCTTGTCTCCATACGCTTCCAAGCTTGTCTTTTGAGCTGCTCCACGCCAATCGGCTGGCCATTTCATAACTTTCTTCCGCAGTAGACCCATGAACGAGTAGCCCCGTTCGTAATCGCTGTGTTGCGTTCCCCATATCGTTATCGTCGGTGATCTTTGTCGATAATTCAGCTAATATGCGACCTAATATCTGCTTTCCGCTTCCTGTTCCGTTCATTCTATAATCACTCTCCTTACTTTGGCATTAAATTCGTGAATCAAGTCAACGCCAATGCCAAAAGCCCCAGACTCATCACTTTTTGTCAAAACACCTGATGGTAAACTTGCCTCGCCAATAACATCATCATAATTAACAGCTTGCTGGCTCAACCATTCAGTCGTTCCTGATTCAACTTCCATGATAACTGTCCGTTCATGGCCTTTCAGTCGCAAGCTCGTTTGAGCTTTTCCTTGAGAGACCCATTTTGCGCTTCTACTCCCTGGTTTCGGGACTAATCCATTCACATCAGCCATTTGTGCGGCTTCAGCGGCATTCGTGCGCCGTACAATGATCTCAGTTCTCTTTGAGGCTTTCCCAAACCATCCTGAATAGGCCGCCCCTCGTTCACTCGCCAGCGTCGCCTTCACCTTTTCGCCAGCATTCACGACCATGCTGGACGAATATGTTTTCCAGACCGACAGGCTCTGCTGGAAGGCCGCCACTTCGATGGGCATACTCGTCGTGGCGAAGACCAGGGCATTCATGTCTTCCGCGAACCCGTTTCCGGTGAAGCCGTCGTCTCCTCGCAGACGATACGTCAAATCATTATAGCGGGTTTCGACAGCGGTATAGCCGGTTTCTGACGCGCCGCCCACGAGACTGGCCGCCATGTTGAGCAGTGACGCGCCGAGATTCCAGACGCCTCCCGCCACCCCAAGCGCCATGTCTGCGAGATTATTCCCCGTATCGAACGTTCCCGCATACGGCGCGAGATTGTACGGCGTCTGTGCGCGATAGGCGGCGGTGGCGGCATGCCCCGTCGGATCATTATACCGGAAGGGATTATTCAGCGCATACGAATAGCGGTTTAAGCCCTGCGTTCCCTGATCATACACCGTATCCGGCGTGATGAACCGCGCCCCGTAATATACAGGCCAGTGTCATCATGCTCTTTCTCGAAATGACGGTGGCGCAGTGCGGTGAGCGGTATAGTTCTATATTCCCACATTCATATTTATAAAGCAGAGTTATATCTGACCTTTTTCAAACGCTCTCCATTTTTTTAGAAGATTGAAATTTGAGGAGTTTCCCTTTATCTCTCTTGATTCCAAAAGCGTTCCCTCTTCACTCCATGTTCGATGGTAAATTTCAATTCCAAATTCATAGATGTCCTCTTGTTTTAGCATACTATTCTCATACCATTCTCTACAAATACCATGCACATCATTATTGCGATATTCACTCTCGCTTTTTTTCTGGCCAGATTCATACCATTCAACCGCTTTGCCATGTTGTACTCCATCCTTGAAAAAAATTTCGCTTCGTAAACGTCCTGAAGGCCAATATTCACAGGAAATGCCTGTAAATGGGATTCCTTGAAAGATACACGTCAAATCATCTAAAAAATCTAATTCATGATCATATACTCGTTTTGTCATGGTATCACCTTCCATATCGTAAGACTTCTGGGATATATTGTGTGCCATCGGTTAAGCTTTCACAATGTGGACATCTTGGAATAGGCAAACCTCTTTTGCTCCCTTTCAGCCAGACATTATAAATCATAAAATCGCCAATTTCTGCTTCTGGACGGGAAAGCCATGCATCATTGAGTGCTCGAAATTCAGAATGACTTCCTGGCCGTCCTTTTGGATAAATCGACTGCCAATCGGAAGGATATAACTGAAGCCTTGCATCAAGTATTGGATGACGTACAGTTGGAATAGTGTCATTTTGGCCAAAAAATATTTTCCCCGTAACTTTATCCATGACACCAGACAACACATGGCCTCTTTTAGGTTCGGAAATAACCTCTCCATAACGTTGCTTCACTGCCCCACGCAAATTAATCCGTTGATTCAATTCCTGAAAAGAAAAACGTCCATATTTTGCTCGTAATGCCTCAAGGCGATTGACTCCTTGAGGAAGCGCATTGTCAAGCTGTTTCACGCCCTCATCCATCGCGCCGTAATTCGGGCTAAAACCGGCAGTCAGCACGGATATGCCGAGCGACACGCCCGCGCCGACTTTCTGCCAGCCGGTCGCATTCGGATTGGTCAGCACGGCCATATCCAACGCTTCGCCAGCATACGGCACGGTCATGGAGGAGATCATCAGCCCGCCGGTGGCTGCGCCTTCGATTGCCCCTTGCGCCGCGCCCTGCGCCTCGGCCTGCATCGTCCGCCCAATCGAGACACCTGCATCCCCCCATCCAGCGAATCCTCTGAACATGGCGATGAATGGATTGGTCCAATGTCCCGTCGGATCGGTGTACCGGAAGGGATTATTCAGCGCATACGAGTAGCGGTTTAAGCCTTGCGTCCCGCTATCATAGACGGTATCCGGCGTGATGAATCTTGCCAACGCGGGATCATAATACCGCGCCCCGAAATACAGCAGGCCGGTGTCATCATGCTCTTTACTGGTATAGAAATTAGCGCTCTTGCTGTTTGCGCAAAATGCCAAATCGTCTTGCCATCTTTATCTGCCAGCATTGTCGTTTTTAATCATACAATTGGTTCGGTTGTACTGGAAATAAACCGAATAAACCCGCATTCAATTAATAATTCATTATAAACATCAATAACCTCATATCTATTTCTCTCAATTTCGATAATATTGATGTCTATATCTTCCCAAGATGTTTTAGCTTGAAGACGAGTACAGTCATAACAAATTAAATCCGCAGATAATTCCTCATTAGGTCGCATTAATTGTATATGAAGCTGCTTTAGACTCTGAACATATAACCAGAGTTTTGCCATAGCGCCTTTATACTGACATAGTATATGGGTGAGGCGTTTCATTTCTTCGTTGTCAATCATTGTCCGATTAATACCTCCATGTCTTTAATTAATAATTCTTTAGGGTAAACTGTATTTCCTTTATAAAACGTTGTCTTTTCCCATAAGGATGGAGTGTTTTTTATTGTCATGAATTCGGCAGAAGTCCAATTCATTCCTAATCGTTTGAATGCTTCAGCCCCTCCTTGCCCACCTTCTTGTAAGGCACGAGCTACAGAGAAATCATCAAGATTAAAATGAATGCCTCTTGCCTTGTTCGCAGCCTCAACAAAGGCTTCTCCAAAAGATCGCTCCCCCCATTTGATCAAGCCAGAACTTTCCCAATCATGATATGATTTGGCATTGATCTTTGCGGCAAAACGTTCTAAACGTCCATCAAGGCCCAAAGCGATATCTATTTTCGAACCTTCTCTTCCATGCTCTGTAAGTGTTTTACTCCATCCCCAATATATAGCTCCGCGCTCACTCGCTAATGCGATCTTCAATTTCGACAGCGGCGCGGCAGCCCGGAGATACGTGCGAGCGCATTGGAGGCTTTGAGAAACCGCACCGACCGGGACGCCCATCTGCGCCCACATGAACGAATCGACGGCCAGGCCGCCCCCGGAGAAGCCTTCCTGTCCAAGCATCTGTTTCGTGGCCGCGTTATAGCTCCCTTCGAAGACGCCGCCAGCATTGGGCAGGATATTGAGCGCTGTTGCCGCCAGATTCCAGACGCCGCCAAGCGTTCCGAGGGCATAATCCGCGAGAGTGCTGCCCGTGTCAATTGTGGAGGCATACGGAAAGACCGAATACGGCGTTTCATTGTTATACGCCGCATTCACCGCGTTGCCTGTCGGATCATTATACCGGAAGGGATTATTCAGCGCATAGGAGTAGCGGTTTAAGCCCTGCGTCCCGCTATCATACACCGTGTCCGGCGTGATGAATCTTCCTAAGGCCGGATCATAATATCGCGCGCCGTAATACAGCAGGCCGGTGCCATCATGCTCTTTCCCGGTGTAGGTGTAACGCGGCGCATCGCCCGCGCCGGCGTTCAGCGTCTCCTCCCCATACGCGCGGTACGCCAGCCGCCGGATGGCCTGTCCGTGCTTGTCCGTCAGCGCGGTCGCGCTCTGGAGATGGTCGCTGTGAATTCATGTCCACACGCCGTTGCGGTTCTGTGCCACACAGAGGCCGTTGAAAAGGACTATCTTTCAGTCCTTACTTTCTTTGGTTTCATCATAAAATTCATCAATTTGTTGTTTCGCTTGTTCAATAGTCCAATTAAGAGGCTTTTCACTGTCATCAAACCAGGGCGATCCAAGTGCAAGCCATTTTTTTCGCTCAATGGTTGCATCTTGTTTATCAGAAACTTCATATCCTAACTGAATGCCACAACATGAACATATTTCATGGGTATTGTATGGCTCGATTGGCTCTTCAATCAAACCTATCCATCCACAAACAGGGCAGCGATAGCGAACGTTCATCTTAGTATCCTATATTTTTCAGCCGATCCTGAAGAAAGTACTCTAAGCCACTGGTATATCCTTTACTTGCATCAGGTTTTGGCCTGAAAAGAGTGCGGATGGTACCATCAGGTTTTACGATACCATACTCGCCAGTTTGTGTGCTAAAACGCACAATATCTCCATCGAATCGTGTATATTGCAACATGTTTTTATTGGGTGGTCCCGATAAAAATCTTTGTGCTCGCTGTAAATAGGATTTTTCAGAAATGGTATATCCCCATTCCTGCCCTGTCACCACATGTTTTTTATAATGCTGTTGAAATAATTTTGGAGAAGCAAAATCATTTGCTTTCGGAAATTGAGCAACCGTTCCGGCTTTGAGAACGCCTGCTGTTGCCAGATCAACGAACGTCGAAAATTTCGCATCAAACGCCTCTTTCGGCGTATAACACTCTCTGGAAATCGCGTTGCAACTCGCCCAATCCGATGTCGGTGAAATAATGCTGGTTCCCAGCATCAACACGTCGCCGAGATAGCGCGACAGCGGGTTCGTGCGCAAGACGCTTCGTCGCGGCGTGGCTCGAAGCGTGGCCTGCTCCACAATGGAGACGCGGGGAGGAGGAACGATTTGCTCGTCTGCGTGAAGATTTACGAGGATCCCATCGCCAATACCCGTAAGTGACGAAGAAGGCGGCGTGTGGTTGAGCGTGATTGGCCAGAGTTTGGGATTTTGATCGTCCGCATAACTCAAATGTCCTGTCGGATCATTATACCGGAAGGGATTATTCAGCGCATACGAATATCTATTTAATCCCTGCGTCCCCTGATCATACACCGTGTCCGGCGTGATAAATCGTGCTAACGCAGGGTCGTAATATCGCGCGCCGTAATACAGCAGGCCGGTGCCGTCATGCTCTTTGCCCGTGTAGGTGTGGCGCGGCGCATCGCCCGCGCCGGCGTTCAGCGTCTCCTCCCCATACGCGCGGTACGCCAGCCGCCGGATGGCCTGTCCATGCTTGTCCGTCAGCGCGGTCGCGCTCTGGAGATGGTCGCTGTGAATCCAGGTCGTCACCCACGCGGCCTTCCCGCTCTTCCGCGCCTGCGCCACGCGCATGCCGTTCAAGTAAAAAAAGATGGTCTGGGAGATCAGGCCGTCCGTGGCTAACCGGGCGGCATCCTCCGCGGACAGGGCGCGGAGCGCGCTCTGCGCGTCCGTGATCTCCGGCGCTGGGAGGGTGCACAGTTCCTCAATCACCACGCGCAGCGACGTAATTTGTCCCTCTGGCACGGTCTGGCGGTCGCGCACGTCTCCGCCGACATAGATCGTGCCAGTCCGCCCCTCCCGCACGGCGGTCACGCGCATCCCCTCAATCAGCATCGTCACGGTGAAGTTGCCGAGGCCGTATCCCAATTCCAGCGAAGCGGCCACGTTGATGGTCAATGTCCCCAGCTCCATGCGCAGCGCACCGCTGTCCATCGGCGTCAGCGAGTCGAGCGCGGCGGAAGGCAGCGCCTCTTCCGCCTCATAATACGCATTCGGCGTGTAGATGATCCGGCGCGGCTCGATGATCTTGACGCGCCGCCCGGCATAATCGTACACGAATCGGAACACCCGGCGATAGCCGCCGTTCACCGTGACGAGGCGGCCCTCCTCATCATACGTCAACCGCTGGCCGGGCCGGGTGCGCTGGCTGCCGTTGGCGTCATACGCATACGCCGCCGCCTGCTCGCCGGTCGTGACGCGGCTCACCTGATGCGTCCCTTCCCGGTACGCATACTCGGCGTCATTGCGCCGCAGCAGATTGCCGGTCGGGCTGTACGCAAAGGTCTCGTCGCCGCTGGCGCCGGTGACGCTGAGCAGCCGGTCTAACTCGTCATAGCGCAGTTCTTGGCGCGTCGCCGCGACCGCGTCCTCCAGCGTCACGATGTCGCCGACCCGATTATACGCATAGCGGCGCTGCATGAGCTTCGGCCCCGATGCCGGCGTCACGGCTAACTCGGTCAGCCGGAAATTTCCGGCGGCCGGCGCGTATCGGTACGTCGTGGTCACGTCGTTGCCGCATGTCAGGCTCATCAGCCGGCCCCAGTCCGAATAGGCGGCGGAGGGGATGAGCCGCGACCGCAGCGCCGTCATGCTCAGGCTGACCGTCTCGCGCCCCGCGTCGAACCGGTAGAGCATCCACCCGCCATTCGGATACTCAATGCCGGTCAGTTGATACGCGTTATGGCGAAACCGCGTGAGAAAGACGCGCGTCCCGATGGTTTTGCGCTCATTGGAGACATTGCCGCGCGCGTCATACATCCATTCCGTGCTGCCGCTCGCGTCCGTGACGCGCCCGCGCCGCCCCTTCATGTCAGCGCGTTCGACACGGCCGTCGCCGTTGTCGTCGCCGTCATAAAAATACTGGGTGTCCACGCCAACGTCTCTCGGATAATCGGTCAACACCAGACGGTCATGCGCGTCGTAGCTGTAGTGAATCGTCTGCTGTTTCGCGTCCGTCGCGCTGAGCAGCTTTCCCTGAAGATCGTAGGCGTACGCGCGGCTGCCCAAATCCGGATCGCTCAACGTCAGCGCATCGCCCGCCCAATTCAGCGCGCGCGTCGTCACGCGCTGCTCCGCGTCGGTAATGCGCTCAAGATCGGCAAACGTCTCGGTGACGGTGATGCCGCCGAGCGCGTCCGTCACAATCGTTTTCCCTTGCGCCGGGGAGAAGGCGGTTGTGGTCTTGCGCCCCTCTTCGTCCGCGCTGATTGTCGTGAAATGGCGGCTGACCACGCGGGCGGCATCTCCCGCGAAATTGGTCGTCTCCGTCCGATGCCCTGCGGCGGGATCGAACCAGGCGGCGGTCGAAGCGAGGCGTTTGCCGCTTCCCTCCGGCGAAGGCGCGCGGTCGCAGGCCGCCTCCGTTGAAAAATACGGCGCTGACGTCATGGTGAGGCGTTTGCCGTCTTTGACCAGTTGCCACCGGTCAATTGCGCGCCAGCGAACGATGCCCGCGCCGATGCCGTCCGCTGGATATTCGACGGCTTTGACTTTGGTCTGCGTCACCTCGCCGAACCCATCCACGCACGTGACCGTTTCAGGGCCGTCCTTTTCGGTGACGCGCAGCGCTTCCGGCGCCGTCCCGTCTTGGTCATAGGCGTAGATGACGGTTGGATACGCCGCGCTGTCCCCCGGCGCGATCACGGTCGTGACGCGGCCGAAGGCGTCATATTGCGTCTCCGTCACCTTGCCGTTGGCGTCTGTCGCGCGCCATGGCCGCATGAGCGCGTCGTAATCCGCGCTGGTCTCAAATGTCATCGCGCCGATGGGCGGAGCGATCTCTTTGACAGGATAGGCATGAAAGCGGGCATCGTAGGCGAAGGCGGTGAGATGCCCGTTTGGATCGCTCACGGTGGCCGCATTCCCGTCGTTGTCGTATGTCGTCGCCGTTGCCGCGATCTGCGTTGGGCTTCTGAAAGTCTCGACGCTGGTCAGCAAACCGCGCTCAGACGGAAGAGAGTCATGCGAGCGTCCATCATAGCCGTAGTAGGTTCGTCCCACCGGCGTCCACGCGCCGGACGAATCATACGCGCGGCGTTCCGTCTGCTGCGGCAGAAACATCCAATAAATCGTATTGATGCCGTATGTCGTCGCGGTCTCTGTTTTGCTGCGGTCATTGGCGCCGGCGGCATAATCGCGGTACGCGGTTTCCGAAAGCGTCAGCCCGTAATCATTGCGCGTCCATTCTGTTCGCGCATGAGGACAATTCGAACATTGAGGCGCATAAGACGCCTCGCTCTCTATCGTCGTCTCGCCATCCACCGCATAGCGGTCAACGGAGACCGGTTTGACCGATGTCACCGCGACGGCTGGCCCCGCGACCGGACGCGGCTGTTTCAGGCCGTTTCCGTAGTGCGGATAGACGGCCGCAAGATTCTGATAGTCAAAGAAGGCAGGCCGTCGCTGTTCATGTCGATCAGGTCGGCCTTGATGTGGCTTGCCGATTCGTCCTGTTCGGCGAGCCGTCCGATCTCTTCCGGCGTCAGGGCTCGGATAGCTGAACGTCATGGCGCCGCTTGCGCCGACCGAATCAGCGCCTTTGCCGAATCGCTCCAATTCTTGCTGATAATAATTGATGGAACCAGCGGCATTGTCATCTGCCGCAAACACTACGGGACGCGCCGCTGTTCGGTTGAATGCTCCCATGTAAATCAGGAGTGCGAAATTTTAATTTCGCTGTCAAATCAAGATTTGACATTCCTATGTTCATTCTGCGCATGTGTCATGGCAGGTCATCGGCGACTCTTCATGAACGGAACTGATTGCATCCTTCGACTTCGCTCAGGATGACCGGTCATCCTGAGCTTGTCAAAGGGAAATCTAACCATTTAGGCGTGAACGCATGGCATGATTCCATTACTCCGCCGCAAGCAGTTCGATGCCATCCATGATGTGTTCGATGCGCTGCATCGTCAACTCGAACGCTTCCGACGACAGCGGCTCGATGCCGCTTTCGCGCACCAAATCAATCGGATAATTTGACCCGCCGCTGCGAAGCAGGCGCAGATATTTTTCCACCGCTCCGGCCTCGCCACGCAAGACTTTTTCGCAGAGCGCGGTTGAATAAATCAGCGATGTGGCGTATTGAAACACGTAAAAATTGTAGTAAAAATGCGGAATGAACGCCCATTCGTAGGCGATTGGCTCGTCCACGACGCAGACGCCCTGATCATGGCCGTAGTACGCACGGGTTAAGGCCAAATACATCTCGCTCAACGATTCGCCGGTCAGCGATTCGCCCGCCTCGATTTTTTTGTGAATCTCCCACTCGAATTCAGCAAACTGCACTTGCCGGAAAATCGTGCCGCGAAAGCCTTCAAGCTGATGCCCAAGCAGATACAACTTCTGCTCGCGTTCCGTCACTTGCCCGATTAAATAGTGATCTACAAGATTTTCGTTGAACGTCGAAGCGATTTCGGCGACGAAAATCGAATAATCGGCCTTCGCAAACGGCTGCGCGCGATTGGAAAGGTCGCTGTGCATGGTGTGGCCGATTTCGTGCGCCAACGTGCCGAGCGAATTGTAATCATCGTTCCAATTCATCAAAATATACGGATGCGCGTCATACGCGCCACCGTTTGAATACGCGCCGCTGCGCTTTCCGGCGGTCGGCATGTAATCAATCCAGCGATGGTCAAGGCCGAAACGCAGCCGCGCCGCATAATCGCTCCCCAACGGCTGCAACGCGGCCAACATCCGCTCCTGCGCCTCTTCAACCGTGTAGCGCAGGTCAACATCCTTCACGAGGGCGGCGTAGAGATCGTAATAATGCAGCGCGTCAAGGCCGAGCAGTTTGCGTTTCAGGCCGAGAAAGCGGTGCAACGTCGGCAGGCTGCGCCGAATCTGCTGAATCAGATTTTCATACACCGAGACCGGAATATTGTCGCTATGCAGCGCGGCATGCAGGCAGGACGGGTGTTTCCGGCTTTTGGCGTAAAAAAAATCGCTTTTCAGCTTGGCGACGAGGTTTGCGCCGAACGTGTTTTTATATTTGCCAAACGTTTCGAAAAACGCATGCATGACGGCGCGACGGTCTTCGCGCGCGGGCGAGGGGCGATGCTTGACGTAATTCGAGGCCGTCAGCGTGATTGTTTCGCCGGTCGAGAGCGTCACGGTCGGAAACGGAAATTCGGCGTTTTCGAAAATCGAAAAGACCTGCTGAATCGCGCCGGTCAGGTCGCCGACGCCCGCCAACAGCTTTTCTTCCGGCTCAGAAAGCGTATGCGCGCGGTTGCGCTGAATTTCTTGCAAAAACATCCGAAAATCTTCGAGCGCGGGCGTTTGCTCAAGATATGCCTCCAGCAATTCCGGCGGCGCGGCGGTCAATTCCGGCACGATGAACGCCGTGTTTTCCTTAAAGACGGTCACGAGATGCTGCATTTCTTGCATCATGCCCTGATGCTCGGCGATTCGCACGTCCTCGTCGGCGAATTGCTGGGCATAGCTGTTCAGTTGCGACAGCGTTTTCGCCGCGTCGAAATAGCGCGTCAGGGCGGCGGCCAACTGCTCGGCGGACGCGGTCAAGCGGCCTTTGTCGCCGATGAGGGCGTCAATCTGCGAGGCGGCCGCGTCTTTTGCGGCTTTCCACGCTTGCGCGGATGGATAAAGATCGTCTAAATTCCAGCGATACCGCTCCGGCACGGCGGATCGCTCAAGGATGGCGGCGGACGCTCCGGCGTCCGGCTCAATAAACATTCGGCGCATAACATGCCTGCGGAAATTCCGTGCCAGCAGGGGATTCGACGTAGCTGTCAGACACGTTTTGACGTGTCTGACAGCTTATTGGCCGCTTATGCCCTGCTGACATCCGATTCCCGGCGTTCTTGGGAGTTTTAAAAGATCGTCTATCTCGTAGAGACGCACGGCCGTGCGTTTCTACCGGGATGGTTGGTATCATTATCAATATTTTTTTGATTTCGCGTTAAGGCGCAAGAAATTCAAAAAATTATTTTTCATCAATGATGTTACGCAGGCGACGGTTTTTCAACCCCGAAGGGGTGACATGAGGCGGCATGCGAAAATATGCCACGCCTTCGGCGTTCATTCGTTCTCATGGCGTCTTCTTCTATAAACATCTCACCCCTTCGGGGTTGAAAAATCGTCGAATGCGTAATGTGAGTGCAGCTAATGAACGGTCTCCAAGGCTTCTTTCAAAATTTTACTTGCCACGCGCGTTACTGGCTTATGAACTTTTTTCGAATACCGAAATAATGCCTTAAAGCTCTCTTCATCAACTGTAATGAGATACTGCCGCTTTTGAAGAGCAATGGTCATCTCGACCGGCTCCAGATATTCTTCATAATCAGCCGTGCTATGCGCATCCCAGAACTCACCGGCTTGCTCCTCGGATGTAAACGTAGCCGGGATCGGATCGATCTTTTTTGACATGGCATTATTCGAGTTAGAAATGTTTTTCATAGTATCTCCTTTCAGCCTCATCCATATCACGCGCAGAGATTGGAAGTATTGCGTGTCCTCGTTTTTTGATGAAGACAACAAGCAAGTAACGGCCACTGCGCAGTTGCGCATACGCCGTATAAACATCCTCTCCTTGACAATTTCCTTTTGTCACCCTCCGAATAAGCGGATTATTCTCTAATGCTTCTTCGGCTTCCTCGATTTGCACCTGATGTTTTCGAGCAAGTTTCTCAACAAATATATCTTTCCAGATAATTTCATCAATGCGCATCTGCGGCCATCTCCTTCATCCCTCCTAAAAAAGGCACTTGGTGGCGGGGCTAAACACATCACGTATTTTTATCCCAAATCTATTTTATACATCGAGCATTTCATGGCGTGTCAAGCAGATTCCTGATTTTTTGAGGAATTTCGGCATTTCCTGTGATTTCATGCTTGACTTGCGTGAAAAAGATGGTACGATGCAGCATGCTTGTGATGAAAAGCCCCGCCAAATGCGGCGGGGAGAATACTAACCGTGAACGAGAAGGAGATCAGTATGGCAATCTCAAGTTCCTCCATGCCGCGCACCGCCGCGATTTCCGCAGCGAAAGAGCAGATCGAGCGGCTGGAAACAAGAAGCCGCAATCTCTCGCCGGAAGAGCATGCGGCCAGAGACGAGGCGTTGAAAGATGTCACGCAATCCATGCAGAAATACGAAACCCGTATCAGCCTGACGCTGCTGTTTAGCGTGTTAGCCATCGTCACCGTGACGCTGGCGATTATCCGCGCGCTGCCGGAAGGGATGGCGCACGCGGTCTTGCGTCCCGGCGCATCGTCGCCGCTGCGCATCTTTTTCGAAAGCATGGCGTGGCTCTTCAGTCCGCCGGAACTCATCAAATCCGCCAGCATGCAGATCGCCGATATTCTCGCGCCGTTTCTCGCCGTGTCGGTGGCGATTGAGCGGCTGCTGGAAACCGGCTTCAATTGGTACGAACAATCGTCGCGGGCGATTGCGGATGTGTTGGGCGAGCAGCGTGAAAAGTTGGATTGGATTGGGCGGGAATATCAAGATGCGTATCAGGCGACGAAAAACGCGACGGCAACGGTCGGCGTGGAAACGACGCCGGAAGCGCTGACGCTGATGGAAAATGCGGAACAACGGCTGGCAAAGGCCGAAGAACGCCTGCGAAGTTGGGTCAGCGCGCCGGAATACGTGGCATGGAAAAAGGCGCTGTCCATCTGGTTCGGCTTATTGGCTGGGTTAGTCATCGCTATCGTCGGCGATCTCGGCATGATGCGCTACATCGGCATTCCGACGCCGCGCGTCATTGACATGCTGATCACCGGATTGGTCATCGGCTCTGGCTCCGGCCCGATGCACGACTTGATCGGCATTCTGCAATCTGGCAAGGACGCGCTCGGCAATCTCGCCGATTTAGCGAAAGGCAAATCTATTCGGGAAGCCTCAGACGCCCTCTATAAAGAGGCTTCCGCCCTTCAAATCCGGCGCGAAGAATCATGACATAAAAAAAACTCCGTTTCGTTGAGAAACGGAGTTTTTCTTGCGATTTTCAAATCAATACACTTCCATGTAACGGTCAATTTCCCACTGCGACACGTAAAGACGATAGGCATCCCATTCCGCGCGCTTGGCTTCGAGATATTTGCTGTACGTATGCTCGCCAAGCGTTTCTTTGATCAACGGGTCGGATTCCATCACGTCCAGCGCTTCGCCGAGGCTGCCCGGCAGTGTCTGAATGTTATGCGCCTTCAAATCTTCGGCGGTAAATTCAAACACGTCTTCTTCCACCGGTTTCGGTGGCATCAATTTATTTTTCACCCCATCCAACCCGGCTTTCAGCATCAGCGCAAACGCCAAGTACGGGTTGCAGCTTGGATCGGGGCAGCGCACTTCGCAGCGCGTCGCGTTCGATTTGCCTTTGGAATAGCGCGGAATGCGGATCAAGGCCGACCGGTTGCGCCGCGCCCAACTCAAATAGACCGGCGCTTCATAGCCCGGCACCAGACGTTTGTACGAATTGACCGTCGGCGACGTGACCGCCGAAATCGCGCGGATATGCTTCAATACGCCCGCAATGTAGCCCAAAGCGATGTCTGACAACATATATTCCTTGCTTTCATCGAAAAACACGTTTTTGCCATCTTTGAAGAAACTCTGATGCACATGCATGCCTGAGCCGTTAATTCCGGCAATCGGCTTCGGCATAAAGGTCGTGTGCAAGCCGTGCATGTTGGCAATCGCCTTCAGCACGAAGCGCAGCGTAATCGCGCTGTCAGCCGTCTTGACCGCCGTGTCATAACGGAAATCAATCTCATGCTGCCCGGCGGCCACTTCATGGTGCAACGCCTCGACATCAATCCCAAACGCGGCAAGCGCGTCATACATTTCTTGGCGAATCGTAATGCCTTCATCCGTCGTCAAATCGAAGTAACCCGCCGTGTCATGCGGCATCGGCATCAATTTGCCGTTATCTTTTTTGAACAGGAAAAATTCCAATTCAGGGCCGGTAAACAATTCAAACCCCATGTCATTCGCTTCTTTGACCGCTCTTTTCAAAATGTAACGCGGATCGCCCTCAAACGGGTCGCCGTCGGCGGTGAACACATCGCAGATAAACCGCGCCGTATCCTTCAGCCAAGGCATCACGGCATAGGTTTTGGGATCGGGAATTAAAAACTGGTCGCTTTCCTGAATCCGCGTGAATCCTTCAATCGAAGAACCGTCAAACCACGTCCCGTCTTTCAAGGAATTGCCGAGATGTTCCACCGGAATCGTCAAACTTTTAATGACGCCAAGAATGTCGGTAAATTGAAGTTGCACAAACTTAATATTGTCTTTTTTGACCTTTTCAAGAATTTCTACCATATTTTTTGAGTAAGCGTCCGATTGAGCCTGTTAGTCAGCCGTTCGCTCCTCCCCTATAAAATGGAACGTTTAGGTTTATGCGCGCCGCCGCCGGAGATCGTCACTCCCGCCGGGCGTTCTTGTATGACAGTTGAAGGATGTCTTTTTGCATTTCAACCATCATGCCAACGTCAGCCTGCGCTGGCAAAAATTGCTGGCGCGCCAGCTTAAGCATCTGGATTTCTCCCGAAAATACAGGCGACTCACTGTGTATTCCAGACAAAATTTTTTCTTGTCAATAAAAAAGTCCCGTATCTTTTCAAGAAAATCGCGAAAAATACATTACATATTTGTAATTTATACTTTCCAAAAATACATTTTTGGCAGAACGGCGTTCTCGTGTTGTCATGAGCCTGTCAAACAATGACGCGCAACTCCTGACAGCAATCAACGCGCCTTCGAAACACAAACGCCGCAAGCGTGATACATGCCTCAAAATCACGCTCACGGCGTTTGGATTTACGCAAAAAATGACAAAAATGTTATGATTTTTGCGCTAAATACCGCTCGATGCCTTTGGCGGCTGCGCGGCCTTCATGAATCGCCCACACCACGAGCGATTGCCCGCGCCGCATGTCGCCCGCCGCAAACACGCCCGGCACGGATGTCATGCGGTCGGCGTTCGCCGCGATATTGCCGCGCTCATCGAATTTCACGCCTAATTCGGTCAACATGCCTTCTTTGATGGGGCCGACAAACCCCATCGCCAACACGACCATATCCGCGTCTTCCGTGAACTCGCTGCCCGGAATTTCCTTCATGTCGCGGCGGCCTGTCGCCGGATCCGGCTCGCTGAACTCCAGCCGGATGCCATGCAGCTTTTTCAAAACGCCCTGTTCGCCGGTCAGCCGCTTCGTCGAAACGCTGAACTCGCGGACGCACCCCTCTTCGTGCGAACTCGACGTCCGCAGAATCCGCGCCCATTGCGGCCAAGGATTGTCGAGCGGACGCTCTTTCGGCGGCTCGGGGAGCAGCTCGAATTGCTTGAGAGACGCCGCGCCCTGACGCCGCGCCGTTCCCACGCAGTCCGCGCCGGTATCGCCGCCGCCGATGATGATGACGCGCTTTCCGGCCGCCGAAATGCGCTGCTCCGGCGGAATCTGGACGCCGCGATTGATTCGGTTCTGCTGCGTCAAATAATCCATCGCAAAATAGACGCCTTGCAGATCGCGCCCTTCAACCGGCAAATCACGCGGCTTTTCCGCGCCGCCGCACAGCGCCACCGCGTCAAATTCCCGGCGCAGTTGCTCCACGCTCACGTCTCTGCCGACATGCGCGCCGGTTTTAAACACCACGCCTTCTTCTTCCATAATCACAATGCGCCGGTTCACGTATTTGAATTGCAGCTTGAAATCCGGGATGCCGAGCGCGAGGATGCCGCCGATAAACTCATTTTTTTCATACACTGTGACGGCATGCCCCATTTTATTCAATTCATCGGCGCAAGCCAGCCCAGACGGGCCGGAGCCGACGACCGCAATCTTTTTGCCGGTGCGGAATTGCGGCGGCGCGGCCTGCATCCAGCCTTCATGATACGCCTGCTCGATGATCGAATATTCGATGTTTTTAATCGTGACCGCCGGTTCATGAATGGACAAAACGCACGAATTCTCGCACGGCGCGGGGCAGACGCGCCCCGTAAATTCCGGGAAATTATTCGTTTTCATCAGCCATTCGAACGCCTCTTTCCAGCAGCCGCGAAAGACCAAATCATTGAATTCCGGGATGATGTTGCTGACCGGACACGCCCAATGGCAGAACGGGACGCCGCAATCCATGCACCGCGCCCCCTGATTTTTCATCGCCTCATTCGGCGGAAATTCGATAAACTCATCCCAATGCCGGACGCGCATCGAAACCGGCTCTTTCTCATAATCCTGCCGGGTGAAATCCAAAAAACCAAGCACTTTTCCCATACTATTCACTGATTTTTTAACGCAAACGACGCAAATGGCGCAAAGGCCGCAAACGTTAGCGTCTCTTGCGCCATTTGCGCCGTTTGCGTTAAAAAATAATGCTACCGTCCTTCAAGGACGCGGCGATATTCTTTCGGATAGACTTTCACGAACTGCGGCAGCGTTTGATCCCAATGTTCAAGGACGTATTCGGCCACCGCGCTGCGGGTGTAGCCGTAATGCCGCCGGATTAATTTCTTGAGTTCATGCCGGTCTTCTTCGCGCAGCACCGGGAACAAATCCACCATTTCCATGTTGCACCGGCTGGCAAACGTGTTGTCGCGATCCCAAACATAGGCGAAGCCGCCGCTCATGCCCGCCGCGAAATTCCGCCCGGTCGCGCCGAGAATCACGACGCAGCCGCCGGTCATGTATTCGCAGCCGTGATCGCCGATGCCTTCCACAACGGCCTTCGCGCCGCTGTTGCGGACAGCAAACCGCTCGCCGACCATGCCGCGCAGATAGAGTTCGCCGTTAATCGCGCCGTACAAAATCACGTTGCCGGCGATGATATTTTCTTCCGGCGCAAACGCGGCGCGGCGCGACGGCATGATGACGATTTTGCCGCCGGATAAGCCTTTGCCGACATAATCGTTCGCGTCGCCTTCCAGAATCATCGTGACGCCGCGCGCCAAAAACGCGCCGAAACTCTGCCCCGCCGAGCCGGTCAGCCGAATGTTGATGGTGTCCTCCGGCAAGCCGATGTCGCCGTATTTACGGGTAATTTCCGAACTCAGCATCGTGCCGACCGTCCGGTTCGTGTTATTCACCGGCAATTCGATATAGACCGGCTTTTCGTTCTCGATGGCTTCTTGTGAATGTTCGATCAACACGCGATCCAAAATCGTTTCCAATTGGTGCTGTTGGCGGTCAACATGCCGAATCGCCACGCTTTTCGATACGTCCGGCTGATGCAACAGGCTCGTCAAATCAAGCCCTTTCGCCTTCCAATGCGTGATGGCGTCGTTCGTTTCCAGCATGTCCACGCGCCCGACCATTTCGTCGAATGTGCGGAACCCAAGCTGCGCCATGATTTCGCGGCATTCCTCCGCGATGTACGTAAACAGGTTGACGACGTATTCCGGCTTGCCGCAGAAATTTTTCCGCAGTTCCGGCTTCTGCGTCGCAATGCCGACCAAGCAGGCGTCGAGATGGCATTTCCGCAGCATGACGCAGCCGAGTGTCACGAGCGCAATCGAAGAGAAACCGAATTCGTCCGCGCCGAGCATGGCCGCAATCGCCACGTCGCGCCCGGTTTTCAACTGCCCGTCGGTCTGGACGCGAATCCGCCCGCGCAGGTGGTTCATGACCAAGACTTGCTGCGTTTCCGCGATGCCGAGTTCCATCGGCAGTCCGGCGTATTTGATCGATGACACCGGCGACGCGCCCGTGCCGCCTTCGCAGCCGCTGATCAGGATGCAGTCAGCTTTCCCTTTGGCAACGCCCGCCGCGATAATGCCGACGCCGATTTCGGAGACAAGCTTGACGCTGATGTTGGCGTGATGATTCGCGTTTTTCAAGTCGTAAATCAATTGCGCCAAATCCTCGATAGAATAGATGTCATGGTGCGGCGGCGGCGAAATCAAGACCACGCCCGGCACGGTGCGGCGGGTTTTCGCGATTTCCCGCGAGACTTTGCGTCCCGGCAGCTGACCGCCTTCGCCCGGTTTTGCGCCCTGCGCCATTTTAATCTGAATCTGATCCGCGTTGACAAGATATTCCAGATTCACGCCGAACCGCCCTGGCGCAACCTGTTTGATGCGGCTGCGTTTCGAATCGCCATTCGGCAGCGGAATATATCGCGCCGGGTCTTCGCCGCCTTCGCCGGTGTTCGAGAAGCCGCCGAGCCGATTCATGGCAATCGCCAGCGTTTCATGCGCTTCGCGGGAAATCGAGCCGAACGACATCGCGCCGGTCGCAAAGCGTTTCACGATTTCGCGCGCCGGTTCGACTTCCTCCAATGGAATCGGATTGCCCTTTTTAAATTTCAGCAAGCCGCGCAGATTCGAGAAATTCCGGTGATGATCGTTCATCATCGCCGCGTATTTTTTGTATAATTGATAATCGCCGCTCCGCACGGCCTGTTGCAGCGTGGCGATGATTTCCGGGTTAATCTGGTGAAATTCGCCGTCCACGCGCCATTGATAATTGCCGCCGCACTCCAGCACGTTCTGCTCCCGCGCCGGGCGCGGCTTGAAGGCTTCGCGGTGGCGTTCCAGCGATTCGCGCTGAATCTCTTTGAGGCCGATGCCGCCAATGCGCGTCGGCGTCGCGGTGAAATATTTTTTGATCAGCGTTTCGTTCAAGCCGACGGCCTCGAAAATCTGCGCGCCGCAATACGATTGAATCGTCGAAATCCCCATTTTGGAGATGATTTTGAACAATCCTTTGCGCGTCGCTTTCAAAAAGTGATATTGCGCGTTCTGCGGGTTGATTTCCGACGGATAATGCCCTTTCTGAATCTCGTTTTCAATGGATTCCAACGCCAAATACGGGTTGACCGCCCGCACGCCGTAGCCGATCAACAGGGCGAAATGGTGCATGTCGCGCGCCTCGCCGGTTTCGGCGATCAGGCTGACGCGGTTGCGCGTCCCTTTGCGGATTAAATGATGATGGACGCCCGCGCAGGCCAGCAAAATCGGAATCGGAACATGATCACTGTCCACGCCGCGATCCGAGAGGATCAGCAGCGTAAATCCGGCGGCAATCGCATCGTCCGCTTTGCGGAACAGTTCTTCCATCGCGTTTTCCAAATCATGCTCGCTGCCGGTGTCCTGAAACAGAATCGGAATCGTCGTCGCCCGCAGATGATAATGCTGCAACTCGCGGATTTTCGCAAGCGACGCATTGGTCAGAATCGGGCGTGGCAAGCGCAAAACGCGGCAATGCTGCGGCCCTTCTTCCAGCATGTTCTGCTCGATGCCGAGCTTGCTCTCTTCCGCCATGATGACTTCCTCGCGGATCGGGTCAATCGGCGGGTTCGTCACCTGCGCGAACAGTTGCCGGAAATAGGTGAACAACGGCTGCGGCTTGTTCGACAGCACGGCCAGCGGCGTGTCAGACCCCATCGAGCCGGTCGCTTCCAGCCCTTCGACGGCTTTTGGATAGAGCAGAAATTTCACGTCTTCGTGCGTATAGCCGAAGGCGCGCTGCCGCTCGGTCAGCGTTTTCGGATCGCTGGGAGGGATGCGTTTCGGCTCCGGCAGTTCGTCCAGCGCGACCATATTTTCCCGAATCCATTGACCGTAGGGCTTCTGCGTCGCATATTTCATTTTCAATTCTTTATCGTCAATAATCCGCCCGGCTTCCGTGTCAATCAGGAGCATTTTGCCCGGCTGCAAGCGGCCTTTGAAGGTGATTTCTTCCTCTGGAATCGGCAGCACGCCGGTTTCCGATCCCATGACGACGGTTTCGTGATTGACGACGCAGTACCGCGCCGGACGCAGGCCGTTCCGATCCAGCATCGAGCCGATATAGCGGCCATCGGAAAACGCAATCAAGGCCGGGCCGTCCCACGCTTCCATCATGCAGGAATGGTAATCGTAAAAATCCCGTTTTTCCGGCTCCATATTCACGTTGCCTTCCCACGCCTCCGGCACCATCATCATGACCGCATGCGGCAAATCGCGGCCGGTCAGCACGAGAAATTCCAGCGCGTTGTCGAACGTCGCGGAATCGCTGCCGCCCGGCGTGACGACCGGAAACACTTTGGCCAACTCTTTGCCGAACAACTCGCTTTGGCAGACATGCTCGCGGGCGGCCATGCGGTTGATGTTGCCGCGCAGCGTGTTGATTTCGCCGTTATGGCAGAGCATCCGGTACGGGTGCGCCAAGCGCCATGACGGGAACGTGTTCGTGCTGTAACGCGAATGCACGAGCGCAATCGCCGACCGGAAGGCCGGATCCGACAAATCGGGATAAAAATCTTTCAACTGCTCAGATTTCAATTGGCCTTTATACACAATCGTTCTGGACGACAAACTGCACACGAAAAACAAATCTTTCAGGGTAATATCCGAATTCAGGACTTTCTTTTCAATTTTTTTGCGAATAATATATAATTTGCGCTCAAAGGCGGCTTGATCCGAGACATTCGCACCGCGCCCGACAAATATCTGCTTGAAGACCGGCGCGGCGGCGCGTGCCGTGCGCCCGGCTTTCTTCAAATCGGCAGGCACGTCGCGCCAGCCGAAACAGAGCTGCCCTTCCTCCGACACAACCGCTTCAATCCATTCTTCGCACAAGGCGCGCTCAACGGTATCTGTGGGGAGAAAAATATTGCCGACGCCATACCGCCCCACCGTCGGCAGGTCAATCTGCTGTTTTTGCAATTCTTTGCGGAAAAATTCATCGGGAATCTGCACGAGAATTCCCGCGCCGTCGCCGGTGTCCGGGTCTGAGCCGGTCGCGCCGCGATGCGCTAAATTTAATAAAATTTGAATGCCATTTCTGACAATTTCGTGGGATTTGCGGCCTTTGATATTCACGATAAACCCGACGCCGCAATTATCATGTTCGAATGCCGGTTCGTATAATCCTTGTCGCTGCTGGTTTGGCAAGCTTTCCATCATAGCCTTTCAACCTCATAGATATTCGCTGCGGCGGCTTCCCGTTCAATGTTGCCGGAAAGACCTCACAGCGAGCAGGTTGCGCATGTTTGTCATGTTAAAAATCGTGTTTGTCTTGAACATTCAAAATGTTTGCCAATGCGCATAACCTCTGATAATACAATATGTAAAACAAAATTATCGAGAAAAATCAGGCCATTTTGCGAACAATCTTGTGAATATGCGCATGAGAAAGATACAACTTTGTCGAATCCGCAATATTGGATACTATCGCATTATTCAGCAGCGCCGCACAGTTTTTCAGGAGCGTCAAATCTTGATTTGACGCTCCTGATTTACATAGGAGGATATATTTCATTTAGGATTGCTATATGCGAGGAGAGGCGACGGCGAAACCACCGCGCGAAGAGGCGAGCCTTTGCGCGGCGGCGGCATTACCGCGAGGGCGCAATCACCGCGACATCCTGCGGGCGCACCCAGCCGATGACCTTATTCGGCAGCTTAATTTCCACCCAGTCCAGCTTTTCCCGTTGAATGCGGACGTTCGCCCCCTCATGAATTTCAAAAATCGTCGAATATTCCGGGCCGGGGCCGGTTTTTGCGTCCGCTTTCGCGGAAATCACAATCGCCTCATTGCCGTCTTCCAGCGATATTTGCGTCAGCAGCAGCACCGCCGATCCTAACACGCAGAACGCGGGCAGCAGCATGAAATAAATCAGGCGGAGTTTCCACTCGTGCGGCGCGAAAATGAACGCGATAATCAGCGCGGTCAGCAGCAGATAGCATAGCCAGAAAAAGCCCGCGACTTCCTGCGGCGTGAAATGCGCGCGCGCGCGCTCGAAGGCGGCCGCCAGCCTGCCGGACGCCGCCGTGACGTTATCCATCGTCGAGGCTCGGGCGTATTCTAAATTGTAGGCGACATCCTCGTCGCGGGGCAGCAGCCGTTTCGCCCGCTCATATTGCAAGATCGCCTCGCCGATGCGATTCTGCTTCAGTAGCGCGTTGCCCAAATTGTAATACACATAGCCGTTTCGCAGGCCGGAATCAACGATTTGCTGGTACATTGCGATAGCTTCCGCGAATTTGCCCGCTTCATAGAACGCGTTGCCCTGCCGGAAAAGATCGTCGGCGGCGGAGGCGCGCGCCGTTGCGGGCAGCAACAGCGCGGCTGCGCCGAACAGCAGCAGCGCCACCGGAATCGCCTGATTTTTCGCGCCGGAACGCCCGATTTTGCTCGCTTCAATCCGCTCAATCACCTGTTCCGCGTCGCGGAGCAGGGCGTCCATCTCGTGTTCCTCGCCCGTGACCGCCGCGAAACGGACGAAATCGCATTGGTCAAGACAGCGTTTGAGCAGCGCGGCCGTTTCGGCGTCAACGCCCATCTCGTCGATCCGCTGCAGCCCCTCGCTGTCCGTCAGGCTCGCCGGAGGCAGATTCAATTTATCGCCGACATATTGCCGCAGCGCGCTGGACGCGGCGGCGTAAAACTCTTTCGCTTCGCCGCGCTTGAGCAGGTCGGACGCGCGTTTCAAGCGTTGCATCGTCCGTTTATTCGCTCCGCGCTGCCGCACGTAGCCGATGTCGCTCATCAGCCGGTCGAGGTGGCGTTTATACAGGAGCGCCCCGCCAATCAGAAAGAACGGCAGCAGATACGCGGCATCCATCCACCCGCTTCGATACCACGTTCCGCCCTGATTTTTCAGGCGCGGCACGTCGGTTTTGATAAACCGAATATCCTTGCCTAACAGCTTGATGTCTTCTTTCGTCGTGATTTTCCGCTCAATCGGGGCGTCTGCCGCGCTTTTCGGGCGCACGGTCAGCGCAATCGGCTCGGATCGCAGCGTTTGGTAGCTTTTCCGCGCCGGATCGAAATATGAAAATTCAACCGGCGAAAGCTCAATCGCGCCGCTTTCCGTCGGGATAATCACAGTTTCGAAGACCTTTTCCCCTTGCAGCGGCTCTTGCATCGGGTACGGCGTTTCTGTAATCTGCGTGTCGTATTTTTTGACCGATTCCGGCAGCGTCATCACCGGCTCTTTGACGGTTTTGATGTTGCCATTTCCCTGAATCGCCACTTTGACCGTGACCGGCTCGTCTTGCGTGACCTCGCGCGGCGCGGCCTCAACCGCCATGCTGAAATGCCCGACATCGCCATTGAACGCCGCCGGACGGTTTTCCTCCGGCAGCGGCAGAATGTTCACGGTCAGCGGCGGCGATTTCCGCACGACTTCTTGCGTCCGATCAAAAAATGGGTCGTTGAAAATATCGAACGGATCGCGCTGCCTGCCATTCACGCGCACCGCAAACACCATCAGCATCGGATCAATCGTCAATTCGCCGCTGGACGTGGGGAACAGCGCGAACCGTTTCAGCAGCGCGACGCCGTACTGCTGCCCGTTGATCGTCCGATATTCTAATTTCGGCGGCTGCGGAATGCGCAGCTCTTCGACCCAAAATCCGGTGAAATTCGGCTGCTGCTTCATTTCATACCCCGCGATGCTGAGTTGCGTGTAGAGCCAGAACGAGACGGTGAGCTGCTCGCCGATGTAAGCCGTCGGCTTGTCAACTTCAGCGTGAAGATACAGCTGCGGCGCGGTGTCTTCCGTCGGTGTCTGTCCGTCCGGCGCGGCTTGCGGCGAAGCTTGCCCCGGCGCGGGCGCGTCCAGCACTTCAACGGCAATCGGCTGCGTGGTGTAGGTGTGGTTCTTGTACGCCAGCGTCGCCGCGCCGATTTCCAGCGTTCCGGCATGTTTCGGGGAAAGCGCATATTGCAACGTCAGCGCGCTGGATTGCTTGCCATTGACAATCGAAATCTGCGTGGAGCGGCTCGGCCCTTGCAAAATGTCGAAATCCTTTGATAAATCAGGGAGTTCCGGCGTCATGTTCAAATCAATATCGCCGCCGCTGATGGAAAATGATAAGACCAGCACATCCTGCGCGGTCAGGCGCGTTTTGTCAACTTCGGCCTGAAATTGGATGTCTTGCGCGGCGGCAAACGACGCCAGCGCGAGAAGTCGCACGCATATTAAAAAACAGAGAATGCGCGTTTTTTTCATAATAAATACGTGTATTGACAGAAGAGGTTATGGGCATAGCTGTCAGACACCTTCAAGGTGTCTGACAGCTTTCCTTGACCACAACGTTCCATGCCATTACAAAGCTCTGAGGACGTCAAAAACGAAGTTTCTGCGAAATTACCAATCTTTTTCAACCGGGCGCGGCGCGACTTGATGTTGCTGCTGCTGCGACTGTTCTTTTTCCTTGAGCGCGTCAAGAATCCGCAAGGCTTCTTCTTTCGGCAATTGCCGTTCCTCGCCTTTCGGCGATTCTTGCGCCTGCGCCGTTTGCTGCTCCTGCTGATCTTCCGGCGTCTGCTGTTGTTTGTCCTGTTCCTGTTGTGGTTTGTTTTGCGGCTGATTCTGCTGATTCTGCGATGATTGCTGCTGTTGTTGCTCTTTTTTCTGCTGCTCGTTGTTCTGATTATTTTGCTGCTGCTTTTGCTGTTTCTGCTGCTGGACAAGCAATTTTTCCGCTAATTCCTTATTTTGCCGCGCTTCGCGGTGATTCGGATTCAGGTTTAACGCCTGTTTATAGGCTTCGACAGCCTGCTGATATTGCTGCTGCTTCATCCAAGCGTTGCCGGAATTATAGCGCACATCCGCCTTGAACGCGGCGTTCTGCGAGGCGTCGTCAGCCTTGTTATACATGGCCGCCGCCTCCGTGAATTTTCCCAATTTCGTCAGCGTGTTGCCGATATTTTTGTATAATTGCGGCAAGCGCGGATCACCGGCTTGGCTGTTCACGTCCGCTTCCGTGAACGCCTGCAACGCCTGTTCGTATTGCCCGGCGCGAAAAAGCTGATTCCCTTTTTTGACATTCCGCGCAAGCGAATCGCCCCACGTAAAGCCCACCAAACACCATGAACACCACAGCAGCAGCCCCACCGCCATCATGCGCGCGGCATTATTTTTCATTAATGTATTCATGTTTTCCGTCTTACATCATTTTACCAAATCTCTATTTTTTTGAATAGACTTTTGCATAAGTCGTTTTTGCCCCGTAATTTCGTTCGCCCTGAGCCCGTCGAAGGGATGAACACTTCCTGCGCGCGCCCTTCGACAGGCTCAGGGCGAACGGAATGGACTTTTGCAAGAGGTCTAATGGAACTCGTAAAAATGTCTATCATAATCCGGTGATTCCCAGGCCATTTCTGTCAAGATTTTTCGCGCTCATGACAATCCGCGCATCGCCCGTCATCACCACTTCTTCGCCCGGCTGCGCGATCAAAATGTCCTCATTCCAATCGCCGTCAAGCAGGCGGCGCATCAGCCCAAGATCGCCGCGCATGTTCTCGAATGCCCAACCGCGCCGCGCCGCCTCGTTCCTCGCGGATATTTCGACCGCCGCGCTGTCGCCGAGGCCCATGTCAATGAACGCGGCGCGGCGATACTGCCTCTGCCACGCGCCCATCGCTTCCATCAAATAGTCGGCGTTCTCCTTGCCGTATTTCGCCGCGTACTCGTCGCGCATCGCCTGCGGATCGCCGCCGATGTCCATTCCCGCCGAACGCGCCATGCCCGTATCCGCGCCGCGTTCGATATAATCTTTCGTCAGCCAATACGTGCCGGGTTCGGCCTCAAATTCGCGTTGATACCGCTCGCGGCCGCCGAGCAGCAGCGTGACGCAATCATGGGCGCGAGGCATGACCAGCGGCACGGCTCGCGCCGCAAGTCCGGCGGTCGCCTTGCCGCATAA
>CAZCGG010000037.1:0-1203 GCA_964498135.1 uncultured Candidatus Moduliflexus sp.
GCGTCTTTTGCGTTAAATATTGTGTCATGAATATTCATCTTGCAAAGAGCGCGGGGTTTTGTTCGGGCGTGAAGCGGGCGGTGCGGATTGCCCTTGAAACGGCGAGGAAGGAAGATTTGCCGGTGTACATGCTCGGCGAAATCGTGCATAATGAACATGTCGTCAATGAGCTTGACGCCGCCGGCATCCGCATGGCGGATTCGCTGGAACGAATTGACGCGGGCATCCTGCTGATTCGGGCGCACGGCGCGACGCCGGAAATTTACGAAGCCGCCCGCCGGAAAGGGCTGAAAATCGTGGACGCGACGTGTCCGCTCGTGTTAGAAATCCACGAAGTCACCCGGCAATTGCAGGAAGAGGGCTACCACGTCGTCGTCATCGGCGATCACGGGCATGATGAAGTTGTCGGCATCGCTGGGCAGGTGGATCGAGCGATGGTGATTGCCTCGCCGGAAGAAGCGGGTGGCGCGTTTGCCCATTATCCTGGGCGGATCGGCGTGGTCGTGCAATCCACGCAGGACATCGAAAACGTGCAGCAGATCCTCGCAGTGTTGGCGTCGAAATGCCGGGAAATCAAATTTTTCAACACGATTTGCGCCCCGACCGCCAGACATCAGGAAGAAATCCGCCGCCTGCCGTATGAGCATGATGTCATCGTGATTATCGGCTCGCTGACCAGCGCGAACACCTGCCGCTTGACGACGATTGCGAAAACGATCAATCCGCGTGCGCATCAGGTGGAATCGGCGGACGATGTGCGGGCGGAGTGGTTTGCCGGGGCGCAATCGGTCGGCATCTCCGCCGGAGCGTCCACGCCGGATGTCGTGATTGGGCAAGTCATTCAACGGATTAAAGAGGTGTCGGGCGGGGAAAATTGAATAGTGAACCACGCGGTTCAGCGTGCGTGTCTGGCGCAGCCGCGTGGCTCCGCGACGCGGCCTTGTGCGTTCACGGAGAACGACCGGCTTCATGGGCGCGGGAAGGAGGGCGCAACGAAACTTGACCTTTGGCAATCAATTTTTTCGCCCGCTTTCTCGCGTCACCTGCAAGCCATTGTTAGGCATCTTCATCGTTGACACGGATCACCAATGACATGAGAGTGATGCTTATTTCGGCAAGTCTTCGCCTGACCCTTTAAGATGGTATTTCTCCAACATGCGCTGATACCGACCTGTCTTCTTCAACTCAGCAATCGCTTCAGAG
>CAZCGG010000037.1:1303-2618 GCA_964498135.1 uncultured Candidatus Moduliflexus sp.
TTTTCCTCAACCTTTCAGGTTTCACGGGGCAATGCAGCGGCATAATCGTATTAATAGGTGTCAAATATCTTCTGCACTTCTTTGGGATCGCTGGTCTTCGTCAGCGCTAACATGAGCAGAATACGTGCTTTCGGCGGATTGAGGGTGTCGCCGGCGACCGTGCCATATTTATCATCATCAACTTCCATGTTATGCGTGATAATCCCCAGCGGCGAGCGCACGACCACCACTCCTTTTTTCACAGCGTCCTCAACTGCCGGCAGCATATTGCCGCTGATAGCAGCCGTTCCGGCCCCGGCATGCACAATGCCCTTGGCCCCGGCATTCACAAACGCATCAAACCCTTCCCGCGAGTCGTTCTGGTACCCATACACAATATCGACTCTCGGCAGTTCGGTCAGTCCAGCTACATCAAATTCGGTCTGCGAGGTATGCTTGCGATTTCCCGATCTGTAAAAGTAGGCGCGATCATCAATGACGTACCCGAGGTACCCGAAGATGGGGGCTTTAAAAGTATCAACAGTGATCGTATCCGTCTTTTGCATATCCCGCGCGCCGATAATCTGATCATTCATCACGACCATAACGCCTCTGTCAAGCGCATCTTTGCTCCCGGCAGCGACGACGGCGCGAAACAGATTCATCGGCCCATCAGCGCTCATTGAGGTACCCGGTCGCATCGCCCCAACCATCACGACCGGTTTGCTGCTCTTCACCGTTAAGTTGAGAAAATATGCGGTCTCTTCCAGCGTATTGGTACCGTGCGTAATGACAATGCCATCCACGTCGTTTATGGCAAGCAGTTCATTAATCCGCTTCGCTAACGTGAGCAAAATTTCGTTGTTCACGTTCTCACTGGAGACCTGGCAGATTTGCTCGCCAGAGATGTTGGCGATCTTGCTCAATTCGGGAACGTTTTTCAGCAATTGATCCACTGGTGTGACCGCCGCTTGATAGCCCTCATACTGCGTACTGGACACTCCCGCGCCAGCGATGGTGCCGCCGGTTGCCAAAATTTTGATGTTCGGCAGCGTTTCGCTTTGAGCCGCCGCAAAACTTGCCGTCATCCCCAGAATACATCCCACCAGACTAACGATCATCACGACATTCAGCCTTTTTTGATCCATCATGAACATCCTCTCTTCCTGGCCTATGCAGATGAAACCACACCATGAACCGCATCATGTGTCGCTCATCAACATACGCCGACATGTTGGGGGCGTTGGGTGTATAAGAGGCGGCATTGTCGCCCCTGTTCACAATGCCGCCTCATCAGTCGTTTCTTTTCAAGTGTTCTGTTCTATGGTTTTTCAAC
>CAZCGG010000037.1:2718-7552 GCA_964498135.1 uncultured Candidatus Moduliflexus sp.
TTATTGCATTACAACAAAAATTTTTATATCTTTAATCATAAAGTCATCAGGATTATTGGGATCGTTAGGATCGCTCCCGGCCTCAATCCGTATTTTATTAGCTCTAACTTTTAAATACTGTTGAGGGATACAGATCGATATTGGTGTCCATTGCTTACGATCTGGGCTGATAGGCAAAGATTCTGTCTCAAAATTATTAACAAATACACGATTCGTTTCATTAATTTCCTTACTTTTTAATAACAGAACTCCATTAGATATAGGGGGGGACTTTATCGCAAATTCTCTACTATAACCCACTTCTTCTGGCGCAGGAATCTCCCAATCAGTGTACGTCTCATTTCCAATATGATGAATGGCACTATCAGACAAAATCATTGTTGGCGATGTAAGAAAGTTTTTAATCAGAGAAATTGGATGAATGTCAAGACCGACTATAAGGCCGAGAACAAGTAATAGCATCATAAGTAGGAGAATAGTGATACGCGCAATTTTAGAAATTTCAAATCCCTTTTTAATCAAACCACCTTTATTTCCCTTTGCTTGTTCCAACAAAAATTTATACCACATCAATATTAGTTCATTACAGTACGCTCTCTTGTCAGTTCCAATAAGCTCTTTTGTCGCCTCAAGTATAGCTTCAAGAGGATCACGGCCATCTTCAAGCCGACCATATTGGATGAGAACAGGGAGAAGTTTCTGAAAAAATACAAAGGCCGGTTCCTCGAAAGAAATTTGATTCATTAATTTTTGATCCAAATTTGCATTTAATAGGAAACTCTCTCTCCCATTTTTTTCACGAACTAATGGTAAACCTTGTAAAAACTCTATAATACTTCTTGTTAATTCTGGAGGTATTTGCATACGTATGGATCGCCATAGTTTTCTGTAACGTTAAGTATGAAGCCGAACAAGTGATTAGACAGAAAAACAACAGGCTTTTTCATGTTTCTAAAAATAGAAACATTTCACGACTTCGCCAAAGAACCGTTCTCGAATCAAAATGATCCTGTCTTTGAATGCAACGCCTGTCAAGAAAAATGCGGCGCATTCAAGGAATTTCGCGGCGGGAAAACCGCCGTTATTCAGCCAAAACCGGCAGCGTGAGTTGCGCCTGCGTGCCAGTACCGACGCGGCTTGAAACCGCAATCGCGCCGCCATACTTTGTCAACAGGCCATAGACGACAGACAAGCCCAATCCCGTGCCATCGCCGCGCGTTTTCGTGGTGTAAAACGGATCGAATATGCGGGGCAGCAACTCTTCCGAGATGCCGCAGCCGCTATCTTCGACACGCACGAGAATGGCGGCGGCCGACGCGTCATGCGCCGTGCGAACGCAAATCTCGCCTTGCCGCTCAATCGCTTGCATCGCATTTTTCAGCAGGTTCAGCATCACCTGTTTCAACTCGTCGGTGCTCATGCTGGCAAGCGGCAGCCCGTCGGCCAAGTCAGTCGTGATGTCAATCTGCTGTGTCCGTTTCAGCGAATACGACAGCAGCGTGAGCGTCTCGGAAATCACTTGATTCACGTCCGCGCCCGACTGCTCGCGCGGAGGCGGCGACGAAAATTCCAGCAATTTCCGAACAATCGCGGCAATGCGGCGCGTTTCCTGCTCGATCCAGCGCAGCGACACGCGCTTTTCCGCGTCAGATTCTTCCTCGAGCAAATTCTGCGCGTTCGTCATGATCGAACTAAGTGGATTATTGATTTCATGGGCGACTCCGGCGGAAAGCATCGAGATGGACGAGAGTTTTTCCGCCTGAAAAATTTTTTCCTCAAACTCGATTTTTTTGCTGATATTTTCCAATACCACGACGCAGCCGAACGGACGCGCCGGTTCGCTTGCCTCCGCGTCATGGCTGAAAATCGGGTAGCCTTTCAAGTCGTACACCTGATGGCGGTCGAGGCGGACAATGCGCGCATATTCCTGCCGCTCGCCGCGCAGGATGGCGCGCAACTGCCCTAAGCTCTCGGCGTCGAACAGGCCGAGCGGCAGGTCGCGCGCCGCTTTGCCCAACACGCTCGACTCATTCAGGCCAAACTGCTCCACAAAGGCGCGGTTGACTTTTTCCACCATGCCTTGCGCGTTGAAAATCACTAACCCGGCGCGGATGGATTGGATGATCTTTTCGTTATAATCTTTCAGCACCGTAATTTCGTGAATATACGCCTGCATCCGCTCTTTGTCCCAGTGAATTTTCCGCGCCATTTCGTTGAATCCGCGCACTAACTCGCCGATTTCGCTGCGCGAACGCGCTTCCAGCGCGGTGTCGTACAGACCGGCGCGGATACGCTGCATCGCGGAAAGCAGCTTGCGGATCGGGCGCGTAATCGTGGACGAAAGCAAGAGGCCGAACGCCACCGCCAATGCCGCGCTCAGCGCCGTGACCGACCAGACCGCGCGCTCGAGCGTCGCTAAGCGTTTCATGTATCCGGCGTTTGAGAGCGTGATGCGCAGAAAAAGCGGCTGCGCCTCCGCGACGCGCTCGATGGGGAACACGGCGGCATGTTCGCCGATCCGCCGCATTTCGATGAGATACGCGGGCGCATTCGGCGCGTCGAGCTTGAACGGCATGGCCTGTGTTCCGGCGAGATACGCGGAATTTAAGAAGAACGCGGCCTGCGACGGGCGATTGACGATCAACTGCTGACAGAATTCACGATCCAACCGTTTTATCAAAAAGAGATCGGCGAGAGGCTCCGCGCCGGGCGATTCGATACCGACAATCCCGATCAGGCACAACTGCTGCCCGATAAATTGCGCGGTCAAATAAGGATGCGGCTTCCGGCGCTCAAGCGGTTGCAGTTCGAGAAACGAGAAATTATTCGAGGTGATCGGAATGATGTCGGCTTGCCCGCGCCGGGCGTAGCGCAAGAGCAGCACGTCAATTCCGGCCATGCCGGAGATTTTTTCCAGATAGGCCAGCGACGCCTGTTGAAACGCGCGCTCCGGCCGCTGTCGCAGCGCATCGAGCAGCACGGCATCCCGGCGAATATCCAGCAGCGTTTTCCAAATCACCCGCTTCCATGTCATGTAATTTTCGCGGACGATTCCGGCTTCACTGCGGAGTTCTTTCAGCGCGTTTTCCGCGTTATGCTGCCGCGTGATGCTGGTCAAGAGCGCAATCGTCAGGCTTGATTGCGCGAGAATGACGCCGATAAAGCAACAGAGCGTTTTCGTAAATAATTTCAAGAGTGAATATGCGACCTCCGTTTTTCAACCCTGACGGGGTGACATGATGATAGCCAAGAGCGTCGTCCAGCCGATCAAACGCCGAAAGCGTGACATGAATAGACTTACAAAAGTCCTCCCGTTTGCCCTGAGCCTGTCGAAGGGCGTGTGCAGGAAGTGTTCATCCGTCCTTCGACAGGCTCAGGGCGAACGGAATGGACTTTTGCAAGAGGTCTAATAAATAAACGGCTGCATGGCCGGGTCATTCACGTTATCGCGGGTAAAAAATTCAAAGCCGGGCGTGATCTTTTTGGGGATGGGCATCTGATACGTCAAATATTTCGCGCCCCATTCAATCGCCAGCGCGCCCATTTCCGCCGGTTTTTGCGCCAAGACGAGATCAATCTGCCCGGCGCGGAGCGCGGCAATCAATTCCGGCGTGGCGTCCCATGACGCAATCGTAATCGCGCCGGTCAATCCGGCATCCACGACCGCCTGATGCGAGCCTTGCGCGCTAAAGACGTTCGTGCCGAAAACGCCGACAATATCGGGGTAAGTCTGCAACGCGGCCAACGTCTGCGCCCGCGCCAGTTCCTGAAGGTCGAGGCAATAATCCACTTTGACGACTTCCATGTTGGGGAATTCCGCGATTCCGGCCAAAAAGCCTTTGACGCGGCCTTCGACGGATGACACGTCCGGGTTCGTGGTGTTGACGTAGATTTTGCCGCGTTTGCCGAGCAGTTCCGCGAATTGCTCGGCCATTCTTTTGCCGCCGGATTCGTTATTTGTGCCGATGTAGGCCAATGGGAAGGAATAGTCGCTCTCTGCGGCATAATTGCCATCGCCGAGAAACGTGTCAACAGTGATCATCTGGATGCCGCGCTCATGCAAGACGTTTAGCGGCGCAATCAGGGCATCTACAGAGGTTGGGGCGATGACGAGTAAGTCAATGTCTTTATGGGCGGCCGCGACGGCCTCAAGCGCGGGGATTTGCGCCTGCGGCCCCCATGTGTTCGGATAGTCGGCGACAATCAAGCGCATGCCACGCTCCGCCGCCGCCGCGCGCATGCCGCGCTCCATCGCGTGATAAAACGGGTCGGCGACGCCCGGAACAAAGGCGACGGTGAGCGGCTTGCGCGTCGGCGCGTCGCGCGAGCAAGACGGCGCGGACAGGCAGACGGCGACCGCCAAAAGAATGATGAACGCGCCGAGAATGCGGCCTCGCGCTCTACGCATTGCAATGAAACGCGCGTTCATACGTCATGCGATTTCTAATTTCAATTCCGGCATCAGCCGTTGCAAGTTGCGCAGCGATTTCGATTGCCACGGAAATTTTTCCGTTCCATACACGATGATTTGACTTTGTTTTTCATTGCGCACCCGAATGACGAATTTTGAAAGCGCGTTAATGCCCGAACTGTTTAAGAATTGGAGGTCTTTCAGTTGCAGCGTAATGGTTTTGGGATGCATATCCACGACTTCATCCAATAAATCAATAATCGGGCCGTAGCTTGACGCGCCGAGCAATCGAACCGATCCGGTAAATTCAATCGTCGCAGTGGCCTGATCATAGGTGATTTGATACTCATCGCCGGTCACTTTTTTCATAACGCGAATTCTCCTCTCATCACGCAATTCTTTGAGCAGATGCCAAAATAATTA
>CAZCGG010000037.1:7652-19480 GCA_964498135.1 uncultured Candidatus Moduliflexus sp.
TAACGCGAATTCTCCTCTCATCACGCAATTCTTTGAGCAGATGCCAAAATAATTATAGAGGCAAACGTTGATCATTGATAAAAGACTTCAAACGTCTTGAAGACGTTTGAAGTTCCGCCCTCACCAAGATATGAAAAATCAATGCTCATCTCTATATTGATTAGACGACACGAACATGCTGCCTGTATGCAATAACGATGCTGCCCGCCTTGCGACTCAATTCGTCATGGCGACAGGATCGGGATAGACGCCATGATTGTCACAATGATTCCCCTCGTTTCCGCGCCGCTCTGCTCGAATTTCCATGCTAATTTGGCATGATAGTCATTCAGCAATGTCAACAAGCCTAAGCGCGAGATGGTTTCATCTTCTCCCCGCGCATTTTTCTCGATTTGCTCAAAATATAATTCTTCCGAGTTATGCGTTAATAAGTGTTGAATATAGGCTTGAAACTCGGCGGCGTTTTCAAGAGAGACGCAATTGGTCACGTAAAATCGCAATTCTTCTTCCAGCATGGCAATTTTCAAGGAAATTGGCGCATGCTGTTGAATATCGTGAAACTTCATGGTATTTTCCAAGAGTTCATTGGCGACATACGCAATCGAATTTTTCATCTCTTTTTTTCGCAGCAGAGACATTTGATCATACTCTGGAAAAAACGTTCCCCAATAATTGGCGAGGAAATCGGCAGACAATCCGTTATTGCGCCAACGTTTTTGCAAAGGAATATCGCTTGCAGAAAACGCGATTGTCAAAAATTCATGTTGGTCATCCGCTTCCAGAAAATCCCCAAACACGGTGGGCATGCTTCTTTCCCCCTTGTAAACATGCATGTTCCAACTATCTGAAATATTATAAATGGAATTGACGCTTCGCG
Source organism: uncultured Candidatus Moduliflexus sp. (assembly GCA_964498135.1). Taxonomy (GTDB): domain Bacteria; phylum Moduliflexota; class Moduliflexia; order Moduliflexales; family Moduliflexaceae; genus Moduliflexus. Next base: position 8,530 of record CAZCGG010000037.1, read on the forward strand.
CAAAACATTGCTCGCGAACGGTCTGCATCAATTCTGATGCATTCTCGTAGTGAATCATTTTATCATGTATCCTGACGCGCAGATTGTCAAGCGTCAATGCGATAAAAAGATCGCGACGGCCTGCTAAGCGGCCTCAATTTTGAATTTATCAACCAGCGCATGCAGTTGATTCGCCAACAAGCCCAATTCATCCGCCGCCATCAGCACGAACACCGCCTGATCCGAGGTATTTTGCACGGCGGACGCCACTTCGCCGATGGCGGAAGTCACGTCATTCGTTCCTATCGCGGCATGAGCGATTTCATGCGAAATCGTGTTCGTCGTCAGCGTTTGCTGTTCCACCGCCCACGCAATCTGCTTCGTGATGTCGTTAATGTTCTCGATAATCGTGGTGACATCGTGCATGGCGGTCACGGCATTTTGAATGCCGGGCTGAATCGCGCCGATTTTCTTGGTGATATTCTCCGCCGCCGTCGCAATTTCGCGGGCTAAATCCTTGACTTCATTCGCCACAACCGCGAAGCCGCGCCCGGCTTCGCCCGCTCGCGCCGCCTCAATCGTCGCATTTAACGCCAGCAAATTCGTCTGTTGCGTAATCGCCGTAATCAGTTTGGTAATTTGGCCGATCTCTTTTGACTGCGTTTCGAGCAGCGCGATGATGCGCGTGACCGAATCGGTCTTCTGCACAGCGTCCGCGACCACCGCCGCGACATTGCGAGTGTTGTTCGAAACTTCGCGGCTGCTTGTCGAAAGCTCTTCGATGGCGGCGGCGATGCTGTTGACTAATTGGCTGATCTGCTGGCTGGTTTCAGAGACGAGCTTCACGTTCTGCGCCGCTTGCAGCGAGCCGTCGGCCATCTCTTTGCTGATGGTTTTCAAATTCTCAGACGCATCCCAAAATTGCCCGGCTTCCGACATGATTTGGGCAATAACCTGTCGTAATGCGGAGATCTTCTCGAACGCGCTGCCCAGCATGTCTTCGGGGCTGCGGGCGTGAAATTCCTGCCGAAAATCGCCGTCTGCCAAGAGATTGGCGACAACGACGATTTCATGCAGATAGGCGACGAGCCGTTGAAACGCCTGCGAAAATTCGTCGCGCTCCGATTTCAGGGAAATCTTCTCTGGAATGCGCCCGTCGGAGAGGTTGGCAATCTGGCGAATCACTTCTTCCAATGAGGCCAGCATGCGCTGAAGATCGGAGCGCGCATCGTCGGCGCGATACAGGGAATGCGACGGCTGATTCGCGGGAATCGCCTGTTTGCCGTCGCGCAGATGCCGCCGCGCTGAGGTCAAATCGCCGACCGCGACATAGTGCAACGTTGTCGCTAACGGGCGAAAGGGCGCAAATACTTTCCGCGAAAGCAAAAATGCCGCCGCCAGCGCTCCAAGCAGGATCAGCCCGACTGATAGCACGAATGCGTCCGTTGCCAGCAACGCATGCAGCATGTCAATGGCCTCAACCCCGGTTGTTTGACTGCCATGCCAGACGATTATCCAGCCGAGCAGACAGGCGGGGATGATGGCCATGAGCAACAGAATCACAAACAGGCGCGGCATTGTTTTCATAAATTCACACCCACGTTGTCGCGTGATTAGAGCAAACGGAATGACGAAGATGATCACTGTTTTTAGATGTTGCGACTCGCTCAAAACGTTTAAGCGCATGTTGAGAGATGTCGGCGTCACGTTGAAAAGCCTCGTTTCGTGAAGACATTCAGCGTTTGCGCAACAAGCAGCATCCGGCAGCGACCGCCAGGCCTGCGGCAAGATATTGCGGCAGCGTCAAGCCGCCCCAGCGGAGGGGATCATCTCGATACATGTCCACGCCGAGCCGGAGCGACGAACTTGCCAACATGTACAACGCGAACAGGCGGCCGGGGCGCAACGGCTTCCGATTCAGCCGCATCAACATTGGCGCCAGCGCGAGATTGCCGACGCCTTCATACAGTTGGATCGGATGCCTGAACACGCCATCTATCGGAAGCGCCCAGGGAACTGAGGCGGCAATGCCGTAATCGCAGCCATTCAGCAGGCAGCCGATGCGCAGAAAGAAGAGGGCGGCCGCCAGCCCCGGCGCGAACGCATCCGCCATGCGCGGCAACGCAAGACGATGCAAACGGGCGACCAGCATGGCCGCGATTCCTCCGGCGAACAATCCGCCGTGAAATGAATATCCCCCTTCAAACAGACGAACACAACAATTTTTGTCAAGAAGAAAAGAGCCTTGCAGGAACTCTACCCCGATCATGAACAGCCGCGCCCCGAGAAATGACGCGATAAATCCCCACATGGCCGCATCTCTCACAGCGTGTTGAGGCAGCCCGAATTGCCGTCCGGCATGGATGGAAAGGGCGAGTCCGGCGAGAAACGCAATAATCATCAGCGCGACTTGGGAAGGAATGGCGAAAGGAGTTTGTTCAAAAAGGAATGGGTGCATGCAGTCGCTATTTTAATGCGAACCGGGATATTAAGACCTGACAGATTTTAAAAACCTGTCAGGTCTGCGGTCGCGGAAGGGAAGCGGTTACTTGCCGTCTTTCCGGCGGAAAAAGAAGCTGACCGGCACGACGACGGCCAACACGAGGAACAGTTGGTCGAACGATGAATAACTCGCAGAGGCATTCGTGTTCACCCGCCCGCCAAAACAGGTGCGCTGTCCGGTATTCGTCTGCCCTGTTTTGCCGTTCAAACGCTGCCACAGCGTCTTGCCGGTCGTCAAGGACGAGACTTCGCGGTTGAGGTAATAAATGACATCCTGAATCGCGCAGGGCTGGTAATTTTCGGCCGTGCCGATGCGAATCGCGTTTTCAATCTTCGCGTCGTGTTTGATGATGCTGACGTATTCGCTTTGCGCGCTTGATTGGCCGCGTTGAGACATCTGGAAGACTTTGACCGTATATTTAGACGCCTGCGCGTTGGCCGGAACGGTGTACGTCACGTCTTCCGCCGCCACGACGCGCGACAGCGAGGCGTCCGACGAGCCTAACACGTCGCCGATGGAAATCTTGCGCTGCGAGGCGTATTGGCTCGGATTGCTGGCGGAATAGACGATGAAACTGAGGCAGTTTGGCAAAGGCGTGGGCGTCGCCACCGCGCTGCGCAATTCGGGGAACGCGGTCTGCCAGATTTTCAACGCTTCGGTGGAAAGCTGCGTGTTGCCGTGCGTGTAATACAAAATGGCCTGCTGAATGCTGACATGTTGCGCGTTCAGGTTGTTGCCCGTGCGGATGATGTGCTCGGCCACCTGATTATGGTCGGCTAGCGCAATCGTCCAATAGCCGCGCCCGCTTCGATAAATATAGCGAGCGTTCTGCGTCGCGCCCGGCCGCTCGGTCGGCTCAATTTTCATGATGGACACGGGATATTGCCGCCCCGCGCCGCCTAAATCGTAGCGCTGGCTCAACGCCTGATAGCTTTCTTTGGAGAGTTGATAGGTCGTGCCGCCCGCAATGGCGTACAGATGCGCGGGGTCAATGTCCTGATACACAATGATGTCAAAAATCTTGCGTTCGCTGGGGCTGAGCGCTAACGACACATCCTGCCCGACGATGAGCAGCGGGGCGTCCTCGCCATCGGCGATTTTCGCCATGTCTCCGATTTCCAGCGAAAAGGTCTGCGTGGTCGCTTCCGGGTTAAAAATATAGACGCGGGCGGTTTGAGGCGACGTGGCATCGCTCCATTCAATGCGCCAATCTAAGGCGGCATAAAGAGGCGCGGCGCCAATCAACACGCAGCATCCAATTAACACACCTATTATCGTTGTTTTCATGCGTCCTGTCCTCCAAATTCTCTGAAAGAGGTTGACAAAAATGTCAACGGTGATAAATGATTCTTGCGTGAATAACATGTTCACAGAAACAGCGTGATTCAAAGCGTATGCCGTAAATAAGAGAAAGTCAAGAAAAAAACTGCGAAGAGGAAGAACGCTTGGCGACTTTTCTCAAGAAAACATCGTTCGTTATGAAAAAGGAACTCAAATGCGCGGCCGCCGCGCTGCTGATCATGGCAAGCCTCTGCGCGCCGCTGACTGCCCGCGCCGAAGTGATTGACAAAATCGTCGCCATTTTGGGGCGCGATCTTCTCCTGCTCAGCGAAATTCGGGAGCAGACCAATAAACCTGTGGTCAGGCTGTTCGCCAATCTGCGCGATTCCCCTACGCTTGAGCAGGACGCGCTGCCGTATCTTGTCGAGCGGCGCATTCTTCGGCAAGAAATCGAGTATCTCGCGGAGCCGAAAGAGCGCGACCTCATGCGGACGTTGGCGTTCCAATATCTTGCGGACGCCTATCATCAGGAGAATGCCGACGATTTGCGCGCCCGCTTGACGCAGCAAGCCGTTCCGCAGGCGGATATCGAAGCCGAACTGCTGCTGTATATGAAAGGGATGGATTACATTCGCCGGAAATACCGGTTCAGCGAGGATATTGAATCGCCGGAGACGGTGCGCCGCCTGTTCCGCGCTTGGATCGATGATCTCAAGCAGAAAACCGCGCTCCAAATATTGCCGTAATTTTTAGAAGGGCTGCGCCGAGAACGTCCAGTTTACAGCCTGGACGCGGATATTCGCGGCACGAAAGAGGAGGGACACGTATGGCTGTCGCCCAAAAGAACATAGACGATCTGAATGACCTTGCGGTTCGTTTCCCAGAACTCGATACGCGTGAATATGCGATGGTGACGGAACTGGAAGGATTGCATCTGCCGACGGAGGACGGCATCCCGATGGAAACGAATTGGCATCGTCTCGCCATGAATTTGCTGCTTGAGTCGCTTCATGCGCATTGGCGCGACCGCACCGATTATTTTGCGGGAGGCAACATGTTCGTCTATTTCAGCATGGATCAAGTGCGCCGGAAACATTATCGCGGGCCGGATGTCTTTGTCGTCACGAACGTTGACGGCGCGCGGGATCGTGAGTCGTGGATTGTCTGGCAGGAAGAAGGCCGCTATCCCGACGTAATTATTGAATTGGCGTCTCCGTCTACGATTCAGAACGATTTAGGGATGAAAAAGACGCTCTACGAGCAGACGTTCCGCACGGCGGAATATTTTTGTTACGATCCGGTCGGAAATGAGCAGTGGGGCTGGCGGCTGCATGAAAGCCAATATCACGAGATTCCGCCGAATGCGCGGGGCTGGCAGTGGAGTCAAACGCTGCAACTGTGGCTCGGCGCATGGAACGGCGAATTTCAACGCCTGCAAGCCCGTTGGCCGCGATTCTATACGGAACAGCATGACTTAGTGCTGACGTTTGCCGAAACTGAGGCTCGAAACGTCGAACGTGAGCGGCAACGCGCCGAAGCTGAGGCAAGGCGGGCTGAGGCTGAACGAATTCGAGCGGACGAGGCGGAACGCCGCGCGGAAAGGTTAGCCGCCAAACTTCTCGCGCTCGGCGTCGCCGAAAACGCCTAAAGGAAAGCCGTCAGACACCTTCAAGGTGTCTGACGGCTCTTGCTCCCCAAATGATCGGTTGCTGCTGCCTACTTTGCGGGCAGCAGGTCTTTCATCCGAATTCGCAGCGTTTCGCCCATCAACGGGATATCCATATCCAACACCTCTTCCGGGTCGGCAGGCCGGGCGTCTTGGTATTCATAAACGCCTAACGCCGCCTGCTTCAGCCATCTGAAATCGGTATCGAACGGAATGGTTGCGCGCAGGATGAAGCGGTCGGAATGCGCCTCTTCGCGCAGCCATTCCAGCGCCTGCGACGTGGAAGGCATCTCTTCTAACACTACGTAGCCGACGCCGTATTTTTGCAGCAATTCATGGATTTGTTCTTTGGATTGAACGCGTTCCGCGATAATCTTATTCATGCGCGACGTGGCAAAAATTTTATCCGAGCGCAGAACGATGAACGTTCTGTCAGGATCATATTTCCGCACGAAGAAGACGAAATAACTGGTGTCAATCACGCCGCTATACAGGATGGCATCGCCTTTGGGATGGGCGGTTACGTACTTGGCCGCGTCTTCGTAGCCTTTGGCATGCACCGGGACAGAGGCGGCCGAGATCGCCGTCTGGTAGGCGATTGCCAGCAGAATCACCGCGCTGGCGGCAATTTTCCACCAGCGCTGCGGGAAGAAATCAACCACTGAGGCCGCCAAAACGCAAAATGCCGGAATCCAGAAGATCGCATAGCGCGCATGTTCATGAATGCCTAAGCCGGTGAAAAACAGATAGCAGCAGACGATCCAGAGCAGAAAGAACAGGGCGCGGGCATCCCGCCGCATGAGGCTGAACAGCGCGCCAAGCCCACTGAGCGCCAAAATCGGCAACGTCAGATGGCGCCTCCAAATCACCTGCACGTAAAACAGCAAATTCGAAGACGCGACGCGCGTTTCTATTGACGCCTGCGCGACCCAGCGCACGTTACTGCGGGAAAATTTCATCGTTATCAACGCCAACGGCGCGATCAACAGGCCGCTCATCACGATGGTCAGCAGGACTTCGCGGCGCAAGAGCGCGTTCAGCCCCTTTTTCTGCGCCAAGACGATGAGATAAATCGGCGCCATGAAAATAACTAAATGTTTGCTGTACAAGCTCAACGCAAAGGCGATGCCGAGCAGATAGGCGTAACGCGGCTTGTCCGTGTCGCAATAGCAGAAGAAAAAATACGTGGTGAGGATCAGCAGCGAAATCGTCGGCAATTCGCTCATCACGATTCTCGAAAACTGGATAATGTAGGGCGTTGTCGCAAAAATCAGGGCGGAAAAGGCGGCGACTGTTTCGTCATGCGAGCGTTTGACAAGCAAGTAGAGCGTGACGATGCCGAGCAGCAGAAACGCCATCATCCCGATGCGGGCGGAAAACACCGACACGCCAAAGATGGCGTAAAATGGAGCGAGCGCGACGCCTAACAGCACCGGATGATGCCCCAATGATAGGGCGGGATAGCGGGCAAAATAGCGCGAGGCATGTTCGAAAATATTCAGCGACGCGCGGCCGCTCAGCAGATCGCGCGCCAAATCGTAAAAATACGCGCCATTCATCAGATATTTCGGCATATCGCCGTTCATTTCAATGACCGATTCATTCCGAATGCCCTTTGCGGCAAGGAAAACCCCTAACGCGCAGGCGAGCAGCATCAGGAAGAACGCCGTGAGCGAACGTGAAGACGAGCATGCTTTCATGGATAGTTTCTCTCCATTTCTTGCGATGACGACATAATCTCTAAAAAAATGATTGACTTCTCAGGCAAAGCCCAGCAGCAACATCTTTATGAAGAAACGGTTTGAGAATGTCAACAAAATTTCTGAAATGAATCATTTTTCGGCCGAGGCGGAAGGAACGTAAGCCATGAAATTGATTATCCAAATTCCCTGTTATAATGAGGAAAACGCCCTTCCCGTCACGCTGAAAGACCTGCCGCGTCAAGTCGAGGGGTTCGACGCCGTTGAATGGCTGCTGATTGACGACGGCAGCAAAGATCGCTCGATTGAAGTGGCGAAGCGGCATGGCGTGGATCATATCGTCAAATTCAACCAAAACAAAGGGCTGGCGGAGGCGTTTCTGCGCGGCTTGGACGCCTGCGTGAAATTAGGCGCGGATGTCATCGTCAACACAGACGCCGACAATCAATATAACGCCGCCGACATTCCGAAGTTAGTTCAGCCAATTTTGAGCGGCGACGCGGAAATCGTCATCGGCGCGCGGCCGATTGCCGAGATTGAGCATTTTTCCCCGATCAAAAAGATGCTGCAAAAATTAGGGAGTTGGGCTGTCCGGCGCTTGAGCTACACGCGCGTGCCGGACGCGCCGAGCGGTTTCCGCGCCATCAGCAAAGAGGCCGCGCTCAAGCTCAATGTGTTCAACAGCTACACCTACACGCTGGAAACCATTATTCAGGCCGGAAATAAAAACATCGTCACGACATCTGTGCCGATTCGCGTCAACGGCAACCTGCGCCCGTCCAAATTAGTGAAAAGCATCTCCGCCTATGTCAGCAACTCCATCGTGACGATTCTGCGGATTTTTATCGTCTATCGCCCGTTCAAATCCTTCATGAACATCGGCTTGGTTCTTTTCTGCATCGGCTTGGCGATTGGCCTGCGTTTCATCTATTTCTATCTGCAAGGCCACGGCACCGGCCACGTGCAATCCGTCGTGCTGGCCGGAGTCTTGTTAGGGTTCGGCTTTCAAACAATCATCACGGCGTTTTTGGCCGATTTGCTGGCGGTCAACCGGCGCTTGGAAGAAGATATTCAGCAACGGGTGAAACAGCAGGAAGCCCGCGAGCGCGACGCCCGCATGTTTGACCGCATTGCGGCGAGAGTCAGGGATTCGTTCGGCGCGGAAAATCTCCGCGACAGCGCGACCGGCCTGTATAGCCGCCGCTTTGCCGACCGCTTGCTGGAAGAAGAGACGCGCCGCTTAGAAAACCGGAACGCGCCGGTCAGCCTCGTGCTGCTGCATGTCAACAACCTCTCCTCCGTCGCCGAGACGCATGGAAACGAGGCGGTTCATCTTGCGTTGCAAACAATCAGCCGGATGATTCGCGGCGGCATCCGCCATGAAGACATGGCCTGCCGGTACGAGGAAAACCTCTTCTTGCTGATTTTTCCGAACATGCCCGGCCGCGTCGGGCAAACGCGCGCGCGCGCCTTGAAAGATCAGCTTGAACGCGCCGACATCAGCGTTCAGGGGACGCGCCTGCCGCTTTCGCTGGCGTGCGGCGTCGGCAGTCTGCCGGAAAACGGCCCGGACGTCTGGGACGCGCTCAAAGCCGCGCAGCGCGCGCTCGCCGCCGATTAACGCCACGCTCTGCGATCAGGAGTGTCAAATCTTGATTTGACAGGCGAAATCAACATTTCGCGCTCCTAAAAATTAACGAAACAGTGTATTACCCCAAAAACTTCCGGCGTTTCAGCAGGAACACCAGCCGCATCAGCCACGCATTCAGCCGCCCGTAATGCTTGCCGTACCAGGCCAGCAAGCTTTGGTCGCGCAGGCGACGCAGGCGCTCGGCCTGCTGCGGCGTCGGCTCGCTGCTGCCGCGATTCAGATGCACAATCGCCGCCGTCCCGACATAATGCGTGGCCCAGCCCGCCCGCGCCGCCCGATAGCACCAATCAATATCTTCCGCGTACATGAAAAAACGCTCATCCAGCCCGCCGATCTGCGCAAACGTTTCGCGCCGAATCATCAAGACCGCGCCAATCACGTAGTCAACCGAAAAATTTTCACGCGCGTTCCATTGGCGCATGCGATCCGCCCATTTGACGCGCGTTCCCGGCAAGAGCGCGTCCGCCAGCTTGTCGCGCAGCATGGCGAACGGCTTGCGCGGAAACAAATCGCAGGACGGCTGCCACGTGCCGTCCGCGTTCAGCAGGCGCGATCCGGCGATGCCGACCGTCGGATGCGCATCCATGAACGCCACCATCTGCCGGAGCGCGTTCTCTTGCAGCACGGTGTCGCTGTTCAGCAGCAGCAGATAGCGGCCTTCCGCCTGCCGCAACGCCTGATTATTGGCGCGGGAAAAGCCGACATTCTCCTGATTGCGAATAAGCCGCGCCTGCGGAAATTCCCGCGCTGCCATCTCCGCGCTGCCGTCGGTTGAGGCGTTATCCACCACCCACACGGCGAATTCAAGCCCGGCGGAATGCCGATAAATCGAGGCGAGGCAGCGGCGCAGCAGTTCCCGCGTGTTCCAATTGACGATGATAATCGAAAGGTCGGTCATGATGCATGAAAACTGCATACGGCTCGCGGGCATTTGTCAAGTTTTTTGCTTGCGAAGATCGCCGCCAGCCGGTCAAACTGCGTGAATCGCGCCGCATTCTTCTTGACAATTCCCCCCGAAACGCCAATAATGCGAACCAATGTCTGTCAAGCGCGCTGAGCTCGCGCACCTTGAATAAATTTTTCAGCGAAAAGAACGCCGCCTATGAAGATTTCAAACGCATTATTTCAAGAAATAGTGACATTTTTAGCGCCGTTGCCCTGTTGTCAAGATGAAAAAGCCCGACAAACACTACTGATTCTTTCCGGTTTGCGTGAATTGCTGCCGCATATCGAATGCAAGGGCAATCCGATTGAATTCGTTACACTGGCCGTGCATCAGCTTGCCGAATACGGCGACATTGCGGGTGAGCCTGCGCTACTGCTCTTTTTGCGTGGCGCAACGCAACATGTCGGCGCTGATAAAAAAGCGGTATTGCAGGCATTCGAAGCTCGTCTGAAGTCTGTTCATATTGACGAGCCGCTGCTTCTGTATCGGACAGACGCACTGCCGTTACGCCCGATGTATCGCAAAGATATTCACACATCACATGCGGCATCTCCGCTCAAACGTCGGCGAGGCGCTCGGCTGCTTGGCTTGACGCTGTTGATTGCGGCGATGGCAAGCGCAGTAGGCATTGTAAAATTTTGGCCTGAAATCTCATCTGTTCTAAATGGAAGCATGTTAACGATAAAAACATTCATATCTGAAATTTTCATCAATAAAAGTTGTTGGAAGAAAGAACGGGCGGGCGAAACCTGCACGGAAACAAACACTGGCATAGAATTCGTTTATGTGCCGGGCGGCAGCTTTTGGACGAGTTACGACGAATTACCGCTTCATAACGTTAATGTTAGTGGTTTTTGGATCGGGAAATATGAGGTAACTCAGGCGCAATGGCAGGCCATCATGAAAAATAATCCCTCGTCTTTTAAGGGTAATGATCGTCCAGTGGAACAAGTGTCATGGAATGCCGCGCAGGAATTTTTACAGAAATTGAATGCGGTCGTAGGGGATACCGGCAGGTCGCCCTTACAATTTCGGCTGCCGTCGGAGGCAGAATGGGAATATGCGGCGCGAGCGGGAACTCAAACAGCCTATTCATTCGGTGACGATCCAAACCGTTTAGACGAATTTGCTTGGTATTTGAACAATTCTGGCAGCGAAACTCATCAAGTTGGTCAGAAACCGCCGAACAATTTTGGTCTGTATGACATGCACGGCAACGTGTGGG
>CAZCGG010000037.1:19580-23452 GCA_964498135.1 uncultured Candidatus Moduliflexus sp.
GGTCAGAAACCGCCGAACAATTTTGGTCTGTATGACATGCACGGCAACGTGTGGGAGTGGTGTCAGGATGAATCTTCCGGCTCGCCGCAAACCAACCCTGCTGACGCAAGCAGTGGTCAGTATCGCGTACTGCGCGGCGGAGCGTGGAACACCGAACCGCATTTCTGTCGCTCGGCCAATCGCACCATATATGCACCTGATAATTGGCACAATAGTGTCGGGTTTCGGGCTGTGGTTTCGAGGACTCCATAACCCTTTTCAGACTATAAGAGAATGACACGATGAAACGCTGGATTAAAATAACATGGCTCGGCCTGCTGATAATCGGCCTGACGGCGGCATGCAGCTCGACGGTCGCGGCGGAAAAGCCGTTGCGCCACATCATCACGCTGCCCGCGCAATGGGTTGACGCGGACGGCGCGCGCCACCGCGAGCAGTTACAGATTCATCTTGACCATGCCGCGCTGATCTTGCTCGATGTCTGGAAAGACCATGAGCGGCAGCCGGATGATGGCTGGTTAGATCAAAAGCAGGCGAATATCGAGCAGAAAATTGTCCCGCTTTTGGCGTTCGCGCGGGCGCGCGGCCTCACGATTATTCATGCGCCGCACCGTCAGGAAATTGCGGACGAAGCGGCCCCGCTGCCCGGAGAATTCATCTGCAATCCCAAAAACCCCGATGATTCGCAGCAGGCGCTCCTCCCGTATTTGCAAGCCCACCAGATGACGACGCTGTTGTATGCAGGGTACACCTCGAATCTCTGCCTGCTGTATCGTCCGGTCGGCATTCTGCCGATGCGAGCGTTGGGCTACCAGACAATTTTGCTGCGCGATTGCACCGTGCCGTATATCCCGAAGCCGATGGGCAAGCCGGTGGATAATGCCGATAAACAGGCGAGAATCAACGCCGTCGAGCCTCTTTGGGGCATGACCATCACGCTGGAAGAGCTTCGGCGGGCATTGGGCGAATGAGACATTGGCAATTTCTCGTTCCACGCTCCGCGTGGAACGAGATGAAACCGGCAAATGCCCGACCAGCAGCCCTTTCCACCTCTTCCGCACTTTCTCATTTTTCCTGCATATTTTTCTTGCGATTTTTTCATTCTGCCTGTTTTAGTCCGCAAAAGTTCCGAAATCACCTGATTATTCACCGTTTTACAGGAGGCCGTCATGAAACGTTCATGCCTGCTGCTGTCTTGCCTGCTCCTGCTTGCCGCCGCGATTCCGCCAAGTCACGCCACCAGCCTGACTTCCCCGATTCTCGTTTCGGCGCACACGTCGGGAGACATTTCGTGCCTCAGCACGATCCGCGTCCAATTTACCGACAACATCGTCGAAACCGCGCAACTCAACCAGATGCTTGCCGCATCGCCATTCACCTTCGCGCCGGATATTCCGGGCGCGGCGGTCTGGACGGAGCGCAACACGCTCGAATTTGTCCCGTCGCCGCGCCGACTGCCCGGCGGCCAAGCTTACACGGCCACTGTCAATCTTGCGAGCATTCTGCCCGCCGGAACGCCCGTGCCAGAGCCGTTTTCCTTCAAATTTCTCACGCGGCAGCAGACGCTGGAAGTCAAGGTGCGCGGCCTCGAAGCGGTGAGCGAAAATGACGTTTCGAAGCTGCAACTGCGCGGAAATGTCACGCTGGCCGACGTGATCGCGGACGACGATTTTCCGAAAATCCTAAGCGCCGCGCAGGACGGGAAGAATTTGGCTATCGAGTGGACGCACTATTTCGGCGGCGAGCATCTCTTTCTCGTGACCGGCATCGTTCGCAAAGAGGCGGATTCGGAAGTCGCGTTGACATGGAACGGCGCGGCGATTAACGCGAAAGAGACCGGAACGCAGGCCGTGCCGGTGCCGGCGGCCAAAACGTTTGACGTTCTGGACGCCCGCGCCGTGAAAGGGCAGGAGCAATATATCGAAGTGCGTTTCAGCGACTCGCTCCGGCCTGACCAAAATCTGCGCGGCCTGATTGACCTGTCCAATTATGACAGTTATTACGATCTCCGTTATGACATCAACGGCAGCATTCTCCGTGTTTACGGGCGGGAACGCTGGTTTGAGAAGCATTCGCTGACCGTTTCGACCGGAATCAAAAGCGCGCTCGGCGCTCGCCTGAGCGCGGGCAAATCGTTTGAGGTGGATTTCTCCGAACTGCTGCCGATGGCGCGGTTCGTCGGCAGTGGCGTGATTCTGCCGTCCTCCGCCGGATTGACGCTTCCCATCGAAACCTACAACCTAAAACAGGTAATTGTGGAAGCGAAACAGGTGTTCGACAAAAACATGCCGCAATTTCTGCAAGTCAACACGTTGAACGAGAAGAACGAACTTGCCCGCGTCGGCCGCGTGGTCTGGCGCAAGGTGGTTGATCTCGGCTACACGCCGGACAAGCAGAATAAATGGGTGCGCTACGGCCTCGACATGACGCCGCTCACGCAGAATTTCCCGGGCGGATTGTACGTGATTTCGCTCTCGTTCCAGCGGCCGCACGTCGCCTATCAATGCCCTGATGCGCCGGAAACGACGGAGGCCGCGCTGCCGGAACTCAGCGACGATTGGGAAGCCTCAAGCAGCGAAGAGAGCTATTGGGATGATTACGATTACGATTATTACGAGTATCGCAATAACCGCTATAACCCCTGCCACAGGGCGTATTACATTGATTTTAATGAACACAACATCGCGGTGTCGCGCAATGTGCTGATCTCCGACATCGGCCTGATTGCCAAACGCGATCTGAAGGACGTGACCGTCATTGCGACGGATTTGAAGACCGCGCAGCCGCTTTCCGGCGTCGAAGTCGCGCTGCTCGATTATCAGCAGCAGGCGCAGAGCATGGCGCGCACCGACGCCAACGGCATGGCGACGCTCCATTTCGACCGCAAGCCGTTCGTCGTGACGGCGCATCTCGGCAATCAATCCGGCTTTCTGAAATTGAATGACGGCTCCGCGCTCTCGCTCAGCCATTTCGACGTGGGCGGCGAGGAGGTCAAGCAGGGCTTGAAAGGCTTGATTTACGGCGAGCGCGGCGTCTGGCGCCCCGGCGACATGATGTATTTGACCTTCCTGCTGTGGGATCAGACGCGCGCGCTGCCGAAGGCGCATCCGGTGATTTTCGAGTTGCTTGACCCGAACGGGCAAGTCGTGAAGGTCATCAAAAAGACCGAGAGCATGAATGGCTTTTATCCGTTTCAAGTCGCCACCGCGCCGGACGCGCTGACGGGTGATTGGTTAGCGCGGGTGCGCGTCGGCGGCGTCACGTTCGAGCAGACGCTCAAAATCGAAACCGTCATGCCGAACCGCCTGAAAATCAACATCAACTTCGGCGAAAACGTGAAAATGCTGTCGAGCGGGGCGATTTCCGGCGAACTCTCGTCAACGTGGCTGCACGGCGGGATTGCGAAAAATCTGAATGCGGACGTGAAGGTCTTCTTTACCGAGCGGCCGACGAAATTCACGACCTACACTGATTACATTTTCGATGACCCGTCGCGCAAATACGAGCCGGAGGACACGATGATTTTCGATGGCGCGCTTGACGAAAATGGGAAAGCGACAGTCGAATCAATCATTGAAACCGCAAGCGGCTCGCCGGGCTTGTTGAACGCGAATTTCCGCACCCGCGTTTTTGAGGACAGCGGCACGTTCAGCACGGATCGCTTTACGCTGCCGTACAGCCCGTATGAGCGGTATGTCGGCTTGCGCCTGCCGAAAGGGGACGCGGCGCGAGGCATGCTGCTGACCGACACGCAGCATGTCGCCGCGCTCGCCATGCTCGATAAAGACGGCAATCCCGTCCCGCAAGGCCAAGTCGAGGTCACGCTGTATCAATTGGATTGGCGCTGGTGGTGGGAAGATGGCGCGAATTAC
>CAZCGG010000037.1:23552-25984 GCA_964498135.1 uncultured Candidatus Moduliflexus sp.
GAAAAGATCGCGCTGACGATTCCGACCGGCAAGGAAGGGCGCGGCTTGGTGAGCATCGAATCGGGTAACAAGGTGCTGCAAGCGGCGTGGATTGAGGGCGGCGCGGAGCCGACGCGCTACGAATTTTTCGCCACGCGCGACATGACGCCGAACGTGTACGCGCACGTCACGTTCCTGCAACCGCACAAGCAGAAGGAAAATGACCTGCCCATGCGGCTGTACGGCGTGATTCCGATCCTCGTCGAAGACCCGGCGACGAAGTTGCAGCCGGTGATCGAAACGCCGGAAACGCTCGCGCCGGAGCAGACCGCGCAGATCGCCATCAGCGAGGCGCAAGGCAAGCCGATGACTTATACTGTCGCGGTCGTGGATGAGGGCTTGCTCGGCCTGACGCGCTTCGCCACGCCGAATCCGTGGAAGCATTTTTATCAAAGAATCGCGCTGAACGTCAAGACATGGGATTTATACGATCTCGTCGCGGACGCGGCGTCGGGCGTGTTGGAAAAGCTGCTGGCAATCGGCGGCGACGGCTCGCTGCGCGGCGGCGAAAAAAAGGCGAATCGCTTCCCGCCGATGGTGCGCTTTTATGGCCCGTTCGAGCTTCAGGCGGGCGCGAAAAACACGCTTGACCTCGACATTCCGCAGTACATCGGGCAGGTGCGCGTGATGGTCACGGCGGCGCAGCTTGACGCCTTCGGCTCGGCGGACAAATCGCTGTTCGTCCGCAAGCCGCTGATGGTCTTGGGAACGCTGCCGCGCGTCCTCGGCCCCGATGAAGAAACGGACATGCCGGTCTCGGTCTTTGCGATGGATGAGACGGTCAAAGATGTGACCGTGACGGTCAAAACCGACGGCGGCTTGACGCTGATTGGCGCGGCGGAGCAGAAGGTCAGCGTGATCGCGCCCGGCGATGAGATGGTCAATTTCAAGGTCAAAGCCGGATCGAGAACCGGCGTCGGCGTCGTGACGATTGAAGCGGTCAGCGGGGAGCAAAAAGCCGCGCAGCGCATCGAAATCGGCGTCAGAATGCCGGGCGGCGAGGTCACGGACGCGGTTTCCACGTATCTGCCGCAAGGCGAGCGCTGGGAGCAAGAACTCGCGTTTCCGGGCATGGACGGGACGAATGCGGCGTTAGTGGAATTGTCGCGCATCCCGCCGCTTAATCTCGGCAAGCGGCTGCGCTTCCTGATGCAATACCCGCACGGCTGCATTGAGCAGACCACCTCGTCGGTTTTTCCGCAGGTGTATTTGAAAACGCTGCTCGCGTTAGCGCCCGCGCAGCAGGACGAAATTCAGCGCAACATTTCCGCCGGGATCGGGCGGCTGCAAAGCTTCCAGACCGCGAACGGCGGCTTCGCCTATTGGCCGGGCGTCGGCAAGTCGGACGAATGGGGTTCGACGTATGCCGGGCATTTCCTGATTGAGGCGCAGAACGCCGGTTTCCAACTCCCGCCGAACATGCTGGATCGCTGGAAAACGTACCAGATGGAGCGGGCGTCAAGCTGGGAAGCGGGCGGCGAACGGGGCGAATTGATGCAGGCATACCGGCTCTACACGCTCGCGCTGGCGCAAATGCCGGATCTCGGCGCGATGAACCGCTTGCGCGAAGCGGAAACCTTGCCGACAACAGCGCGCTGGATGCTCGCGGCGGCGTACACGCTGGCGGGTCAGCCCGAAGCGGCGGCGCAATTGACCGAAAACGCCGAGTTGACCGTGCCGAAATACAACGAGCTTTCCAACACGTATGGCTCGGAATTGCGCGACAAAGCGATGATTTTGGAAACGCTGTCGCTGATGAAGCGCATGACCGACGCCCTGCCGCTCGTGAAGGAGCTTTCCGACGCGCTGAGCAGCGACGAATGGCTCAGCACGCAGACGACGGCTTACGCGCTGATTGCGTTGGCGCGCCATGCCGGAATCGGCGGCGACGCCCTGAAAACGGGCAAAATCGAGTGCCGCGTGACGTGGAACGGCGGCGAAGCGCACACGGTCTCGTCGAAGGCGTTCATCACGCAGATGCCGTTGACCGCGACCGGCGCGAGCGGCAAGCTGCTTGTCGAAAATACGGGGCAGACCGCCTTGTATCCGCGCCTGATCGTCTCCGGCATTCCCGCGCCCGGCACGGAAAAAGCGGCCTCGAACGGGCTGGAATTGCGCGTGAACTACTCGAATCGCCAAAACGAGGCGATTGCGCCGGACGCCGTTGAACAGGGACAAGATTTCTTTGTCACGGTCACCGTGAAAAATACGAGTCCGGCCGCGAAATACGAAGAGGTCGCGCTGACGCAGATTTTCCCGTCTGGCTGGGAAATCCGCAACGCCCGCCTCGACGCGGGGGAAACGAACGCGGCGAATTACGATTATCAGGACATCCGCGATGACCGGATTTACACCTATTTCGACATCAGCGCGGGCGAAACGAAGACGTTCAA
>CAZCGG010000038.1:0-21832 GCA_964498135.1 uncultured Candidatus Moduliflexus sp.
GCCATGTCAAACCCGGAAATGATTTTGCCCAACCCTTCGGCTAAAAAGGTCAATTCCGCCGTCGTCACGGCAAATTGCTTCGCTTCCTGCGAAAATTTGGCGAACGATTGATTGACGACTTCGACCGATTGAAAGGCGTGTTCGCTGGTCTCTTGCTGTTGCTGCATGGCGGCGGCGATGCGCTGCGCCGATTCCGTCGTCAGGCGCACCATGTCGAAAATCTGTTGCAGCGCCACGCCCGCCTGCTGCGCCAAATCCGTCCCGCGCGCCACCGTTTTCATCTCGTCTTCCGTCGCCAAAACCAAGGCGTGCGAGACGCGCTGAATATCCTGAATCACCTCTTTGATGTCTTCGGTGGATTCAAACACTTCTTCGGCTAACCGCTTGATTTCAAGCGCGACCACGCCGAATCCTTTCCCTTCTTCTTTGGCGCGTGCCGCCTCAATCGTGGCGTTAAACGCGATGAGCTTCGTCTCTTCGATAATGCGGTCAATCGTCCTCACTACGTCGTTGATATGGCTGGATTGCTTGCTGAGCGCCATGATTCGGCTGGAACTGACCTGCGATGAGCGTTGAATGTCTTCCATGCTTTTGACGACATCCATCACTGACTGCTGCCCCTGTTCGGTCAGATTCAGCGTCCGGCTCGCTACCTCGACGACGGCGTTGGCGTTTTCGTTGATTTGATGCACGGTCGTGACGAGTTCTCGAATGGCGGCGGCCATGTCGTTCGCAAATTGCTCTTGCGAGGCGATAAGCGTGGATTGCTGTTTCGAGGTCGAAAAGGCGGCATTCGAGCTTTCAAGGATTTTCTGGCTGGCGTCGCGCAACTGATGTTTCAAGGTTCTGAGACGCTGCATCAGCGTCGTTGTCGCCTGCGTGACCGCATCAATGTCGCTTTCGTGCCATTCGGCCTCATCGTCAACCGGAATGATCTCTGTTCGCGCAAGTTGGAGACGATTGAGGCGGCGCGCCACGACGGAAAGCGGGGACGAAATGGCCGCTCGGTATTGCAGCCGGACCACGCCCCACACGCCGATCACCAAGATGCCGTCAATCAGCGCAAGCCCGGCATAAAAGGCCGTGCGAGACCACGTGAGAGCTTCGTCTGTCGGAAGTTCCTGCGAAATATAGATGATTTTCACGGCAGCCGCGCCGAGAATCACCGCCGCGATGCTGAGCGAAAGCCGGAGAACAAAAGCATGTTCGGAATGCGATAATTTTTTCGTCATGATGCGCCGCCGCCGCTTCACAACAGATGCCCGCCCTGAAAGGGCGATGGGAGAAAGTCAGAGGCGTTCGTCTTTGGTTGCGTTGTGTTTCTGTTCAGAACTTAGACTTGAAATCGTTTGACAAGATGGCGCAGTTCCTCGACCGACACCACCAACGCCAGCGTCGCCTCGCGCACGCCGCCGAGCTTCTCGGTGTTGCCGTTCGACACGACTTCCAAGCGTTGAATTTCTTCAAACATATCTTGGCTGCGCTGATGTTGATACGAGGTTTTTTCAACAATCTGATCCGCTTTTTCGGCAATCGTCCGAATGAGTTCCCGCTCCGACGACGTGCCGGACGCCTGTTCCAGCGTCAAGCTGTGGATATGCGCGCTTAAATCCGCCAACTCATTCATGATCATTTCCACAAGCTCTTCGTCGCGGACCTGCGTGTTGGTCTGCGAGGTGATTTCTTCGGCTAACGCGGTCAACTCGCTCACGGTTTTTAGAATGTCTTCGACCGCGACAACCTGCTGATCGCTCGCTTTTTCGATAATCGTCGCCATGTCCTCGACTTGCTTGATATGCTGCGTCACCGTCGCGCTGTGGGCTTCCTGCTCTTCATTATCGGACGCGAGCTCCTTAATCTGCCCTACCGTCCTGCCGACATTGCTGACAATCGTTTCCAGCGCCTCATTCGCTTCATTGGCGACAATCGAGCCTTGCTGAATCCGTTTCGCGTTGTGATGAATGTGTTTCGTGATTTCTTTTGACGACCGGCCGACGCGCTCCGCCAATTGCCGGATTTCATCGGCGACGACAGCAAAACCGCGCCCATGCTCTCCGGCGCGGGCGGCTTCAATCGCGGCATTCAAGGCGAGCAAATCGGTCTGTTCGGCGATTTCGCTGATGACTTCGATAATTTCGGAAATCTGCTCCGAGCTTTCCGTAATCGCTTTCATGCCGTCCACCGTCTGCGTGACCGCCTGCTGTCCGTTCGAGGCGGCGGCAAGGGCTTCTTCGGCCAGCGCAACGGTTTCTTGCGCTTTTTTCCGGGCGTTCGAAGAAATCGCGGACATGCTCAGCACGAGTTCGACCGCTTTCCGCGTGAACGCGACTTGATCATGCGTCGTCTGCGCGATTTCATGGGCGGAATGGTTCATTTCCGTCACAGCCGACGCCACGTTCGCGGCAAGCGATGACGCGTTGATCGAATGCTGCGACATTTGCCGCGACGCCTGATTCAGCTTTTTCATGACGCGATGCGCATTGCGCGCGCCTTGCAGTTGCATGTCGGCTTTGCCGGTATTTTTCTGAAAAGAATTGAGCAACTCCTGCGAATAGCTCGACGCTTCCGTCACAAGTGCGGCCTGTTCGTTTGCCAGCATGCGATTTTCTTCCGCCGTCTGCGAAATCATTTTCACGACTTCCGCCAGCGTCTGAATCGTCTGCGTCTGCTTGGCAATGTCCCCCGCAATGGTTTCCGCTGTCGCTCGCACGTGCTGCGAGGACGACGTGACATAATCGGTTGAATTGATCACGCTTGTCACGATTTCCCGCAATTTTTTCAAAAACATGTTGAACCAATCCGCTAATTCCTTGATTTCGCCGGTGGCGTCCGTTTCAAGGCTGCCTGCCAGATTCGCGCCTCCTTCGGAGAGTTTCCGCATGGCGGTGGTAAAATGGGCAATCGGCCTGATAAACGTTTTGCGTATATACGCGGAGAGAATCGGCGTGGCAAGCAGCGCGACGCAGACCGCCACCGCGCCGATTGTCGCCATCATCGAGACGACGTGGGTATTCATCAGGATTTCGGGCAGCAGGAAAATCACGCCTCCAATCGGCGCGCCGTCGGAGGTGGTCAAGGCCGCTTCCGCCTTGTAATAGCCGTGAATATGCTCGATATGCGCGGGCGCGGACGACAGCAGGACGAGGGCGCTTGGTGGCGCGGCCTGCGCTTCGCCTGCTGCGGGCGGGATGACGGGCGAAGTGGTGAACAGCCAATTGTCATGAATGCGGACATTCAGCGAGATCGGACTCATCAGCAGGAACGCGCGCAGGTCGTCGTCCGTCAGATAGCGCGTCAGCGCGAGCATACCGACGACGACAGGCCGGTCAAGCGTGGCGTCGAACTGCGTCAAGGGAACGATGGCTTGCAGGCCGAACCGGCGCTGTTGATACACGTAGCTGACAGCCGAAAGCGCTTGCGAATCGAGGGAAGCCGCCGTCGAAGCCTGCTGAATGCGCGGAATGACCTGCGCCGCCAACAGAGGCGTTGTGCCCGAAAAATCCGGCGTCGTCTCGGCTGACGGAGCGCGCGGCGTCTCGTCCCACGCAAGGGCAAATTCAGCGTTCGCGCGGGCAAGCTGCCACGCTATTTTCCCGTCGGGAAGAGGCGCAAGATGTCCCGCATTCGGCGCATCCGCCGCGCGCGCGCGCTTGGCGAACGCCACGATCTCGCCCTGCGGCGTCAACGCGGCGAATTCATCCATCTCGGCGGCGTTCGCTTCCTCAAACAGCCGCGCCGCCAAGCCGCGCCGCGCCGTCGCGGCCTGCATCGCTTGCGCGAACTGCGGAGAACGCCGGATACGCTCCAGCGAACGCGCCAAATGCCGCGACGGCGCATCGTTGAGTTCTTGACAGACCGCACGTGAGGCGTTTTCAATCTTTTGGCGGGCATGCTGGCCTGTTCGTGACCACAACACGGCCGCCACCGCCAATGACGAACACAGTGACGTGAGGAACACGAGCAAAATGCCGCTCCAGGTCAGTTTCCCTTGCAATCTCACGCAGCAACCTCAACCAATTTTTTCTGTTCGCCTTTGGTTAAAATATTATTGAAATCGAGTATAATCAATAACTTATCATTGAGTTTGCTGACGCCCGTGATGTAATCCGAATCTATGGCCGTCATGACGATTGACGGCGCGGGTTCAATCGTGCTTTTGGAAATCCGCAAGACCTGCGAGACGGAATCAACGATAAATCCGGTGATTTTCCCCTGCACATCCACCACGATGATTCGGATTCGGCGCGGATCTTCCGCGCTCGTGACATGTAGGCGTTTGCGCAGATCCACAATCGGAATGACCTTCCCGCGCAGGTTGATGACCCCTTCGACAAAATGCGGCGCATTCGGCACGCGCGTAATCGGCTGCATTCTGATGATTTCCTGCACCATCAAAATATCCGCGCCGAATTCTTCCTCGCCTAAGAAAAAACTGACTAATTGAATTTCGCCGGAGTCTTCGTGATGGGTATCCCCTGTTTGAAAATTAAAATAATCATTGTGCGTTTGCATAAGCGTCAACTCGCGTGATGCGTGAGCCTTGTGCGTGACGGCAGCCGTCATGCGCGCTCACGGCCATTATTCCTTACAATACACCAACGAATGCTGCAATTTTACCAACGTAAAAATCTGCGAAATCCGATACAGCGACTCCGAATGCCCTAACAACAGATAGCCGCCTTTGCCCAAACTGTCGTAAAAAATATTGATGACGTTCCGGCACGATTCCACGTTGAAATAAATCAGCACGTTCCGGCAGAAGATGCAGTCCACGTTTTGAAGCAGTGCGGCGTCGTCGCGGTTGATGAGGTTGCCCTGCCGAAACGTGACCATTTTCTTGACGCGCTCGTTCAGGCGCAACGTCTCGCCGTCGCGGGTGAAATATTTTTGGGCATATTTCTCCGGCGTGTCGCGCAGCGCCCGCTGCCCATACACGCCGCGCCGCGCTTTTTCAAGCACCTGCGTGTTTACGTCCGTCCCGACAATCGAAATTTTCCAGCGCTCCAATTGCGGAAACGATTCCAGCAACATCATCGCTAGCGTGTACGGCTCTTCGCCGGAAGAGCAGCCCGCGCTCCAAATCTGGAGATGCGTATGCCCGGCTTTGCGCTTTTTCTCAAGAATGAGCGGCAGAATCTCTTCTTCGAATGAGCGCAATTGCGGCGCGTTGCGGAAAAAATACGTTTCCGTTGTGGTCATGATGTTCAGCAATTCCACGAGTTCCGCCTGATTATTTTCATACCGCAGAATCCGGTAATAATCTTTGAAATGCTCGCATCCTAACAGCGTCATCCGCGTATGCAAGCGCCGGAAAAAAAACTGGCGTTTCGTGGATTCGAAATACATCCCGCTTTTTTCCCAAATCAAATCACGAATCAATTCAAATTCTTGTTGTTCTTGTGACGTCATAATTCGAAGAGCGCAAGCGCTTGTTGCAGCGACGACGCGACTTCCGCGTCCGTCGTCTGATTCAGTAACGTTCGTAGCGCGGGAAGCGCATTCTGCGTGGAAGCGACATCGTTTCGCAAGGCCGTCAGCGCCTCGATGGCGGCGATAATGACCATCGGATCGTCATCGCCGAGCAGGCGCGTCAAGCGCGTGACCACCGCGTCGCCGACCGCGCGTGGATCCGGCAGATGCGGAATAAGCGTGGCGACTTGCTGGCAAGCGACATATTGCACGCGCGGATGCGGATCGTTCAACTGCGGCAGCAACAGCGACGTCAGCGCGGCCGCCGTCTCCGCCGAAAACGCCCGCGTGTCGGCGGGCAGATGATGCATGCCCCACGCGGTCAGCGCATGAATCGCGGCCGCGCGCACCGGCATGTTGTCATCGCGCAGAAGCGGCGCAATCAGATCGGGAATGTCGGCGTCGCGCCGATTTTCAGGCGATGCCGTGCGCAGCGCCTCGAGGGCAGCCGTGCGGACGAGCGGCGAGGCATCAGTCAAATAGGCGAGCAAAAACGCCGTTTCCTGCTCTCCGGCGATGCGGTAAATCGTGCGCAACGCTGAGGCACGGATTTCGTCGTCCGCGCGCGGCGAATTCATCAGAATCGCCCGCACCGGCTCGATTTTTTCGTTTGCGGACAGCCCGCGCAATTTCGGCAGCGCGGCTGACGCGGCTTCAGAAACCGACGGCGCGGCGTCTTGCAGCAGGCGCAGCAGCGGCGCATAGGCGGCCGCCGCGCCCGTTTCCCCCAACGCCTCCGCGATGCTGAGGCGAAAAGCGTCGCTGGAATCCTCGACTCCGGCGATGAGACGCTGCAACGCCGCCGCGCAGACGCGGCCGTCTTCGGTCTGCGCTTCCATTGCCTGCGCAAGATTGGGAACGCCGGAAAGAATTTTCGCCAGCGCGAACGCCGCCTCGACGCGGATTTCGTCGGCGATAGATTCATCAAGCGCCTGCATCAAAAGCGGCAGCGAGCGGGTTGAGCCTTTTTCGCCGATGACGCGAATCATCGGCAGCCGCGCCGACGCAAATTGCTCGTCATATTCCGCGACATCGCGCTGAAACGACGGCAGCAGGCGTTCTAACATGAGATGCAATTCCCGCATTCCGGCGTCGCCAATGCGAGAAAGCGCGACCGTCGCCTTGACAATCACGGACACGTCATGATGCTCGAGCAGGCGGCGCAGCGGCGGTACGGCGGCCTCTAATTGCAGATGACCGGCCAGCGAAATCGCGCTGCGCAGCACGTCAATATTTTCATTGGTGAGCAGCCGCAGAAAGACGTCTTTCACGTCCGACGCTTTGAGCGTTTGATAGACGTGTTCGCCGTGCCGCTTGGCGAGGTGATCAATCGCTTGCGCGGCGGACGAGGCGAACATCGGGTGAGAATGCAGCATGTCAATGATATACGGCAGCACGCGGGGATCGTCGAAATTTCCGAGCGCTTTAATCACGGCGTAGAGGACTATCGGGTCTTCGGAGACGGACATCATGAGAAACGGCTCAAGGGCGCGTTTGTCGCCGATTTTGCCCAACGCTTCCGCCGCGATGCATTGCATCCACGTATCAGGATGATGCAGCGAGCGAATCAGCATGGGAACGGCTTCGGCGCTGCCGATATTGCCTAAGGCTTCTCCGGCGGCAATCGCCACGTTGATATGCGGATCCGTCAATAAGTCAATCAGATCGTACAGCGCGTCGGCATATTTCAGCGAACCGACAATATCGCAGGCAAATTTGCGAATATCGTGGTCTCGATTTTCCAACAACGGCAAGATCAAATCCATGGCGCGGAGTCCGATTTTGCGCAGAATCTCGATTGCCGCGTTCAGCATGGTCGGCGAACTCCCGGACAAGCACGGGAGCAGCGCTTCAATCACGTCACGGTCGCCAAGCGCGATCAGCGCGTCTTCCGCCGCTTCTCGCACCGCAAGATGCGGGTCGTCTAACGCGGCGATTAAAGCGGACACCACATCATGACGCTGCGCGGCGATTTCCGTGCGCCGGAGTTCAAGAATCGCCTGCCTGCGGATGTCCGGGTCAACATCGTCTAACTGGTGAATGATCGGGTACACCTGATTCTCCATAGTCATCACGCTGATGCGATGAACTGGCTGTCAAGCCGCGCCTGTGGCCTGACCGCCTTTCTCGGTCATGTATTCAAAAACATTTTCACGTATTTGACAATTTTTTTCGGCTCGGTTGGTTTGATGAGGAACAGATTTGCGCCCGCTTCAAACCCTTTTTTCTTATCGGCGGCCTCTTCTTCGGTCGTAATAATAATAATCGGCACGTTGGCATACGCCTCTTTTTTGCGGATTTCTTTAATCAGATCGTAGCCGTGCATGCGCGGCATGTTAATGTCGGCAATGATGGCGTCAAAGTGGCGCGCCTCGACTTTTTCCAGCCCTTCGATGCCGTTGCTGGCGGATTGCACGTCAAACCCTTCGGTTTCCAGCAGAAAACAGAGTGAATTTCGAATAACAGCAGAATCGTCAACAATTAAGACTGACTTTGCCATAATTGCGTCTCCATCATAAATGCGCATGAATCGCGGCCATGAGAACGTATGTTCAAAACTCTTCGATGAAATGCTTGTATAGCGCGTCAAATTTGTCAACTTATAATATCACGCATTTATTCCAACGATGCCGCCGCATGGGGTGGGCGGGAGGCGGATAGTTGGCTGCGCAAGCGCATTCCGGCGGAGGGAAGCCTGTCAAGCCTCAGATTGAAGGGCGGGCGGGCGCGTTCCGGTTATGCCCCATTCCAAGCGATTCAGCGCGTCGGCGTCGCGCAGCGTCGCAAAATGGACGCCGTGATAGGCTTTCAAAAAGATGAGCTGCTCAGGCAGCGCAGCGACGCCCGGCAAGAAGACCGGAATGAGCGGCAGGCCGGATGTGGCGCACTGCTTCATGAACGCATGTACGTCAAACGCATCCCAGTTGCCCAAGCCGGTGGCGCTGATGAAAATGGCGGCGGTTTTGGCGCGGAACCCCGCCGCGTGAATCACCTCGCTGCCCCAGCGCTCCGGCGCGATCCGCTCGGTCTCGAACCAGACGGAAAAGCCGCGCTGCCGCATGGCGTCGGCAATTTCGCCGACTTGCCCGCGATCTTCGGCGTGATACGCGAAAAACGCCTGATACGGCGCGGTTGCTTCCCCCTCTTCGGGGATTACGCGCGTCGAGACGCGTTGTCCGGCCTGTTTTTTTCGGCTGCGCGAGCGGAGCGCGTTTTCAATCGCCTCCATCAAATCCGTCCGCTTGAACTGCGATTTCACCAACACTTCTTTTACGTCAAACGGCTCGACAAAACGCGACACGATGCGCGCCCAGGGATCGCCGGTCATCACGATGCGCGGCAGCGTCCGATAATTTTTCTGGAGATGCTCTAAAATCTCGAACCCTAATTCATCCTTCGGCACGTCGGGGGGATTTTCCTGCAAATTCATGTTGACAATCGCCAAATCGAATTCCGCGTCGCGCAGGCATTCCTTAAATTCTTCCGGCGTCTGCACGAGGCGCAAATCAAATTTCGGCAATTTCAGCACCGTTTTCAAAAACGTCTGCCAATTTTCTTCATTCTCAGCCGCGATAATTTTTGTCGTCATGGACTCTCCTTACAGCAACAGCTCTTTAATCCGCCGCTTAAACGCCCGGCTGTCGAAATGCGACCCCGACGGCACTTTGAAAATATAGGCGTCCACGTCCGGCTTTTCATGGACGCTTTCAGGATAGCCGGTCAAAATGACGGTTTTGGTCGCCGGGCTGGTGGCGCGAATATGATGCAGCAAGTCCAGCCCCTCGGCATTGAACTTATCTTGATCAACCAAGCGCACGTCAAGCACGACAAGATCAAACGCGCCTTGCGCCAAGAGCGCGGTCGCCGTCTCAAAATCCTGCGCCGACGCGACGGACGATTCATGATCTTCGAGCAGCGAGGTCAAGGCTTTCCGCCAATTTTCCTGATCATCCACCACCAGAATTTTTTTCGTGGTCTGTTCCGAAGCCATCTCATTCCTCCCGTTTCAAGCGGCAACTCAGCGTGTTCGCGCGCTGAATTGCGTCATCGTATGAACATTTCAGGTCATTATTGGGGCGTCTCTGCGGGGAGCAGAATCGTAAACACCGAGCCGATCCCTTCCTCCGATTCCGCCTCAATTGTCCCGTTGGCATTTTCAATGACCGCTTTAGCGCGCCACAAGCCGTAACCGCGCCCTTCCCCTTTCGTGCTGAAAAAGATGGTAAAAATTTGCGGCAGATACTCTTTCGGAATGCCGACGCCGGTGTCGCGGACAGCGATTTTCACCCAGTCCATGCCCGCCGCGTCGCGCTCATTCGACGCGCTCACGGATAATTCGCCGTCCCCTTTTTTCAAAATCGCCTCGACCGCGTTATCAATCACATTGTTAATCATGTCCGAAAGAATCGAACGCCCGCGCACGCAGCGCAAATCCGGCGCAATCTTAGTATCAATGCGCAGGCGGCCGGCGGCCTCGTCGTTATGATATTGCACGCGCACCTGCCGCAGCATGGATTGCAGGATTGATGCCAAATCAATGCTCGTCTCCTGATACGCATCTTTCAACTGCTCCGCCGCCCGCAGCAGCTTATCGGTATCGTCCTGAATATTCTTCAAATAGCTCTGCACGTCCGGCAACTCTTGCGGCTGCTGCCCAAGCTCTTCGCTAATCATGTCCACCCAAATCGGAATCGTTCCGGCGAGATTGTTCAGCCGATGCACGAAATCGCTGGCAATAATCGAACGGGTCAGCATGTCTTGCTTTTCAGCAATGCGCAGGTTCGCCTCCTCCAATTTGGCGTTGACGGTTTCGAGTTTCGCGACTTGTTGCACGACCTGATTGTACAGCCGCGCGTTTTCAATCGCAATCGCCGCCTGCGCCGTCAGCGCGGAGAGCGCGTCTTCTTCGTCCTGACTGTACGCGTTTTCAATCTCATCGTTCAACAGCGTCATCACGCCTAACACGGTTTCTTCGAACATAATCGGCACGCCAAGCCATGACTTGGGAATCGGCGGCACCGGAAGCGTCAAGCCTCGCTCTCGGCAAAATTGTTCAACATGGGACAGATTGAGCGGCTTGCGCATCCGAATGACTTCTTCGGTCAAGCCGCCTTTTTGCGAATCGTCAATTTCCACGATGCGCGACGGATATTCTTCGCGTTTCTTCTCCTTATATGAAACCGGAAATGAGAGCCGCTGATTTGCCTGGTCGTACCGCGCAATGTACATTGTCGGATTCCATGCCACAATCGGCTTGCACATCTCCTCAAAAATATCCTTTTCAATCTCTTTCTTCAAATCTTTCTCCGAAATTTTTTCCGACGCCGGAATCTTTGAGGTCATGCGCCGCCCGACCTCATTCACAACGCGCAAGACTTCCGCGCGGCGTTCCGCCTGCTCTCGCGCCGCCTCGATTTTGAGGCGGGCGCGGCGCTGCGAAATGCTGTACGTGACCGGCGCGGCGCTGATGACGACGATTCCGATCAGGGCAAATACCACGTGCGCCCACGTCGTTTCCCACCAAAGCGGCAGCACGCTCACGCGCACGGTCAAAATATTGGTATCGTCTGACCCCCCTTCGTTATTCGAACCGCGAATCTGGTACACATATTCCCCAATGCCGCGATTAAATTCTTCAATCGTCCGTTTCGTCCCGTTTTCGACCCATTCCGCAGATTTTGCGAATTTATAGGCGTATTGGTTGCGCGCCGGATCGGCATAATCCGACGCCGCAAATTCGAAGGAATATCCGGCATCTCTGGAAGAAAGCTCAAAGACAAGGTTCTCCGGGATTGGAAGAGGCTCCCGTTTGCCGTCATGCGTATAGCGCATAAATCCCGTCAACGCGATGCGCGGAACATAGGCTTTTGGAAGCAGGCGATCCGTATAGATTACGCTCAATCCGTTGCTTCCGCCTAAAAACAGTGTTCGTTCCTGATTCACGAATAGGCCGCCGCCAAAAACGCCTTTTGCCTGTACGCCATCGCGCTCATCGTAATTCGTGACCGATTTCGTCTGCAAATCAAGACAGGAAAGCCCCGCATCCGTGCTGAACCAGAGATGGTTGGCATTATCTTCAACGATGCGCCGAATGCTTTTTCCTGCCAATCCGAGATTGACGCCGATTCTTGCAAACGTGTCGCTCTCTGGGCGATACGTTTGCAAGCCGCCGAGCCGCGCGGCGATCCACAGCGTTCCTTGCGAATCGCAATAGATGGCGGAAATCGAATCAGATTCGAGCGCGTCGGGATTTTGCGCATCCGCATGATAATGGGTAAACGTTTGTTGCGTGGGATCGAACCGGCTTAATCCGTGCCACGTGCCGATCCAGAGTCTGCCTTGAAGATCTTCATCAAGCGCGGAAATGCGATTATCCGCGGGGCCGGCTTCTTCCGCCTCAGGAGCGTGCTGGAAATATCTCGTCGCTTTCCCTGTCGTTGGGTCAAATCGGTTCAAGCCGTTGAGCGTCCCGATCCAGATCGCCCCAGTGCCGTCTTCATGCATTGCCAAGATGCTATTATCGCTAAGAGAATCAGGGCGCGTATAATCATGGGCATAATGGCGAAACTGCGAGGTGTCCCGATCAAAACGATTCAAGCCTTGCTGCCACGTGCCGATCCAGAAATTTCCCGAACGATCTAACAACAAGGACGAAACCGCCTCATCGCTGAGGCTCGCGTCGTCGCCTTCTTTATGATGATACTGCGTAATCTCTCCGGTGCGCTGATTGATGAGATTCAGGCCGCTCGTCGTGCCGACCCAGAGCATGCCGTCGCGGTCTTCAAGCGCGGCGGTCACGAAACTGCTGCTCAAGCTTTTCTGCGGCTGCAAGGGATCTTGAGCGTATCGCTGCATGAACGTGAGCATGGCGTTTGGATGAAATTTGCTGACGCCCTGCTCCTGCAAGCCAATCCAGATGACGCCGCCCTCGTCCTGAAAAAGCGACGCAACGGCATTCGCCCCTAAACTTCTTGGATTTTGCGATTGATTTTTATAGACCGTGATCGCCCGAGTTTGCGGGTCAAGGCGATTCACTCCGGCGTTCGCCGTGCCAATCCATAAGAAGCCCTCGCGATCCGCTCGAATGGCTGTGATGGCATTTGAACTCAACGAATCAGTATTCTTCGCGTCATGGCGAAAGGCCGTCCACGTTCCATCGGCCGGATTCAGGCGGTTGACGCCGCCGTCCGCCGTGCCAATCCAAAGCATGCCACCCTGTTCGGCGAGGGCGGTAATTTTATTCGATGTCAGGCCGTTCGCGGCCGTTTCTTCACGCAGAAAACGCTGGAAAGTCTCTTGGTTTCTGTCAAACCGGCGCAGTCCGTCCGTCGTGCCAATCCAGAGATTTCCCTGCTGATCTTTGAGCAGCGCGGTAATTTCGGTATTAGGTAAATAAGTCGTCCATCTGTTTGCGCTGGGCTGAAAAGCGTTCACCCCATTTTTCGTGCCGACCCATAGGCGGCCTTGCGCGTCGCCGGTCAGCGCAGTGATGGAATTGTTCCCTTGATGACGAAACACGCTGGATTTCCCGGTCTGTTTGTCGAATTTATGCAGCCCGTCTTTCGCGCCAAGCCAGATGACGCCGGAATCGTCCTGATAGAGCGCGGTAATGTCAACGCGCCCCAGACCATTCTGTTTTTTCGCGGTGTATCCGTCATATTTATACAGCCCGTCTTCCGTCCCAAACCAGAGGAATCCGGCGCGATCCTGCAAAATCGCGCGCGGCGTAAGGGCGGATAAACCGAATTCTTGCGGCAAGCGCGTGACGTTGAGCGTGGCTTCTCGCGCCTGAACAGGCAGACAGCAGGCCAACACAAGCAACATGCCTTTTCCCAATGCCAAAATGCCTCGATGTGTTTTCATCGCGTTCTCCCACATTCAAAAAACTCAGTTGTGAAGAAATCGGGGGGTTGGGCGCGCCGCGCGAACATTCAACGAATGCTGCCATGCGCGATGCGCTTCCTGATAATCCCGCTCGTTGAACGTCAAGCGCATCTGCGCCATTTCCGCTTGAATCAATGGAAGCGGGATTCCGTGCCGTTTTTCGAATTCAAGCGTCTGCCGCCCGCTCAACGCCGGAATGCTCTGGCTCTGCGCGATCTGGCGCATGCGGCGATACCCGGCGGCGAGCGTCCGCTCGAATCGCTGGCTTTCCTGCTCGATATACGCGAGCAAACGCGCTTGCGCCGCCGCCGGAATCTCTTGCGGATATGCGCCGCGCAGCAGATGGAGGAGCGCCGGAAGCGCGTCTTGCCGGGCGATTTGCAAGAGTTTCAAGTGCGTCAGCATCCCGCGAATCAGCAGTTTCATGATGTGCGCCCGCCCGCCTTTGCCCGGCGGCGGCGCGTCGTCCGCCGTTAGAAAGAGCAGCGCCCGCAGATGGTCGGCAATGATGCGCATGCTGCGTTCCGGCTGAACAGCGGGCGAGAGCGGGACACGGCACCGGCGGCGCAGCCGCGTCATCATCTGCGCGAACGGCGGCAAATCAAACACGGAAGCGCAGCGCCCCGCCGCCATCGCAACGCGTTCGACGCCGATGACGGTTTCGACAAACGGCGTGACTAACGGGCGCATTTCCAGCGTTTCTTGGTCAATGAACGCATCAATGAACAGGATGTTCGCTAATTCGATAAACCGCCCGCAGCGGCAGCCCGGCGCGCATGCCGGGCTGCATCGTGCCTGTTCGCCGCGTTCGAGAAACACTTCCGTCGTCGCGCCGCATTTGCGGAAACGGTCGCGGCCGTGCAGCCCGTCGCCTTGCTTCCAAAATCCGGCCTCGACGCCGACGCCAAGCATCTGCGGCGGCGCGACGCCGAACCGCCGCCAAGTCTCGCAAGTGGCGTCATCCGGCGCAAGGCGGTGGCCGTCCAGCGCGCCGCCGAGAAAATGCGTCACCCACAGCGAACGCGCGGCCAGGCCGATGTCGCGGGTCAGAAATTCCCAAATATGCCGCAGCGCAGGCTCGCGCCCGGTTTCGCCAAACGCAAACGCTCCGGCCATGTCGAACAGGCTGAGATGCGCGGCGCTTTGGCCGACCTGCTCAATATCGAAATGGCGGAAGCAGATTTGCGCCAGCACGTAGCGTTCGCCGGAGCGGTCTTCGCCGCGCTCGATGGCGGTTTCAATCTGCGACAGCCCCGCGCTCCCCACAAACGTCATCGGCAGGGCCGGATCCAGCAATGATCCGCGCGGCAGCGCGTCATATCCGGCCTGCTGATACCGCCGTAAAAAGAGTTCTTCCGGCAATTTTGCTGATAAGCGCATCATGAATTCAGCATTTCCGCAACGTGGTTCGGCAAACTCGCCGCGAACGGGAAAAGCTCGCCGTTCGCCCAGCGCATGTCCTATTTTGGCGCAAGTCTTTGCATCATTCCTGCGCGCGAAAACGGACAGAATCAGGAAATCCCTTAATCTTTTCCAATAATGTTGACAAAAAATCATAAAACTTGTCAAATGATTTCTTGCCGGATTGTGATTCAGGCCCAAAAGCCGCGCAATCGTTTTGGAATTTCACTGGTAATTTTACCGCAGAGACGCGGAGAACGCAGAGAAATGGGTTCGCCGCTTTTCCTCAGAAACATTATGGCTGACGTGCTGATCGTGTATTTGCCGAGTCCGCCGCGCCTGAACATCTTTCGGGACTGGGCGGGCGGCTATGGCACTGCGCTGCCCTCGCAGAGGGAGTATCCGGGGCATGACCAACAATATTTCGACGTGCCGCAGCTGCAAGCGTTGTACATGGCGCGTCTGCTCAAGCAGGGCGGCGCGTCGGTGGCGTATCAGAATTTGCAGCGCCACGAACGCTTTGATTTTGAGGCTTTCATTGCCGGATTGCACGCCGATCCGCCGAAAGTCGTCATCACATCGGTCAGCCTGCCGTCGCTCGAAGACGATCTCGCGCTGCTGAAAACGATCAAAGCGCGGCTGCCGGTCGCCATCGTCCTGTTCGGCTCGATTGCCAAAATGTTTCATGCCCGGATTCTGCAAGAGCAGGCGGCTGACGCGGTGATTATGCAGGATGAAGAACTCGTCGCCGCGTCGGTCGCGCAGGCGATGTTGTCCGGCGACAACGCCCCGGCGGGCGCATTTTATCGAAGCGCGGACGGCATCGCCGGGACGGAAGCCCCGCGCCGCATGACCGATCTGAATTTCGTGGATTTTCCGGCGTATGAGCTGCTCGATTTCACGCAGTATGAATCCACGTATCCGTTCGACAAGCTGATGCGCTACGCGACGGTGTTCACGTCGCGTGGCTGCCCGTATCCGTGCCAATATTGCCCGTATCCGCTCGGCTTCGGCAAAAAGGTGTTGTACCGCTCGCCGGAATTGGTGTTGTCCGATTTGCGACGATTGGTGGGGGAATTCGGCGTGCGGTTCGTCGTGTTCCGCGATCAACTGCTGACGCTGAACCGCGCGCATTGCGAGGCGATTTTTCAGGGCATGATTCGGGAAAAGCTGCCGCTCATCTGGCTCTGCGAAACCCGCTATGATTTGGTGGACGCGGACTTGCTGCGGCTGATGCATGACGCGGGCTGCCGCGAAATCAATTACGGCTTGGAAACGGCGGACGAAGAGGCGTTTGCGACGGTCGGCAAGGGGGGCGCGAAGCAGGGGTTGGAGTATTTCGGCGCGATGATTCAGGCCACGAAAGCCACCGGAATTCGCTGCCACACGCATTTGATGCTCGGCCTGCCGAACGATAGCTGGCCCTCAATTAAGCGCACGATCCGCTTTCTCCGCAACAACAGGCCGGATTCGGTGCAAGTCGCCATTTTCATCCCGTATCCAGGAACGCCGCTCGGCGAGCAACTGCGCCGCGACGGCGTCGTGCATGACGACACGTTTCGGGATTATACCGGCTTTAAGGCGGTCATTCCGACAAAATATCTGAGCATTGACGAAATTAACGAAGCCCGGCAATATGTCTATCATGTCTGGGATAAAACCGTGTTGACGCGGCTGATGAACCGCGTGAAGCGATGGGTGGGACATGACGCTCGCAAACAAAAAAATTCTGCTGTTGAATAATCAGGGATTGAATGAGTCCGGCGGCGGCGTTTCGATGATTGAATCGCTGGTGTTTCATCTTTCCGAGCGCAACGCCGTGACGCTGATTTCCGAAGGCGAAGCCGATTCCGAATTTGACGGGCGGTTCAGAAATGTCAAATTCATGCCGAAACGCTATGCCGTGCTGCCGGTGCTTTGGCGGTTTGCGCCGCTTCTGAGCAGCTTTGCGCTTCAAAAGCCGTTGAAATCGCTCGTCTCCGGCTACGACATCGTGATTGCGCTGGATTGCCGCTATGCATTCGCGCTCTGGAAATATTATCGCCGCAGCCTGCGCGTCTATATTTCCCTCAGCGCGATTCCGCTTGTGGCCTACCATGACTGCCTCACCCGTTCGCATCGCGCGCTCGTTTTCCTGCAATATTGCCTGATGGAACGCGCGGCGTTTCAACGGGCGCATCTTTCGTTCACTTCCAGCCGCGTCCATTTGGCCGAAGTCCGCAAATATGAGCGCATTCGCGTCAATCCGGTCGTCGCGCATCCTTTTTTGGCGTCGCGCAGTGCGGCGAATCAGGATGCCGCCGCGCAAGCGGAATTGAAGCGCGCGCTGGGCGCGGAAGGCAAAACGCTGATTGTCACCGTGTCCCGCGTGACGCGCCTGAAAAATATTGCGTATCTCGTCACGCTGGTCGAGCAGCTTCAGCGTGACGACGTGCTGTTCGCGGTCGTCGGCGACGGCGCGGATTATCATAAAATTGCCCGCCTGATTCAAGAAAAAGGGCTGGGCGGCAAGATCGCGCTGCATGGCCGCCACGAAAACCCGAAGCAATTTTATCAGGCGGCGGACATTTATCTGCATCCGTCGCGTTACGAAAGTTTCTGCTGCACGATTTACGAGGCCATGCTCTCCGGCTTGCCGGTCATTTTCCCGAAAAATGCCTCCGGCTACGTCTCCGCGTTCGAGGAATTGATTCAGCCGGACGACGCGCTCTGCGTGGATTTCGGCAATCCGGCGAACGTGCGGGACGCGCTGCTGCGCCTGATTGATGACGCGCCTTTCCGCAGACAGATCGGCGCGAACGCCATCCGCCGCGCCGCCGCCTTTTCAGCCGATTTTCCGCCCTATGCGGAAGAAGTCGAACGGCGCATTGTGGAAGCCCTCCAAACGCATCAGTCATTGTTTTCCCGATAGCCCGTTCGCCCTGAGCCTGTCGAAGGGGGCGCGTGTGACGGTCGGTTTTCCCGAAAAATACGCCCTTCGACAGGCTCATGGCGAACGGAAGAGTCGTTGATGTCATGTGATGACAGGCGCGCACGAGATGAAAAGAGGAGTGTCAAATCTTGATTTGACGGCGCAGGGCCGCGAAATCGAGATTTCGTGCGACTGATGTACATGGGAGAACGTCAAGAAACTCCGTTTTTTGAAAAAACGGAGTTTCTTGACGTTTCGCAGAGAGAGGAGCGTTTTTCATGGAAGCGACAAAAGACATGGCGGTCTATCGCCCGGAATTGTATAAATTTACGCCGGATGCGCCGCCGGTATGGTGTTTGTTTCATGACATCGCCGTAGCGACCGTGACGTTTAACCGCCTTGAATATACCAAAAAATTCGTGGATTCGCTGTATCAAAAAACGCATCTGCCGTTTACGCTGTACATCTTCGATCAGGCCAGCACGGACGGCACGGCGGAATATTTGGCGGAATTGGAGCAATCGAAAACCAACGTCGTCGTGACGCGCTTTCCCCAAAATATCGGCTTGTCGCGCGCCCTGTTTCAATCGAAAAAGACGGTGAAGGGCGATTTGATGGTACATTTCGATAACGACATCGAAATGTTGTCGAATTATTGGCTCGTGCATTTGCTGAAAGCGTTCTACGCCTATTTTTTGGCGACCGGCGCCGCGAAAATCGCGCTCGGCCTGCGCATGGCGAATCAAGAAGAATATGGGTTTCGGTATGCGAAAACGCTGAAAACGTATGCGATTCCGACCGCGAAAAACGCCTTGCCGCGCACATCGTTCAGCATGCGCAGCCACAAGGCGGCCGCCGAGGAGCAGCTTGACGAAACCGTCTGTCTTGGTCATACTGAGCATCTTTGCGGCGGGGCGTGGGCGATGCCGATGGAGCATGTTCGCCACATCAACTGGCAGGATTTTTATCCGAAAGGGCTGGGCGGCGTGGATGGCTTTACATCGCAGGAATGCCTGCGGTTAGGGCTGGAATTGGCGTATATCGAAAACGGGCCGCTCTGTTTTCATCATGATTGGCCGTACACGGACGAAAAGATTGAACTGTACGCCCGCCTCACACAGGAGCGCGTCGTCACCGATCTGCATTACGTCAAATGGAAAGTGAAAGACCTGCTGAAACGTTTCCGGCGCGTTTCATGAGCGCCGCCTTCTCGAAATAGTTGTCAGACACCTTCAAAGGTGTCTGACAACTTGCATAGCAGTTTTCAACTCGTTCAACTACAATTGGAGGGGAATTATGACACCTGTGCAGCCTTTATTTGAACCGATCCCAACCCCTGCCGCCGTCGTCGCCGCGCCGCAGGGACGCTTCACCGTCCTGACCTCGCGCCTGATTCGGCTTGAATACAGCCCGACCGAGACCTTCGAAGATCGCGCAAGTCAGGCGTTCTGGTTTCGCCGCCAGCCGCTTCCGGCCTTTGACGCGCGGCAATCCGCCGACCACATCGAAATCGAGACTGAGCATTTACTGCTGCGCTATCGCCCGAATCCGCGCGGATTCACGCCGAATGCGCTCACGATTCATGTCAAGGCGACCGGCGTCACATGGGCGTTTGCCGACCATGCGTGGAAATCCGCCAACCTCTTTGGCACGACGCGGACGCTGGACGTGACGAACGGCCACGCGGACTTAGAGCCGGGGCTGATGTCGCGCAACGGCTGGGCGATTGTGGATGATTCGCGCTCGCTCGTGTTCGATGAAACGGGCTGGCTGACGGCGCGGACGCTGTCGGACAATCTCGATTTGTACTTTTTCGGCTATGGGCATGACTATCTCGCCTGTCTGCGGGATTTCCAGAAAATCGCGGGGCCGACGCCGCTGGTTCCGCGCTGGATTTTGGGCAACTGGTGGAGCCGCTATTGGGCGTATTTGCAGGCCGAATTGCAGGGGTTGATGGCAGAATTCGAGGCGCATGAGACGCCGCTCGCGGTCTGCATCGTGGACATGGATTGGCACGTGACCAACACCGGCAACCAGTCCGTCGGCTGGACGGGCTACACGTGGAATAAGGAACTTTTCCCGGATCCCACCGGATTTATCGCGTGGCTGCACGGCAAAGGCATTCGAACCGCGCTGAATCTGCACCCGGCGGACGGCGTGTTTCCGCATGAAACGCAGTATCAGCAGATGGCGGACATCATGGGAATTGACCCTGCCTCGCAGGATCCCGTGCCGTTCGACATCAGCGATCCGCGCTTTGCCGAAGCCTATTTCAACATTCTGCATCACCCGTTTGAGGACGACGGCGTGGATTTCTGGTGGATGGATTGGCAGCAAGGAACGCAGAGCAAGATGAAGGGGCTTGACCCGCTCTGGTGGCTGAATCACCTGCATTTCTACGATTTGGGGCGGGACGGCCGCGCGCGCCCGTTCATCTTTTCGCGCTGGGGCGGCTTGGGGAATCATCGCTATCCCATCGGCTTTTCCGGCGATACGGTCGTCAGTTGGGCGTCATTGGCGTTTCAGCCGTATTTCACGGCAACGGCGGCGAATGTCGGCTACGGCTGGTGGAGTCACGACATCGGCGGCCACATGTGGGGCATCGAAGAGGGCGAATTGTACCTGCGCTGGGCGCAATTCGGCGTGTTCAGCCCGATTCTGCGCCTGCACAGCACAAATAATCCTTACGCGGAACGCCGCCCGTGGGGATGGAGCGCGGACATCGCAGGCCCGGCCTGCGACGCGCTGCGGCTGCGCCATGCGCTGATTCCGTACATCTACACGATGGCGCAGCGCAACGCGCAAGACGGCATTCCGCTCGTGACGCCGCTCTATTATTCGCACCCGGAATGCGACGAGGCATATCATTGTCCGCAGGAATATTGGTTCGGCAGCGAACTCATCGCCGCGCCGTTTGTCGCGCCGAGATCGCCTGAATTAGGCTTGAGCCGTCAGCGCGTTTGGCTGCCGGAGGGCAATTGGTTCAATTTCTTCACCGGCGAGCGTTTCGCGGGCGGCTGGCAGACGGTTTACGGCGATTTGCAGGCGATTCCGGTCTTTGCGAACTCGGGCGCGATTGTGCCGCTTGCGCCGAAAGTCGGCTGGGGCGGCCTTAAAAATCCTGACGCGCTGGCGCTTCATATTTTCGCGGGCGCGGATAACCAATTCACCCTCTACGAGGACGACGGCGAGACGACGGATTATCAGCGCGGGCATTTCGCCGCGACGCGCTTTGCGCAGCAATGGGAGGCGCAGAAATTGACGTTCACCATCGCCCCGGCGACCGGCGACGTCGGCCTGATTCCGGCCTCGCGCGCGTATGAAATCGTGGCGCGCGGCATCATCTCGCCGGAGCAGATGACGATTCTGCGGAACGGCAGCCCGCTGGCCGCCGTGTCGGCCTATGATTCCGAACGCGATACGCTGACGGTCACGCTCGAAAATGTGCGGCCAACGGACGAATGCGTCCTGATTTTGGCGACGCAGCAGCCGTCGCTGCTTGCCAGTCGAGATCGGCGAAACGAGCGCGTCCGCGAGATGCTGCGGCATTTTCAGGTGGACAACCGCGTCAAAGCGGAGATTGACGCCGACCTGCCGCGCCTGTTGGCGGGCGAATTCACGCTGTCCCGTTACGCGCTTTCCGAAGCGCAGCAGAGCGCACTGGCGTCCGCGCTCAAACAGCCTCAATGAATTTGGGCGCGAAGGAACTCCGTTTCTTGAAGAACGGAGTTCCTTGAATGCGGAGAACTCAAAGGAGAAAAAGCGGATGGAATTGATTCATCCGCTTCACGCGCTCGTGGTTAACGGACGGGACTCGTTCGGTGTCGTCATCTGCCGCAGCAGGACTTCGAAATCCTCCGGCGATGGAACCGTGATCGCCTGCCGGAGCAGTTCTTGCAAAAGCGAGACCTCTTCGCAGCTCAAAAGTCGGTTAATGGTGGATATTGGAACATTTTGAAAACGGACAATCAATACGTCAATCACCGCACGTTGGCTTTGTTCAATTTGCCCTTGTTTCCGTCCTTGCTGCAAGCCTTTTTCCAGCCCTTGCTGTAAGCCCTGCTGCAAGCCTTTTTCCAGCCCTTGCTGCAAGCCTTTTTCTCGGCCGATGTGTTCAAAACTAGTGACATACTGCATGCGTCGTTCCTCCTCGTATTCGTCTATAAT
>CAZCGG010000038.1:21932-25740 GCA_964498135.1 uncultured Candidatus Moduliflexus sp.
GGCGAAATCGGCATGTCAAGTAATTTCCCCGCCTTTTTTGGCATAGCGTCGCGCGCAATATAATTCTCTTGAAAAATCAGCGCGTTCGCGCTATATTAGGTTCAGAGGTTTCGCAACCATGCGCCACAAAAAGCTATCGAAATTTCGTAAAAGGTTCAGGGGCATCGGCTTGGAAATCAGCCTCGCATTAAGCCTGATTATCGGGGCGGCGCACCTTATTTCTCAGCCGGAATTCAATTTCGTCCGCTCAACCGGCCTGCTTGAAATCATCGAGGCGAAAACCCTTGATCTGCGCTTTCATCTTCGAGGCGCCCGCTCGCCGGGCAGCGACATCGTTATCGTGGCGATGGACGAAAAGACCGAAGACGAGCTTGGACGCTGGCAAACCGCCGGACGCCGCTGGATCGCGCAGATGGTGGCGAAACTCAGCGAGGAAGGCGCGGCGGTGATTGGGTTCGATGTCGCGCTGGCCGAGCCGGACGAAAACACCGCGCTGCAAGCGATTGACGCGCTCAAGCGCCGCTGCGCCGAACGCGCATCGCCCCACATTCCGTCGGATGTGTTCGAGGAGGCGCGGGCGGCCTACGACTACGACCGTCAGTTGGCGAAAACGATTGAGCGCGCCGGAAATGTGGTTTTGGGCGTCTATCACTTCTTGAATCAGGCGGACGCCGCGCACCTCTCGCCGGAAAAACGCGCCGCCAACCGCGAACTCCTCACGCGGATGAAATACGAGACCATCAAATTTCCGCCGGGAGACGCGCCGCAGCCGCTGCGCATCACGCATTCGTTCGGCGTGGAAACCAACTTGCCCCTTTTTTCGGCGGCGGCGCGGAGTTTCGGCCATTTCACAATCATCCCGGACACCGACGGCTACGTGCGCCAATCCCCCCTGTTGATTGAGCTTGAAGGGGCCTATTATCCGTCGCTGGATTTGGAAATCGCCCGCGCTTATCTGCAATTAAAAAGCCCGCCGATGATTCACGCGCTGGGCGAAAAGGGCGGCGGGAGCGTGACGGCGATTCAATTCGGCGCGCTGGCGATTCCGACGAACGCAGAGGGCAAACTGCTCATCAATTATTACGGTCCGCCGCGCGCGTTTCCGTATTATTCCCTCTCGGACGTGCTGCGCGGCGCGTTTCCGCCGGGCGCGTTTCGGGGCAAAATCGCGCTCTTCGGCTTCACGAGTTCCGTCTATCAAGACGTGCATTCGGCGTCATTTCAGGCGAAAACCTATCCCGGCGTCGAAGTGCATGCCACCATTCTCGCCAACATCCTGCATCACGATTTTCTGACGCAACCGGCTTGGACAATGTTCGCTGAGGCGGGCATCATCGTCCTGCTCGGCCTTTTCTTGGGCATCGTGCTGTTTCGGCTGCGAACGCTGGCGGGCGCGGCGGTCAGCCTTCTAAGCCTGCTGGCCGTCGCCGGAAGCGCGTATTTCGCCTTTGCAGCGTGGCAAGTCTGGCTCAACGTCACCGTTCCCGGCCTGTTCATCCTGCTGAATCACCTCGTGATGATTTCATATAAATATGTCATCGAAGAAAAGGAAAAACGCGACATCACCAATGCGTTTCAGCATTATATCGCCCCGTCCGTTGTTGCGCAGATTATCGAACGCGGCGAAAACCTGACGCTGGAAGGGGAAGAAAAAGTTCTGACCGCGCTCTTTTCCGATATTCGCGGCTTCACCAACCTCACCGAAAAAATGGAGCAGAAAGCCCTCGTGCCGTTTCTCGATGAATATTTCGCGGAAATGAACCGCATCGTGTTCAATTATGCCGGGACGATTGATAAATATATTGGCGACGCGATGATGGTGTTTTACGGCGCGCCCATCGAACAGGCCGATCACGCGGCGCGCGCCTGCCAAACCGCCGTTGACATGATTCTCCGGCTTGAGGAATTGCGCGTGCGCTGGAAAGCGCGGGGGCTGCCGCAAATCAATATCGGCGTCGGCGTCAACTCCGGCGAAATGACCGTCGGAAATATCGGCTCCGCAGATCGGCTCAATTACACGATTATGGGCGATCACGTCAATTTGGCGTCGCGGCTGGAAGGGGTGAATAAAGAATACGGCACGCGGATTATTATCAGCCAGTTCACGCATGACCTCATCCGGCAGGCCGATTTTACCGCGCGCGAACTCGATTCCGTCCGCGTCAAGGGGAAAGAGAAGCCGGTGACGATTTACGAATTGCTCGGCTACGGCGCGTTTTATCAGCATAAACAGCCGCTGATCAGCGCGTTTGCCGACGGCGTGCAGGCGTATAAACAGCGCGACTGGGAGCGGGCGTTGGCCGCGTTTCAAGAGGCGCTGCGCCTTGAGCCGAACGATCAGCCGTCGAACATCTATCTTGCGCGCTGCCAAGCCTATCAGCAGAATCCGCCGCCAGACGATTGGGACGGCGTGTTTGTGATGAAAAGCAAATGAAGTTGCCGTGTTCACGGTCAAACGCAGACTTGAGGTTTGATACACCTTACAACATATTATACCAATTGCCTTTGAAACGATCAGATTCCTCATCGCGTAGGGGCGTTCAATTGAACGCCCCTACGCGATGAGGAATCTGATCTATTTTACCACAATTGGCATTATGCCAAAGATGTTTAAGAATATCGTCTCTCCCGTAGAGACGCGCGGCCGCGCGTCTCTACGGCGACGGGCGAAACGGGGGGCATACATCATGTATAACACGACCAGAGTTGTTCAGATGGCGATGTTTCGCAGCCGGGCAGTCGCATGGCTGCTCCTGATCATGTTCATTTCGGCTTCGCTGCCGACCATCAGCGTTGCGCAGCAGCCGACCGCGACCATTCGTGCCATGAATGGCACGGTCTTCATCTCCGGGCGGACGGCGTCCGTCGGCGCGGTCATCGGCGCGGGCGACACGATTCAAACGCAGACGGGCGCGGGCGTGACGTTAGCGCTCTCCGACGGCAGCACGGTGCGGCTTGGCGAGAATACCGACGTCGCGCTGAGCGTCTTAACGCAAAGCGCGGACGGCGCGCGGACATCGTGGCTGAGTTTGGCGCGCGGACGGCTGCGGGCGTTGCTTTCGCCGGGGCATCAAGCGGCGGGATCAGCCTTCACCGTCGGCACGCCGAACGCGCAGGTCGGCGTGAAATTCTCCCAGCCGGATTTCGAAGTCAGTTACGATCCGGCCAAACAAGAAACCGTCGGCATCGCGCATAGCGTCGAGTTGACCGCGATCAATCTGCTGACGAATGAAGTCATCACCGTGCCGGTCGGCTCGACGGTCGTGATCGTCGGCCTCTTGATGAAAATCGCGGCAGGCACGGCGGCGAGCGTCATCCCGTTAGAAGCCGTCACCGGCGCGGCGGCGACCGCGACCGGGCTTGGCGCCGGCACGATGGTCGCTATCGGCGTGGGCGCGGCGGCGGCAGTCGGCGGCGTAGTGGCGGTGGCCGCGAACTCCGGCGATGATAACGGAAACGATAACAACGATACGGGCGACAATAATGGGAATGATGGAACGAATGTGAATAACCCATTTACGGGAACGTTCTCAAATGAATTTTCCGGGCCGGTCGTGCCGGATAATGAGTGTTTTCTTCCCGAAGGT
This sequence comes from uncultured Candidatus Moduliflexus sp., assembly GCA_964498135.1. GTDB lineage: Bacteria > Moduliflexota > Moduliflexia > Moduliflexales > Moduliflexaceae > Moduliflexus. The sequence goes on from CAZCGG010000038.1 coordinate 25,520, forward strand.
TCCATGAGGCGCACAACGGTTGTCATCACGCTTACTCAGAATGGAACAGCCTTGACAGGCACGTTTGCCGCAGATAGAGAGTATGTCAATTGCTGCACCGCAAGCGACACGTTATCTTTTAGAGGGACGGTTGACGGGAATACCGCAACCATCCCATTTTTCTCAGAACTTGTGCTGTCGTGTCGGGGGAATGACTGCGGCTGCACGGAAACGGGCGGCGG
>CAZCGG010000039.1:0-2610 GCA_964498135.1 uncultured Candidatus Moduliflexus sp.
TTATTATTACATACAATTTAAGTTTATCATTTACAATGTAGCCACTACCAAAATTGATTACAAGAATACGATAATCTCTTATCCATTTGAGTTTGCCCTTAGCGATATAGATCCGGAAGAAGCGACGGATTGTATTTTGGGAATACTTGAAAAGTCGGGTGAAGAGCCTGACGTGTTTGAGGATTGGCTGAAATGGAATTTTGGAGAGGCGTTAGCCAATAAATATCTTCTTCCCTATAACAGGAAAATTTGGCAGCGCGATTTACAAAATATAAGTAGTTGCTGGGTAAAGGGAAAGATGCCTATTCCAAACGTGAGAGAAATTTTATATGCCGCATTAAGCCGAAATGCATCTGAAACGGCAATGATTCATTCAAGTTATTATTATCCCAAGCATGATGGAATTAATAGTTTTATTTTTCGACTCATCAAATTGATAAGAGATTTTCAGCTTAACACATCCTTGCAATTCCTTGAACGCAAAGAAAAATATTGGATTGTGAACGAAGAGGTAAAGGCTAAAAGGCTTATTTCGACAATCCCAATCCCAGAACTCATAAAAGCTATGCAAGCGATTCCTACAGATATTATGGAATCAATTGCAAGATTGGATTATAATTCACTTACCACTGTTTTATGCGAACAGCGAAAGAATCATCAAGGATTATGGTCGTGGCTTTATTTGCCAGATGAGATGTATTCTGCGCATAGAATTGTCTATCAGGGGAATTTTTCTATCTATAATTCTCCTGAAGGAAAATTAGGTGCTATTTATGAACAGACAGGGATTCATTCTCCTGAAACAGTTATCAAAAATTTACAGGATGAAAATGTTCCTGATGAATTAAATGCTGTAAAAATTATCGATTATGAACATACTCAATATGCTTATCCAATCTTTCATAAAAGATATATGGAAGATATTAAAATCATTCAGGAATGGCTAATAAGTCTTGAAATTTTTAGTGTTGGGCGTTTTGCTGAATGGAAATATTTCAACATGGATCGTTGCATCGAAAGAGCTTTTGAGGTTAGAGATCATTTGTTAAAAACACGATGTCTGTAGGGAGTGTGAGATTATGAAGATAAGTTTAGTCTTATTGACAATGAATGAAATTGATGGATCGAAAGCATTTTTTGATAAAATTCCGTGGAAAGCATTTGAAGAGGCTATTATTTTAGATGGTAATTCTACAGATGGAACACGTGAATTCTTTGAATCTAAAGGAATGACAGTCATATCCCAGAAAGAAAAGGGTTTAGGGAGTGCTGTGCGAGAAGCAATGCAAGCTGTATCAGGTGAATACGTGGTTTTTTTTCATCCAGATGGAAATATGGATTGTCAAGATTTGTTAAAATTTCGTTTACTTTTCGAACAGGGCTATGAGTTTATCATCGCATCTAGAATGTTGAAAGGTGCCTATAATGAAGAAGACGAGCATTTTATTAAACCGAGAAAATGGGCAAACATCATTTTTGCGCGACTTGCTTCATTGCTTTGGTGCCAAAATGGGCAATATCGGATTACCGATCCTGTCAATGGTTTTCGTGGAATCTCTGTAGGAGCATTTAAGCGTTTGCAGATTGATGTTAATGATTGCACGATTGATTATCAAATGATTATCCGTGCATACAAAGCAAAACTCAACGTGATTGAATTTCCAACTGTCGAGGGTGGAAGGGTGGCTGGTGAGACAAAATTTTCGTCGATCCCTACAGGCATGAAAGAAATAAAATTGTTGTTTAATGAAATATTCAAATAGTGGTTTAATTGTAAGTGAGACGCGGAGGGACAGACATTCCTGTCTGTCCATGTCCAGCCTGCTCAGAGGAGAATGTCTGAGCCACTAGACGCGCGCATCAATGATTGTTCATCGTAGAGGCGCAGAGGTGACGCGCGGCGCATTTCTGCGTGAGACGCTGCCTATGACTTCACGAAGGGAGAACTGATCATGAAAACCTTATCGTTTTCGCATATCAAATTTGCCGATTTGCAAAAAGTCGTCAATATTCGTCAAATCACCAACGATGCTCTGTTTGCCGAGTGGTTTGCGTATAATTACGCCTTCAGCCCTGAGGAAATGCGCTTGATAGAAACATTAGTCGCCGAACATCGGACATTGATCTCCAGCTATTCCGAAGACGAACTGAAAATGACATTCCTCGCGCCGTTGCTGAATGCCGTCAAATTTCGGACAGACACGCTGCGCGATTGGTATCAACGGCCGTTAAAAGCGACGATTAATCGCGTGACCTTAAACGGATATGTCGATTTTATGGTGGCGAAAGGCGTCAAGGAACCGGAAACGTCTTATTTCTTCATTCAAGAATTCAAGCGCGCCAAGCCTGAGGTCGATCCGGAAGATCAATTACTCGCTGAAATGCTCGTTGCGTTGACGCTGAACGCGGCGAATATCATGCACGGAGCATTTATCATCGGGCAGCATTGGCATTTTGTTATTCTGACCAAAAACGCCAATGATGTCTATGAATACGTCGTTTCCAAAACCTTCGACAGCGTGTGGCTCGACGATCTGAAACGTATTTACGCCAACCTGCAAGCCGTCAAGGCGCTCTTTTGTCACGATTGAATCGGGCAGCCGCCAAACT
>CAZCGG010000039.1:2710-4260 GCA_964498135.1 uncultured Candidatus Moduliflexus sp.
GACCAAATCAACCCCGAAAATTGACTACATCAATGATTTCATCGAGACGCTGCCAGAAGAATATTTCCATATCAACACGATTGATTTTTTTGCGGTGCGTATCAAAAAACGCCACGCGATAGACAAGTCGCTGTTGCGCGAATTTGACGTGATTGCTGTGTCCGAGAAATATTTTCTACTGGATGAGACCAAATCAACCCCGAAAATTGACTACATCAATGATTTCATCGAGACGCTGCCACATGTGATGGAGTATTTTCCAGAATACAATGACCGCATCCTGCTCCCCATTTTTTCGTCACTCTACCTTCCGCCTCAAATTGTTGAATATTTATCTGCCCATAAAATTTATGCGTTAGGAATGAGCGACGAAACAATGGACATATTGAATTTCGCGCAACTTCCCTTCCAAACCTAACCACAATGGAGTATTTCCTGAATTTTGAGCAAATTCCTCCACAATACTGAAAAGCCCGCCATAACGAAAATAGGGGCGCATTCAAATCATGCGCCCCTATTTTATCGCATTATTCAGCAGCATTGAACAGCCCCCAGGAGCGTCAAATCTTGATTTGACACTCCTGTTCCTCGGTTCAATAGTTCTGAATAATGCGATAATATTCCATTTTTGGCAGAATGCCTTACGCAGACTTTCCCAACATCTGATTCAACTGCTGCGTGACCGCCTGCCGGAATTCATCAATCAGGCCGGAGACGAACGCGACAATATCAACGCCGTCCTGTTGTGTCACCGGCGTCAAATCAACCGCAAACGTCGCCGAATCGAACACGTCAGTCGCATGCGATTCCAAATACGTCGCATGCGCTTTGCGCCGCGCTAACGTCGCCAAATCATACCGCTTGCCGCCCGCAATCTGCGAATCGAATACGCCGAGCAGTGCGGCCGCTAAATTATCCCTGCCGCCGACTTCCAGCGCCACCTTTTTCGCGTCCGGCATCCAATCCAAATCGCGCCAAACCTCGCAGCCATAGACGCGCTGCGGACGCTCCGCCGGCGGCAGCATCCGAATCGCCTTCAACGCCGCGACCAACACGCCGACGTGCGTGATGTGCTTATCGGCGGGATTATGCGTATAGACGACTTCCGGGCGCGTGGCGCGCAAGATATCCGCCAATTCCTCCTCCAGCCGCGTATCCGCCGGGTCTTTAATCGCTTTGCTCGGATAGCCAAGCTGCAACTGCGCGGCATATTTGCCGACTTGCGCCGCGTCGCGCTGCTCTTGCAGGCGGACGCGCTTCATGTCGTCGTCCGTGTAATTCGCGTAAATCCCGGAGCGCGGCGAGCCTGCGCCGTCCGTGCAGACCACGCCGGTAAACCATTTCTCCGGCAGACCGTAGCATTGCAAAATGCCATGAAACCCGAAAATTTCAATATCGTCTTGATGCGCGCTGATCGCTAAATGCGTCGTGCGCTGTAACGCCTGTTCGACCGGCGCGCCGTCTGGAATAAAAATATCTGCGTTTGCGTTGCGTAATGTGAACATCATGTATTGATCTCGCGCCAAGGCGCAAAGACGCCAAGAATGATT
>CAZCGG010000039.1:4360-13948 GCA_964498135.1 uncultured Candidatus Moduliflexus sp.
GACGTGACGCGCCCCAAAATCAGCATGTGCGTATAATCGTAATAATCGGCGTAATGCGGCGCAGTGTAGCCGAGATAGACGCCAATCGTCTCAAAAATTTTCGCCGCGTTCGGATCGCCGTGATCCGCCATGTCCTGCGCGACTTTCAGGCGTTCCGGCAAGAGCATCTCCGCCGGGAACGTGATGCCCGCCGCCGGAGCAAGCTTATTGACGGCCTGCTGCGAAAAATACAGCGCGCCGACGCCCCGGTCGCCCGACCATTCGTCCGCGACGGCCCCCGCATTCGCATCCACCGGCGCAAAGGCGAGTTCGTTCAAATAGCCCGTGATGCGGCCTGCTGGGTTCAGATAGCCGACCGCCTCGCTCGATCCCATCGCCACGCCGAGAATGCCGGACGTTTTCAGCGACATTGCGCCGGCCAACGCCGTCACGTCGCCGTCGTTAATCACGACAAGCGGCACGCCCCATTCTTTTTGCAGATTCAGAAACATCGGCTGAATCACCGCCTTAAATTGGTCTTCTGGCACGGAGCGGAACAGCGAGGCGATTTTCGGCTGATTCGCCACGAAAATTCCGGCGGAACTCCCGCCAATCGCGTCCACGCGGGGCATCTTCGACGCCGCCAGCTTGAAGCCTTCGGCAATGCGGCTATAATGATAATTCGGATCGCTTTGCTTGACCGGATCCCAGCGAATTTCCGTGCTGAATACCGCCTCGCCGTCAATCACCGCCGCAATTTTGTAATCGCTTGCGCCGAGATCAAACCCAATGCGGCAGCCACCGAGATGCCCGCCGATGCTCGCGCCGACTTCGCGGGCTTCCGGCATTTGGCGCATTTCAACGGTTTCGACCGTGAACGGATGCTCATACACTCGCGCCATCAGATTGGCGTCAAATCCGCGTTTGCCATCGGCGGAGTATTCGGCCTGAATCGCCTTGCAGAAATATTCCGGCCCGCTGAGCGTGATTTTCCAGCCGCCTTGCGCCCAGAGCAAAAATTTAATGTGCCGTTCAATCACGCGCAGCGTGTCGGCGTCATGCGCGGAGCCGGGCGCGAAAATCTTCACATCGTTGCGGCTGACCAAGCCGTCTTCGCGCTCGATGGCAATCGCCAGCGTGACCGCGCTGCCGGATTGCGCGACGGCCTGCCGGTACGCTCGATTCGCCAGCACGAATGGAATGTACTGCGGGTCTAAAACAGCCTGAATGCGTGGATGCGTCTGAAGCAATGATGCCATGTCGTGTCTCCTCCCTGAAAGAATGATCTATTTTAATGATGTATTGCGTTAGCGTTCTTCTTTTTTAAATCTCTTTATCATGCAAAGTAAGGCGAACGTTCGCTTTTGTCAAGTTCTTTTTCGAAAATATTTAAAATGTCCGCGAAATAAGCGAATGACGGGGATAATCGCCAAGGGTGAAAAAGAAACTGGGGTTTTTAAGAAACTCCGCTTCTCGGCGTTCGCGCATCGCAGAGAAGCGTTTTCTTACATTATATAGAGGCAAGCAAAGACTTCAAAAGCCTTCAAGACTTTTGAAGGCTCACTCATATTCGCGCCCCGTCACCGTAGAGACGCACGGCCGTGCGTCTCTACAGGATACCCGCTCACCATTGCGACCTATAGAGGAGTATTTACCGCTAACGTTCGTCTTTTTAAAATGGGTTATTCTCTGGTAATACGAGATAAGATCATCGAAAGGCGCAATTTTTCGCAAAATTTTCCAGAAATATAAATATAATAAATACAATGAGTTAACTTGTAAAATATGCGATTTTTTTCGAAACGAATACAATTTTTATATTTTCCTCTTGACAAAGCGAACGTTCGCTTTTATATTGCCATCAACGATAAGAAATCAGAAAGAAATGTACGAATAACGCACGCGAGACGGAAGAGGCCACATGAAAGTCACCATTAAAGATATTGCGCGAGAAGCCGGAGTCAGCTATCAAACGGTTTCAAAGGCATTGCGCGGCAGCGGTTCCGTGAACGAGGAAACCGTGAAAAAAATTCAGCAGATCGCCCGCGAAAAACGCTACGTGCCGAGCATTGCGGCGCGGGCAATGGCGACGAGCAGAAGCCAGTTGATTGCGGTCTTTCTCCCGCAGATCGCTTCGTCATTCTATAATAAGATTTTGCAAGGCATCGAGAATCAGGCGAATATTCAGGGGTACAGCGTCTTAATTGATTTGTTTGAAAACGCGAATATCGAAGAAAAATTAGAAGCGATTCTGTCGTACCAGATTAACGGCATTATTATTTTCGAGAATCATTTCTCGCTGACGATTTTGCGACGATTCACGGCGAACAACATTCCCTTGCTGTTCGTCAATTCGACGGATATTCCAGAAGACGCGAACCATATCAGCATTGACGCCTATCACGGCCTGAAGTTAGCGATTGACTATCTGCGCGAACTCGGCCACAGGCATCTGCTGCTCGCGCTGTCTGACCACGAAGCGGGCATGAAGCGCATCGAGGACGTGAAGAAACTTCCGGCGGAATATGGCATGACGCTGAAAGCGAAAGTCTATTGCGATCATTATTCCAGCGCGGAGGTTTTAGAGAATTTTCATCCGAGCGACCTGCCGCCGGACGTGACCGCGATCATCTGCACGTCGGATTACATTGCGCTGCCCATCATGACGCGCCTGCACGAACATGGCATGGCGATTCCGCAGCAGGTGTCAGTGATCGGGTTTGATGACCTCGAATTTTCGGCGTTTCTGCATCCGCCGCTCACGACGATTGAGCAGCCGAAGCGCGAATTTGGCGAAAAAATTTTTCACACATTATCAGGCTTAATGCAAGGGGAATCCAATCAAAGCACGGTGATTTTCCCCAAATTGATCATCAGAGGCACAACCACGCGAATTGCGGCTGAATGATTGATGATGCGACATGATCACTCATACAGTCCCAATTTTCTCAACATGGCATTACCACGCTGCATTACGTTAGTCGGGCCGAGCGGTTCAGGCATTACGACGATAGTAAAAGAATTGGAAAGCCTTGGCTATGACATCATTCAGCCCGCCCTGCTGGACACGCTGAAAGAAGATGTCAACCGGACGCATCTGCACGCCTACGTCCCGAAAATTTGGGAAGCGCTGGATCAGGGCGTTCCATTGGAAAAACTCGGCGAATACGCCGAAAACCTCTGCCAAGAAGTGCAGAAATGTCAGGGCAACATCACGATTTTCCTGCATTCCGCGATCCCGATGTTGACGAAGCGGCAGGAAGAAAGCCGCCTGAAAACGCGCCTGTCGCAGGATTATAACTTGCCGCATCAGCAGGCATTGCAGATTGAGCAGAAAGTGCTGAAGCCGTTCTCGGACATCGCGCAGATTAAGCTGGACACGACGAATCTTTCCCCGCTTCATGCGCGGCGCGCCGTCAACCTGCTCCTGAATCTGCGGATGCCGTTCGAGACGAACAGCTACGAAAAGGTGCTGGATCATGCGATTTCCGACTTTTTCCGCTCATTCAGCGACGTGCCGCTGCTGCAAGATATTCAAGCGCAATTAGACGCGGTGCGCCATTTTCTGAACGCGCATCAGGAATACGCCGACGCGATGCCGGTCGAAAAGGTCAAAACCTCGAACCAGCGCATTTTTCTGATGGGCGAAGGCTCGTCGCTTTCGGCGCTGAACAGCGCGGCGTGGCTGCTGCATAAAGGCTACGGGCAACTGTTGAACGTCTATCGGATTCCCTCGTCCGATCTGCGGTTCACGGACATCACGAACGCGATTGTTATTATGTGTTCAAACTCAGGGAACTCCGCCGAAATCAAGCAGAACATTGAGGAAGGCCGCTTCGATGCCGCGAAGCTCGTCATCGGCGTGACGAACCATGCGGATTCGGCGGTCGGGCGGTATTGCGCGGAACATGGCGTGTTGTTCCCGCTCAACGTGCCGGTTGAAAAGCCGATTGCCGCGACGGTCAGCGTCACGAAATCCATGCTGATCGCGGCGGCGGCGTTGGCGCGGATTTCCGACATTTTCTCCGGCGAAGAGGTGTTTGAGCAGGTCTTTGAAGACGCCGCGAATCTGCCCGGCTTGCTGCGCGACGTGTTCACGCAGCGCCGCATCAACACGATTGCCTATGTCGCCAAAATTTTGGCGCGGGGCATGGCGGAGTCGCGTCACGGTTACATCACGGCGGCGGGGTTGATGAGCGACTGTCTGCTGGCGGAAGCCTCGCTGAAGGCGAAAGAGTTGGCGCGGGAGCATCTTGAGCCGATTTTCAACTCCCTGTTTCATGGCCCGCTCAACCCGGATGTGGGCACGGCGGTATATTTGGAAGACCCGTTGGTGGCGACGGACGCCATGAAAAAGCACGTGGATAAATTGTCGCTGTATATTCCAACGGTGGCGACGGTCGGGCCGCACGATTTCGGCGTGCCGAACATCTTCGTGCCGCAGACTACGCCGATTAACAGCCTGATTCTGCACTTAGTCAGCTTGCAGTTGGCTTATTTTCTGATTGGGCTTGAAAACGGGTTCAGTCTCGAAGAAATTCAGTATCCGATCCGCCTGAGCAAGGTCGTTCTGGAAAGTCCGCTCGGATAATTGCAATCGGTTGCGCTCTTCGTGGAGCAGGCATGCGCCTGCCGCCGCGAAGAGCCTGAAACACAGGGAGAAAAGAAGATGCCTCAATTTGAGCAAGATTATTCAAAATCCTTGCCGCAATGGCTGGCGGCAAACATCAGCCGCGTCCTTGTCGCGCTGTTCGTGCCGGTCGTCACGTTCTTTGCGATGTGGCGGGCGTTCATCTTCATGCGCGAAAGCGACGCCCCGCAAGCGGTGATCGCGCTGGTCGCCATCATCACGGGCGTCGGCGGCGTCGCCATCTTATACATCATGGCGAACTGGTTCGTCGAGCAGCTTCCGGCGCAATGGACGCGCCGCTTGCAGCCGTTCGTCTTCGTCGGCCCGGCCATCGCCATCATGGCATGGTATTTGTTCATTCCGGTGCTGCGCAGCTTTCACGCGAGCTTTTTTGACGCGAACACGCAGCATTTCGTCGGGCTGTCAAATTATCTTTACACCTTGACCGATAAGACCATGCTGGAAGCGTATCGCAACAACCTCTTCTGGCTGATTTTCGGCACGCTGTTGAGCGTCGGATTCGGCTTATTGATTGCGATTCTGGCAGACCGGTCGAAATTTGAATTTGTCGCAAAAACGCTGATTTTCCTGCCGATGGCGATTTCGATGGTCGGCGCGAGTGTCATCTGGAAATTCGTGTACGCCTTCAAACCGGCGTCGGCTGGGCAAATCGGTTTGCTGAACGCGATAGTCGTCGCTTTCGGCGGCGAGCCGGTCGGCTGGCTGCAACTGCACGGCTGGAACACGTTCTTTCTGATTGCGATTCTCGTCTGGCTGCAAACCGGCTACGCGATGGTGATTCTTTCGGCGGCGATCAAGCAAGTGCCGACGGAAATCATGGAGGCCGGGCGGATTGACGGCGCGAACGAATTGCAGATTTTTTTCAGGATTATTATTCCGACGATTCAAGGGACGATTGTGATGGTCTCCACAACGGTCTTGATTATGACGCTGAAAGTCTTCGACATCGTGTACTCGATGACGAACGGATTATACGGCACGGAAGTGATTGCGAGCCTGCAAGTCAAGCAGATGTTCAGATTCCGCGATTATGGCAGAGGGTCGGCGATTGCGATTCTCCTGCTCCTTGCGGTGATTCCGATTATGTGGTATAATTTGCGTGAGTTTTTCGGCAAACGGGAGGTGTTCAAATGACAACCAAAGGCCAACAACGAGTTTCAATGCTGAGCGTCAACGGGCTGCTGCTTCTGCTCTGCATCATCTGGACGCTTCCGACATTCGGGCTGTTCGTCACATCCTTCCGGCATCGTGACACGATTGCGAAAAGCGGCTGGTGGACGGCTATCACGAATCCGAGCGGAGAAAAATTAAGTTTGAACAACTACCGCCGCGTGTTGGCGGGCAAAGGCTATATCGCCAAAACCGCCGACGGCGAGGAAATTAAAGCGAGCGGCGACAATCTGAGCCGGGCGTTTTTCAACAGCGTGACCGTCGCGGTCCCGGCGGTCGTGATTCCGATTCTGATTGCGGCGTTTGCCGCCTACGGGTTTGCGTGGATGGAGTTTCCCGGTCGCAAGCTGCTCTTTGTCGGCGTCGTCGCCTTGTTAGTCGTGCCGTTGCAGATTTCGCTGATTCCGATTATGCGCGATTACATGGCCTTGAACCTGAACGGCACGTATTTAGCGGTCTGGCTCGCGCATACCGGATTCGGGCTGCCGCTCGCCACGTACCTGATGTTCACGTATGTCAGCCAATTGCCGAAAGACATCTTTGAATCGGCCTTTTTGGATGGCGCGTCGCACTTCACGATTTTCACGAACTTGATTCTGCCGCTCTCGACGCCCGCGATTGCCTCGTTCGCCATCTTCCAGTTTCTCTGGGTGTGGAATGACTTGCTTGTCGCCATCGTCTTCCTCGGCACAAGCCCAGACATTGCGGTCTTGACGCAGGCGCTTTTGAATATGATTGGCTCGCGCGGACAGGATTGGCACTTGCTGACTTCCGGCGCGTTCGTGACAATGGTTTTGCCGCTCATCGTCTTCCTGTCGCTGCAACGCTACTTCGTGCGCGGCTTGCTGACAGGATCGGTCAAAGGATAACTAAAGAACTTTGCCCCGGCATCTCCTCGATGTGAGAAGATGGCCGGGACTGAGGGATGATGAAACATCACAAAGGAGGTGGTGGCTGGGGAAAGAAGGCTTGAAATGAAGAGGGCAGAAACACAGGAAGCATGTCAGTTGAAACAAACGCACACACATTATTTGCAAGGATTCATGAAGAGCCACTGATTGCGCGACGCAGAACCTCTCGCAATTCGCGGCGGCTTCCATGAATAACAGATCATGAAATATCTCGGCTCATTAGCCATGTTGTCGGCCATGACGCTCTGCGCGGCGCACGCCTTCGCGCAAGACGGTTATCAGGAATTAGCCAAAGCCAAAGCCGGAGAATTTTCCGGGAAGAAAGTCACGATGTTCGGCACGCTCTCCGGCGAAGACACGGAGCGTTTCCGCGCCGCAATGACAGAATTTGAGAAACAGACCGGCATGACGATTGAATACGAAGGCTCGAAAGATTTTGAGACGCTGATCACCGTGCGCGCCGAAGGCGGCAACGCGCCGGACATCGCCGGTTTCTCGCAGCCCGGCCTGCTGGCAAACCTCGTGCGCAAAGGGTACGGCGTTGACCTCTCGACATTCATGAGCATGGATCAACTGAAAAATGATTACATCCAGTCATGGCTCGATTTGGCGACGGTTGACGGCAAACTCGTCGGCGTCTTCTATCGCGCCAGCACGAAGAGCCTTGTCTGGTATCCCGTGCCGCAATTCGAGGAAGCCGGATACACGGTGCCGCAGACATGGGACGAATTGCAGACGTTGATGGATAAAATGGTCGCGGACGGCAAAACGCCGTGGTGCGTCGGCATCGAGCATGGCGGCGCGACCGGCTGGGTAGCGACGGACTGGGTTGAAGACATCCTGCTGCGCACAGCCAGCCCGGATGTGTACGACAAATGGGTGAAACATGAAATTCCGTTTGACGCGCCGGAAATCAAAGAAGCCGTGAAAATCATGATGGGGATTTGGGGCAACGATAAATATGTGTACGGCGGCACGACGAACATTCTCAGCACCTCCGTCGCCGACGCGCAGCGCCCGATGTTCGAGAATCCGCCAAGCTGCTGGATGTATCGTCAGGCGGACTGGGCATCCTCCTTCTTCCCAGAAGGCAAAACGGCCCCGAAAGACAGCAAATTCTTCTACCTGCCGCCCATTAAGGCCGATTTGGGCAAACCGGTCCTCGGCGCGGGCGACGTGTACGCGATGTTCAACGACCGCCCCGAAGTTCGCGCGGTCATCGAGTTCTTAGCCACGCCGGAAGCGGCCAAAGGCTGGATCGAAAAAGGCGGGTTCATTTCGCCGAACAAAAACGTGCCGTTGGAATGGTATCCTGACGAAGTGACGCGCACGGTGGCCGAAATCATGAAAAACGCGACGATCTTCCGGTTTGACGCCTCCGACTTGATGCCCGGCTCAGTCGGCGCGGGAAGTTTCTGGAGCGGCATGGTGAAAATGGTGGAAGGCGCGGACATTGACGCCACGTTGCAGGAAATCGAAAAAAGCTGGCCGAAAGAATAAATTCGGCGAAACAGGACAGGCTGACACGCTTTCGCAAGAGAGCGTGTCAGCGATTGAACATCAGTCTTGCGGACAGACAGAAACAAAAAAGGTGGCTTTTCCGCTCATACTCTGATCGTAGCGCCAACTGACGAATCATACGAACGGTACTGACCACCCTGCTTGATTTCTGTCTCCTGATAAACGCGCTGATGTATTTTGTCAAGTAAAACAAGAAACCATTCATAACCAAAACAAAAATACGCAATTACGTGAAACAGGAGCATTCTGAACACCTGCCGGCGTTCAAAAAACCGGAGGGCGTTCAGCAGAAAATTTCTCATGAAAAAGACGACTCTTCTTTGTGCAATTATGGCAGCCGCATTCTCATCTGTTACCGCGCAAGCAAAAACCGAAAATATTGAAGTGTATGGACAAATGGCCGTTTCCGCTTACAGTTTGTCGCCGGAAAAAGGCGACGCCACGACCGGGCTGGAAAATGAATCCCGCATCGGCTTTCGCGGCAGCAAAGATTTGGAACGCGGCCCGGAATTGTTCTGGCAGATTGAAGGCGGAAACGTCGGCGGCGGCTCGGGCGCAAATGACGGCAAATTGGGTTTCCGCGACACCTTCGGCGGATTTCGCGGCGGGTTTGGCTCGGTGCGTTTTGGCCGCATGTTGACGCCGCTGTATGAAATCGTGGATTGGCCGTATTCCAATCCCGGCTTGGGCAATGTGTTTGATTGGGGCTACGGCATTTCCGGCGGCGCGTATTATGACCGCCAATCCGACCAAGTGCGCTGGGATTCCCCAGATATGAGCGGCTTCCGCGTGAATCTCTCGACCGGCAAAGGGAATGTGTCCGATGACGACAGCATGTTTTTTGGCGGCGCGGCGCATTACGCAAAAGGGCCGGTGACGGCGCATCTCGGTATTGAAAAAGACATGGCGCGCCAATTTACGGGCAAAGACCTCACGACGGAACAAGACGTGACCACCGAATTTGATTCGCTTGCCATGATTGCGGGCATGGAATTGTCGTATAAAGGGTTTGGCTTGAGCGGCGCGTATAAAACCCAAAAAGCCGAATATGATAACGAAAACACCGTCGCGGGCGGCGAGCAGAGTGTGGACAGCGTTTCTGTGATTGCGCAATACAGCGGCGTTGAGAACTTCATCTTTAAAGTCGGCTTTGCGGCGAACAGCGAAGTTGAGCAAGATGGCAAAGACCTTGCCGACACGGCGGATAACGTGATTTCCGGCCAAGTCTTATACTTCCTCGACCCGACGGCCGTGACGTACCTGCGCGTGAAACAAATGGAATTGAACGCGACGGACTACACGGAAGTGCGGTTAGGCGTTGAATACGGCTTCTAAGCCATGATTTTCCGCAGATTG
>CAZCGG010000039.1:14048-16183 GCA_964498135.1 uncultured Candidatus Moduliflexus sp.
GGAAGTGCGGTTAGGCGTTGAATACGGCTTCTAAGCCATGATTTTCCGCAGATTGTAGGGGCGTTCAATTGAACGCCCCTACGGGGCCAACACGCGCGAAAAAATATCTATGCAAATTTTCATCAATCATCAGATTGAAGAATGTAGGGGCGTTCAATTGAACGCCCCTACGGCCAACACGCGCGAGAAAACATCTATGCAAATTCTCATCAATCATCTTGGGTATGACAGTCGCGGCAGCAAGCGGTTCGTCGTGAAGACCGCCGCCAAAACAGGCGCATTCAGCCTCATCAACGCGCGCGGCGAACAGGCGTTCGCCGGAACGCTCACGCAGGTCGGCGCGGTTGATCGCTGGCAGGATTGGCGATTTTCCACAGGGGATTTCTCCGAATTCACGCAGCCCGGCCAATACCGACTCGTCGTCCGATTGGACGGCGAAACAGGCGAATCGGCGGCTTTTGAAATTCGGCGGCATCTTCTGACAGAGCAATGTATTTCAGACATGCTCTGTTATTTCAAATCGCAGCGCTGTTCTGGCAAATACGATCAGACGGATCGGGCGATTCCGTTTGTCGGGACGCGAACGGATCGCGTGGATGTGCATGGCGGCTGGTACGACGCTTCGGGTGATGTCAGCAAATATCTGAGTCATTTGAGCTACGCGAATTTCATGAATCCGCAGCAGATTCCGATGGTGGTCTGGAATCTCCTGCAATCAGGCGACTTCGCGGCGCAATCGGACAGCCTGCGCCTGCGCAGCCTTGTCGAGCGGATGCGCGAAGAAGCCTTGTTTGGCGCGGATTTTCTCGTGCGCATGCTCGATCCGGCGGGCTATTTTTACATGACGGTGTTTGATAAATGGACAAAAGACCTCGCGCAACGCGAAATTTGCGCGTATGCGACGCAAAAAGGGGTGAAATCGGACGAGTATCAGGCCGCGTACCGGCAGGGCGGCGGCGTGGCGATTGCCGCGCTTGCCCGCTCCAGCGCGCTCGGCGCGGCCGGAGATTACGCGCCGGAAACCTACCTGAACGCGGCGGAAACCGGCTTCCGGCATTTAGAAGCGCATAACCGCGATTATCTGAACGACGGCAAGGAAAACATCATTGACGATTACTGCGCGCTTTTGGCGGCGGCGGAATTGTTCAGCGCGACGGGAAATCAGGCGTATCTCGCGCGTGCCCGCCAGCGCAAAGACGCGCTGCTTGCCCGGCTCGCCGAAGATCAGGCGTATTCGGGCTGGTGGCGGGCGGATGACGGCGCGCGCCCGTATTTTCACGCCGCCGAAGCCGGGCTGCCGGTCGTCGCGCTGCTGCGTTACCGCGAGGTTGAGCCGGACGCGCAGGCGCAAGCGGCGGTTCTCGCTGCAGCGCGCCGCTCGTTGAATTTTGAATTGGCTATGACGAACGAAGTCGCCAATCCGTTCGGCTATGCGCGGCAATACGTGCAAGACTTGAGCGGCGGCAAGCGCGGCGCGTTTTTCTTTCCGCATCACAACGAATCCGGCTACTGGTGGCAGGGCGAAAACGCCCGGCTCGGCTCATTAGCCGCCGCCGCGCTCATGGCCGCGCCGCTCTTCGACGCCGAATTCGGCGCGCGGTTGAACCGCTACGCGACGGATCAAGTCAATTGGATTCTCGGCTTGAATCCCCTTGATATGTGCATGTTGCAGGGACGCGGCCGGAATAACCCTGCCGACTATCTCGACGCCTTTCCGAACGCGCCGGGCGGCGTCTGCAACGGCATAACCGCCGGATGCGACGACGAGCATGACCTCGCGTTCCTGCCCGCGCAATACGCCAACGACATGGCGCAAAATTGGCGGTGGAGCGAGCAATGGATTCCCCACGCCGCATGGCTGCTGCTCGCGCTTGCTGCGTCTTGAAATACGCACCCCCCCCTTCCCTCCCCTCAAATCAGGGGAGGGGAGACATCTCGACGCGATCATCCTCCCCTGATTGAGGGGAGGGAAGGGCGGGGTCTGCGTAAGTCTTGAAAAATTGTCAGATTCTTTGAATTTCTACGATAACTTTAACGCACGACATGTTGAGTTCGTTGCGAAAACACAATGTCGCGCCTTTCAAATCATTTATTATGCGATACGGTTATTTTGATAATGGGCAACGCGAATACGT
>CAZCGG010000039.1:16283-25675 GCA_964498135.1 uncultured Candidatus Moduliflexus sp.
TCAAATCATTTATTATGCGATACGGTTATTTTGATAATGGGCAACGCGAATACGTTGTCGAACGGCCGGACGTGCCGGTTTCATGGACGAATTACCTCGGCGTCAACGATTTCTGCACCGTGATTTCTCATAACGCGGGCGGCTACTCATTTTATAAATCGGCGCAGCATGGGCGCATCACCCGCTTCCGGCAGAACGGCATCCCGTTGGATCGCCCCGGCCATTACGTCTATCTGCGCGACGACGACACCGGCGATTATTGGACGATTTCATGGCAGCCGGTCGGAAAAGACCTGAACAAGGCCAAATACGAATGCCGTCACGGGCTGTCATACTCGAAATTTGCCTGCGATTATCAGGAAATTCAGGCCGAGCAGCTTGTATTCATCCCGGTCGGCGAGGATGTCGAGCTTTGGGATGTGCGCCTGAAAAATAGTGGCGGCGCGCCCCGCCGCTTGAGCGTTTTTTCCTACGTGGAATTTTCGTTCCATCACATTGACATTGACAATCAAAACCTGCAAATGAGCCTCTACGCAAGCGGTTCGAGCTATCGAGACGGCATCATCGAATACGACTTTTTTTATGAGCCGTGGACGTATCATTTCATGGCGTCGAATTTCGCGCCGGACGGCTACGATGGCGTCCGCGACACATTTATCGGCAATTATCGCACCGAAACAAACCCGGCGGCGGTCGAGGCGGGCGCATGCCAGAACAGCAGCGAATTGGGGGGAAACCACTGCGGCGCGCTGCACAAGCGCCTGACCTTGCAGCCGGGCGAAGAGACGCGGCTCGTCTTCATGCTCGGCGTCGGCTCGCGGGAGCAGGCCGGATACGCGGTCAAGCGAAAATATTCGGAGCTTGCCAACGTTGACCGCGCGTTCGCCGAATTGAAGCAATATTGGGCGGAAAAGCTTGAGGTGTTTCACTGCGAAACGCCGCACGAAGGCTTGAACACGATGATCAACATCTGGACGCTGTATCAGGCCGAAACGTGCGTGGTTTGGTCGCGGTTCGCCTCGTTCGTGGAAGTCGGCGGTCGCACCGGGCTTGGCTATCGTGATACGTCGCAGGATGTCATGGCCGTGCCGCATACGAATCCGGCCAAATGCAAGCAGCGCATCGTCGAATTGCTGCACGGACAGGTCAAACAAGGGTACGGGTTGCACCTGTTCGATCCCGACGTGTTCGCGCCGAAAGAGGACAAGCTGCCGGGCGTGAAATTGCCAACCGTCGTGCCGACGCCGAGCGCGAGCGATATCATTCACGGCCTTGAGGACACTTGTTCCGACGACGCGCTCTGGATTGTGGCGACGGTCTGCGATTTCGTCAAGGAAACGGGCGATTTCGGCTTTTTTGAGCAGATAGTTCCGTTCGCCGACGGCGGCGAAGCGACGGTCTATGAGCATCTGAAACGCTCGCTCGATTTTTCGACGGAGCAAGTCGGTGCAAGCGGCATTTGCAAGGGCTTGCGGGCGGATTGGAATGACTGCTTGAACCTCGGCGGCGGCGAAAGCGCGATGGTGTCGTTCCTGCATCACTGGGCGCTCTTGGCGTTTGTCGAGGCCGCGACGCATCTCGGACGGACGGACGACGCGAAGAAATACGCGGCGATTGCCGCCCGCGTCCGCGAAGTCTGCGAAGCGACGCTCTGGGATGGCGAATGGTATCTGCGCGGCTTCACGAAGAACGGCGTCAAAATCGGGACGCATGAAAGCGCGGAAGGAAAAATTTTTCTCGAAAGCAACACGTGGGCGGTCGTCTCGGAAGCGGCGTCGCCGGAGCGCGGGCGGCACTGCATGGACGCGGTGGACAAATATTTGGGGTCGAAATACGGCGTTCACCTGCTCTGGCCGGCCTTCTCCGCGCCGAACGACGACATCGGCTACGTGACCCGCGTGTATAAGGGCATTAAAGAAAACGCGGCGATTTTCAGCCATCCGAACCCCTGGGCGATTGTCGCGGAGTGCAAATTGGGGCGCGGCGACCGGGCGATGAAGTTTTACGATTCGCTGCTGCCGTATAATCAGAACGACGCCATCGAAATTCGGCAGGCCGAGCCGTATTCCTACTGCCAATTCGTGATGGGCAAAGATCACTCGGCGTTCGGGCGGGCGCGGCATCCCTGGCTGACCGGCACGGCGGGCTGGGCTTATACGGCGGCCACCAAGCATATTCTCGGCATTCGCCCCGGCTTTGATGGCTTGGTGATTGATCCGTGCATTCCGACGGATTGGCTTGGCTTTACGGTGAAGCGCGTTTGGCGCGGCGCGACGTATCTGATCACGGTCAAAAATCCGAACAACATTCAGAAAGGCGTCAAATCCATCACGCTGAACAACGACACGGCCATCACGGGCGCAATTCCGCCGCAGGCCGTCGGTTCCGTCAATCTTGTCGAAGTCATTATGGGCTAAATCGGCTGTAGTACATCGGAACGTGAATTTTTAAGAGTTCTCAGGAGTGTCAAATCTTGATTTGACACGCGAAATCAAGATTTCGCACTCCTAAAAATTCACGTTCCGGTGTAGTAACCGAGAAACGACGTTTCTTTATAAATTTCTTTCTTGGGATAGGCGAGGGAGAATGGGACGCTGCGTGGCGGTTCACCCACCCCAGCCTCCTCCCAAGCGGGGAAGATTGCATGTTATGACCGCAATAGATTTTGCTTGTGCCTTTGGCACGTACATCGAATCAGGGAAAATCGTCGTGGGGCGCGATACGAGGCGCACCGGCGAACGCTTGCGCTCCTCGGTCATTGCCGGGCTGATGTCCACCGGCATTGACGTGTATGATTTAGGCATCGTGCCGACGCCGGTGTTGCAGCACGCCATCCGACAGATCGGCGCGACCGGCGGCGTCTCCGTCTCCGGCCCGAATCTCGGCGCGGAATGGAACGCGCTTAAATTTTTCGGCGCAGACAGCGCGCCGCTCAACACCTATCAGGACGAGGAACTGCTCGATATTTTCTACAATGGCTCGTTCGCCTCGAAATCGTGGAATCAATTGGGGCATCTGACGCATCACCAGTGCGCCCTCGCCTCCTACTCCGACGCGCTCAAGGCGTTTCTCGACGTGGAGGCGATCCGCGCGCGGAAATTCAAAGTCGTCGTGGATTGCTGCAACGGCACGGCGTCGCAGTTCGCGGACGCTTTTTTCAGCGAACTCGGCTGCGAGGTGATTGCGATTAACAACGAGCCGTCGCCGGACGCCGTGTACCGGACTCTCCCCGAAGCGAAAAGCACGCAGGCGGTCTGCCAGACGGTCAAGCCGCTCGGCGCGGACGCCGGATTTTATTTCAATCTCGACGCCACGAGCCTCGTCGTCATTTCGGAGCAGGGCGAATCGCTCGGCGACGAATGCACGTTCGCGCTGCTGACCGATTACATTTTATCGCAGCACCCCGGCAAGCCGGTCGTGACGAATTTGTCAACCTCCAGCCTGATTGATGATTTGGCGCAAAAATACGGCTCGCCGGTGTTCAGAAGCCGAATCGGGCAGAAATACATCATCGAGCGGATGCGCTCAATCGGCGCAGCGCTCGGCGGCGAAGGGAGCGGCGGCGCGGCTTTCCCGAATTTCCTGCATGGCTTCGACGGCATCGTCTCGATGGGGCTGATTTTGCAGATGCTCGCGCAGCGTCAAACCACGATTTCCGAAGTGGCGCGGACGTTCCCGGCGTATGTGATTAAAAAGGATTTCGTACGCTGCCCCGTGCATCTGTTTCATGCCGTGCTGCGAAAAGTCGCGGAGACGTTTTCCGAGGCGTCGCTGGATTTGAACGATGGCGTCAAAATTTTCTTCGATTCCGGCTGGCTGCACATTCGCCCGTCTCGCAATGAGCCGGTGATTCGCGTGATTGCCGAAAGCCGCGACGCCGCCGAAACCGATAACCTGTTGCAGCGCGGAAAAACCGAAGTCCGCAAAGCGATGATTTAACGAGCGGGCTGGCTGGGCGGGGAAGATATCAGACATTTTCCTCAACGGATGTTTCAACATCTGGCGATCTGGCGAAAAAAATTCGTCTCTGCCCAATCAGGCGGCTTTGAAATTTATGGCACGAGTACATGCGTTAAAAATCAGCATCAGCGGCGTGCGCGGCGTGGTCGGCGATTTTCTGACCCCGCAGCTTGTCGAAAGTTTTGCCAAAGCGTTCGGCTCATTTACCGGGCCGGGGCGGATTATGATTGGGCGCGACACGCGCACGTCGGGCGAAATGCTCCTTCATGCGGTCAGTTCCGGCCTGCTCGCCACCGGCTGCATTCCGGTGGATTTGGGGATTTGCCCCACGCCGTCCGTGCAAATCCGCACGAAAGAGACCGACGCGGTTGGCGGCATCATCATCACCGCCAGCCATAATCCGGCGCAGTGGAACGCGCTCAAATTCGTCGGCGGCGACGGCATTTTCCTGAATGAATACGAAGCCCGCTCGCTTGTCGAAATGTATCATGACCGCAATTTCAGCCGGTGCGCGGACGAAGAGATGGGCAGCATCATGAGCGATCCGCGCGCGATTGATTCGCATCTGGAAAAAGTCCTGAATTACGTGGATGTCGCGCTCATCCGCTCCAAGCGGTTCAAAGTGGCGTTCGATTGCTGTAACGGCGCAGGCTCGCTGATGACGCCGCGCTTGCTGCAAGAATTGGGATGCCAACTGATTCCGCTCAGCACGGAGCCGAACGGCATTTTCCCAAGAGAGCCGGAGCCGACGCCGCAGAACCTCTCGCAATTATGTTCGACGACAAAGCTCTCCGGCGCGGACATCGGCTTTGCGCAGGACGCCGACGCCGACCGGCTAGCGATTATCAACGAACACGGCGAGGCTATCGGCGAAGATTACACGTTGGCCTTAGCGGTGCAGTTCGTTCTCTCGAAAACGCCGGGGCCGGTGGTCGTGAATCTTTCCACGTCCCGCGCTATCGAGGACATTGCGCGGCAGCACAACTGCCCGATTTATTTCACGAAAATCGGGGAAAGCAACGTGATTGACAAGATTCTCAACTGCGGCGCGGTTGTCGGCGGCGAGGGGAACGGCGGCGTGATGATTCCGGCGATTCACCCGTGCCGCGACAGTTTTATCGGCATCGCGCTCGTGTTGCAATACATGGCGCAGACCGACAAGACGCTGTCGCAGTTGGTGGCGGAGATTCCGCGCTATTACATGGTGAAGCGCAAAGCGTCGCTGTCGTCCGATCAAATTTTCGGCTTGGTGGAGAATTTAAAACGGCAATATATCAGCGCGGGGGCGCATATTGACGTGACGGACGGCTTGAAAATCTTTTTCGACGATGAAAATGCGTGGGCGCATGTCCGGCCATCGAATACCGAGCCGATTCTGCGCGTGATGAGCGAAACCCCGACGCTCGCGGCGGCGGAAGCGTTGAATCATCGCATTTTCCGCGAAGCCGGACTTCCCGTGCGGTAAGGGTAAGGAAAGCTGTCAGACACCTTCAAGGTGTCTGACAGCTATGTGAGGAGCATTTCCCTCCCAAGAGGGGAATCGTTCTTCTTATTTTGGGCGGATGGTGATGTGCGGCATGCGGGCGCAGAAGGTTTTCAATACCCGAAACGACGCATTTTGCCACGGAGAAGAGCTATCATAGGTGGCGACCGTGTTGACGCCGCGCATGTTCAAGGTGGCGATAAATTGCAGAATCACGCGCACCGATGACGAATTCATGAAATCTAATTGCTGATATTCAATCGTTACATCCCTTCCTTCAACTTCCTCAACAATGTCATTCAAATAAGGCGTCAGCAGCGTGGCGGGATTTTTATCGTCACTTTGGCCGATCCATCGAAGAATGACCGTGCGTTCGTCTTTCGTCGCGGTAATTCGCAGCATTCCATTGTGAAAATCGTTCATGCGTTTTCTCCCGAAATGTCGTTTCCCGCGTCTGACCGGACGGCGGAAACAGTCAACACGTCCTGCTCTAAGCGGCACGATAATTGAAATTTGCATTCGCAGGCGATGCGGAATAAGCCAAGCTGCGTCCGCTCGATATTCGGATGATCGAGCAGCGTTTGCAGCCGTTGCAGATAGAGTGTTTCCGGGTTTTCGGCGGCGCGAATCTGCTCAAGATGCCAACACACGCTCTCCGCGTCTGCTCTCGAAAGAATGCGATTGCTCACGCAGATGGTTATTTTCGATGCGGACGCCTCGAAATCAAACGTGATGCCGAGATGACGTTCGACCGACGTGCCATATTTGACGGCATTTTCAATCAATTCCGAAGCCGTCATTTTGCTGGCATGGCGCAGTTCCTCTGCATAGCCGGATAAGGCCGCTTCGACGCGCTCCCTGATGCGCTTGATAATCTCCCAAAACGGGTCAATCTGACACGCGAAATGAATATGATGCGACATGGTTGACATCCTTTTTATGAAACCTTGTCCCAATTTCTCCCTGTTGAGCGGGGAGATTTTGCCCCAACCCTCGTTCATAATCTTCCTGAAAAGGCAGGGCTTCTGTCAAGCGCAATGTTTCTGCGCCAACGACTTTTCGAAAATTTGACAATTTCCGGCGATTTTTCTTTTCAATCTAACCAAAGCCGAAACAGTGGTGTCCATGTAATAAAGCGTGTTGAACATTGAAATGATGCCTGCCTCATTCCCCTTGCTGCAAGGGCTTTCTGAAGGGAACGCAACGGTTATGCACTGGTTTGATTTACTGAATGATGACGAGCCTTTTCTCGTGGAAATTACCTCCCTCGATTTCCCGTTTCGTGACCGCGAACGGATCGGGCAGGTGTTGTCCATGTCTCGTGACAGCGTGTTGATTCAAACAACGGATGGGCAGCGGATTCGGTGGGAAAACGACAAATTGATGTCAAATGAATTTGTGATGTAAGCAAGAGCGAGAAACAAAGTTTCTTAGAGGCTGTTTTAAAAGATCATAAACAACACGGTAGCCCCGCCCTGCGTGGCGGGAATGTGCGCCAATGTCCCGCCACGGCGGGCGGGGCTACCAACTAAAACTGCTGCTCTAAGTGGCGTTTGACCTCTTTCGCCGGTTCGCGCTTTTGCCAATACGTCACGGCAGTTGGATTCGCGCGTTCATCCAGCATGTCCGGCTTCTTCATCCTTGAAATCAGGCCGATGACGGTCATGCCGGTGAAAAAGAGCAGCGTCAGAATCACGCGGGACATCACCGCGCCCAGCGCGAACGCCAAGCCCATCCAGCCGAGATACACCTGCTTCAACAGCCTCGGCTGCGCCAAGCCAATCAACAAAAACGCGCCCGCCAGCCCTAACGCATAGGGAAACAACTCGCTGCCGCGATACTTCAATAACGCCGACAGCAGGCCGAACGCCGCCGCCATCGTGACGCCGAATTTTTTCAATTCCCGCCGGTCGGTTTTCAATTTTTTGACTTCATCACGAATTTCTTCAAACATAATTATTTACCCAGAGACACGGAGAAAATTTTTCGTCTTTTCTCCGTGTCTCTGGGGTTCCAAAACCTAATCCAATTCAAATTCTTTCTGCCAATCCACATCTTTTTCCAATGGCTTCTGCCGCGTTTTGTCGAGCAGATAATTCCCCATCACGAGATAATCCATGTTCGTCCGCATGAAGCAGAGATAGGCGTCTTTCGGCGTGCAGATAATCGGCTCGCCGCGCACGTTGAACGAGGTGTTGATAATCACGGCGCAGCCGTATTTCTCGTTGAATTTTTTAATCGTGGCGTGATAGAGCGGGTTCGTCTCTTGATGCACGGTCTGCACTCTGGCGGAATAGTCAATGTGCGTAATTGCCGGAATCGTCGAGCGTGCGACGTTCAGCTTATCCAGCCCGAATAATTTTTGCTGCTCCGCGCTCATGTCGCGCCGCAGTTCCTGTTTCACCGGCGCGACTAACAGCATGTACGGGCTTGGCCGATCCAACTCGAAATAGTTCGAAACCTCTTCCATCAGCACCGACGGCGCGAACGGGCGGAAGCTTTCGCGGAATTTGATCTTCAAATTCATCGTTTCCTGCATTTTCGGGGAACGGGCGTCGCCGATAATCGTGCGGCTGCCGAGCGCGCGCGGCCCAAATTCCATGCGGCCTTGAAACCAGCCGATGACGTTTTCCTGCGCGATCAAATCCGCCACCGTTTCCGGCAGCGCGCCGGGCTGAAGTTTCGCGTAGGCGCAGCCGTGCCGCGTGAGATACGCTTCAATCTCGTCGTCGGAAAAGGCCGGGCCGAGATATGAGCCTTTCTGAAAATCGTGGACGTTATCGGCGGAACGCGGCTTGTCGAGATATTGATGCCAGACCATCAAGGCCGCGCCGAGCGCGCCGCCCGCGTCGCCCGCCGCTGGTTGAATCCAGATGTCTTTGAACGGGCTTTCCCGCAGAATGCGCCCATTGCCGACGCAATTCAGCGCCACGCCGCCCGCCAGGCAGAGATATTGCTGCCCGGTTGCTTTGTGAATATGCCGCGCCATCCGCAGCATGACCTCTTCCGTCACCTCCTGCACGGAGCGGGCTAAATCCATTTCGCGCTGCGTCAAGTTCGATTCGGCCTGCCGCGCCGGCCCGCCGAACAGTTGGGCGAATTTCTCATTCGTCATGGTCAGCCCGGCGCAGTAGTCGAAATATTCCATGTTCATCTTGAACGAGCCATCTTCTTTCAAATCAATTAAATGCCGATAAATCAGGTCAACGTATTTCGGCTCGCCATAGGGCGCAAGCCCCATGACTTTGTATTCGCCGGAATTGACCTTGAATCCAGTGTAATAGGTGAACGCGGAATAGAGCAGGCCGAGCGAATGCGGAAATTTGATGTCGGCCAGCAGTTCAAAGGAATTGCCCTTACCGACGCCGTAGCTGGAAGTCGTCCATTCGCCCACGCCGTCAATCGTCAAAATCGCGGCCTCCTGAAACGGCGACGGAAAAAACGCGGACGCGGCGTGCGATTCGTGATGTTCGGGGAACAGCACATGCCCGTCAAAGCCGACTTCATCGGCGACAAGGGCGCGAATCCAGAGCTTTTGCTTCACCCAGAGCGGCACGGCGGCTAAAAAGGATTTCAGGCCGCGCGGCGCATACGCCAAATATGTTTCAAGAATGCGCTCGAATTTGATGAACGGCTTATCGTAAAAGGCCACGTAATCGAGGTCTTTCGCCGAAATTTTCCCTTCGCGCAGGCAATATTCGACCGCATGCTTTGGGAACGAAAAGTCATGCTTTTTGCGCGTAAACCGCTCTTCTTGCGCCGCCGCGATAATCTCGCCGTCCTTGACGAGACAGGCCGCGCTGTCATGATAAAACGCTGAAATGCCGAGAATATTCATAAGTGTTTTTTCCCGCGAATAATCAGGCAAGAGCCTGTGATGAAGACGTTTGTTATATGGCAACGGCGATTGACGATATGAAATGGCGGGATTCTGTCAAGGAATTTCAGA
>CAZCGG010000040.1:0-23627 GCA_964498135.1 uncultured Candidatus Moduliflexus sp.
AAATCGCTGGCCGTTTCCAAAACCACGCGGAGATTTTTCATTGACAAATCTGCAAGTTATAAGAAACTTCGTTTCGCGGTAATCGTAAATGAGTAATTCACGTTACGCACGTCTGTTTTTTAACCCCGAAGGGGTGACATGATGTGACTGGCGGGAAATATGCCACGCCTTCGAAGTTGAAAAATCGCCAACTGCGTAACATCAAGGAGGCGGACAATGGGAGCGGAACGCCTGAAACTGCCGATAGGCATTCAATCCTTCGAAGTGATGCGCTCGCAAGGATTTTTATATGTGGATAAAACACCGCATATTCACCGCTTGGTGACGGAAGGGATGTATTATTTTCTTTCGCGCCCGCGCCGCTTCGGGAAATCGCTCTTGGTTTCGACGCTGAAATGCCTGTTTCAAGGGCAGCGCGACTTGTTCGACGGCCTCTGGATTGCGGAAACCGGTCGCTGGAATTGGCAGCCGCATCCGGTCATTGCGCTGGATATGTCGCTACTGCCGTCGCCATCCGCCGAGAAATTGGAGCAAAGCATCGCCTTTGAGCTTCGCAATCAAGCCTCCGCCGCAGACATCTCATTAACCGCGCCATCCATTGAGCAGCAATTTCAACAACTGATTTTAGGACTCGCGCAGCGAATGGGAACGCCGGTTGTCATTTTGATTGACGAGTACGACAAACCAATTATCAATCATTTGGGACGCGGCGCAATGGAACTCGACATTGCCAAAGCGAACCGCGAGGTGCTGCGGAATTTTTTCGGCACATTGAAAGGCGGCGCGATTGCGCCGCATCTCAGGTTCGTCCTGCTGACGGGCGTATCGCGTTTCAGCCGCGTTTCAATTTTCTCTGAACTCAATAATCTGTTCGACATTTCAAGTTCTGGCGATTACGCCGAGTTGCTCGGCTATACCCAGAACGAACTCGAAACGCGGTTTGCTCCGCATATTAAGGCGCTTGCCGAAGAAACCGGATTGTCGCATGAAGAGACGCTGAAAAAGTTAGCGCAGCATTATAACGGCTATCGTTTTTCAAAAAAAGAGCGCTGCGTTTATAATCCGTTTTCGATTCTCAATGCCTTAACTGACATGGCATTTCGAGAATATTGGTTCGAGACCGGCACACCGAGTTTTCTCGTGCATCTGCTGAAAGAAAAACGCTACAATCTTTCCGGCCTTGAAAATACACTACTGGATTCGTCGTTTGCGACGTTTGATCTCGATAATCTCCACCCGATTTCATTGATGTTTCAAACCGGCTATCTCACCATTAAAGATATGGTTGAGACGGCGTATCAATTGGATTATCCGAATCAAGAAGTCAAACACGCGTTTTCGAATCACCTCTTAGCCGCCGAAATCCCACAGGATGCGCAGGCGCGTGTGATCCGCTTAGCCCGGCATCTCGCGCGCGAGGATTTCGACGCCTTTTTCGAAACAATTCGCGCCCTGTTCGCCTCGATTCCGTATGATTTGGAGAGCAAGCGCGACGAAGCCTATTTTCACACGCTTTTTTATCTGATGGTCGCGTCATCTGGCGCGGATGCGCGAAGCAGCGTCCTGACGTGCGAGGGGAAAATTGACCTGCTGGTGGAATTTCCGGATCGCGTCTGCGTGATCGAATTCAAATGCAACCAGAGCGCGGAGACCGCATTACATCAGATTCGAGCGAAGCGCTACGCTGCGCCGCATCAAGGAAGCGGCAAGCGCATTTTCCTGCTTGGCGTCAATTTCAGCACGGAAACGCGCAATATCGCAGAATGGAAGGTGGAGCAGCTTGCGACTTGAACGGTTCTAAAAGCCGTTAACGCGGCCTGATTTCATACTTCACCGTCGCCACGCTGACGGTCGGCTGATTCGGCGCAGGCCGGACGTTCACGCCGTCGGCCTCGTCGCCGTTATCATCCGGCCCTTGCGTTCCGTGTCCGCTATAATAGAAAACGACCACATCGCCCGGCTGCGCCCGCTCAATCAACTGCGTCCGAAAGGCGGTCTCAATGCCCGCCCGCGTGGCCTGCTCATTCAGCACGGTCACAATGTTCTCCGCCGGAAAGCCGAATTTATCCATCAATGCCTGCCGCATTAGTTCCGCGTCATTCGCGCAGCCCGGCAGCGAGATGATGCCCGGCTGCTGATACGTTTCAATCCCGACTACGAGCGCGTAATTTGCCGCAAAACCCCGCGCCGGCAGCAACAGCAGCATTCCCAACGCCAACCATCGTTTCATGAGATTCCCCCCTTGTTTCAATTGACAGATTGCAAAAGTCTCTTCCGTTCGCCCTGAGCCTGTCGAAGGGCGCGCTTGACTGTTGAAATACGCTCTTCGACAAGCTCAGCGCGAACGGGGTGTCACAGATTGCAAAAGATTGAATGTTAAAACGCTTTCGGCGCTAATTCGGGCATATTTATCACTCTTTCAGCCAGCCGCAGGCGTCGAGCGCGTGATAGGTGAGAATCATATCCGCTCCGGCGCGTTTGATGGACGTCAGCACTTCGAGCGCGACGCGGCGTTCGTCAATCCACCCCTTTTCCGCCGCCGCCTTAATCATGGCGAATTCGCCGCTCACGTTATACGCCGCAATCGGCGCGTCAAACCGCTCCCGCGCCCGGCGAATCACGTCAAGATAAGCAAGCGCGGGCTTGACCATCACGATGTCCGCGCCTTCCGCAACGTCCGCCGCGATTTCGCTCATCGCCTGCCGCGCGTTCGCCGGATCCATCTGGTACGTGCTGCGGTCGCCGAATTGCGGCGCGGAGTGGGCGGATTCGCGGAATGGGCCGTAAAAGCCCGACGCATATTTCGCGCTGTACGCCATGATGGACACGTGCGTCAAGCCCGCGCTGTCGAGGCGGCTGCGAATCGCCTGCACGCGGCCATCCATCATGTCCGACGGCGCGACTGTATCGGCCCCGGCTTGCGCGTGAGACAGGGCGATCCGGGCGAGATAGTCTAAGCTTTCATCGTTCTGAATCACGCCGTTTTTCACGATGCCGCAATGCCCATGGCTCGTATATTGGCATAAGCAGACATCCGTAATCACCCACATGTCCGGCGCAAGCTGCTTGATTTGCCGCACCGCCTTCTGTACCACGCCGTCAGGCCGCCACGCGGACGTGGCCGCCTCGTCTTTGGCGTCCGGCAGGCCGAACAACAACACGCCGCGCACGCCTGCCGCCTGCGCCTGCTCGATGATTTCCGGCAGCCGGTCAACGGAGAAATGAAAATTCCCCGGCATCGCGGCGATTTCCTCCTTGATGTTCCACCCTTCAGCGACAAAAATCGGATAAATAAAATCGTGCGGCGTCAGCGCGGTTTCCCGCACCAAATCGCGGATCGCGGGCGCGGCGCGCAAGCGGCGGTGTCGTGTGAACATGGCGTGTTTTTAACGCAAGCGGCGCAAAAGACGCAAAGATGCTCAAATAACAGATTGCGTCTCTTGCGCCCCCTGCGCCGTTTGCGTTGCGTTTTTGATCAATTGTTGAAGAATGCCGTCCGCCGAATATTCGGCGCAGACGTCGGCGGCAAGGCCGTGTTTCTGGAGTTCTTGCAGCGTAATCGGCCCGATGGCGAGCAGGCGTTTCGGGCGGATGCGCTCGATGCCGACCATCGCAATCAAATGGCGCACCGTCGTCGGACTCGTGAACGTGAGAATATCCACGCCGTCAAGCGCGACGGGCGGCAGCGCGGGCTGTTCGACGTGATAGACGGCGACTTCATCCACGACGCAGCCGCATGCGCGCAGGGCGTCCACGAGATACGGCCGCGCCTGCCGCGAACGCGCCACAAAGACCGTTTCGCCCGGCGTAACGCGCTCGCGCAGCGATTCGAACAACGCTTCCGCGACAAATTCTTGCGCCACCACCGCCGGAATAATGCCGCGCTCGCGCAGCGCGTCGGCGGTCGCCGGGCCAATCGCCGCGCATTCGGCGCGGATCAGGCGAATATCGAACGCCTGCGCTTTCAGAAAATCGAACAGCGTGTTGACGCCGTTGACGCTCGTGAAGACCATCCAGGCGTATTCGGGCAGTTTCGGCAAATATTCGCGCAGCGCGTCGTCATGTTTGACAATTGCAATTGTCGGAATGTCGGTCACTTCCGCGCCCAAATCAAGCAGGCGTTCACGGAGTTCCCGCGCTTGCTCTTTGGCGCGGGTCACGCCGATATTCAGGCCGAAGAGCGGCTGCCGTTCGCGCCAATTCAGCCGGTCGGCCAAGCGGACGACTTCGCCGACGACGATGACGCACGGCGATTCCAATTGCGCGGCGGCGGCGCGTTCGCAGATAGTTTCGAGCGCGCCGGTCACGGTGTTTTGCCGCGCCGTCGTCGCTTTCATAATCACGGCGCACGGCGTCTGCGCGGCGAGGCCGTGCCGCATCAAGCTGCCGACAATCACTTCGATATTCGCCAAGCCCATCAGAAAGACGAGCGTTCCGCCGGAGTTGGCGGCGGCGTTCCAATTGATGTCGAGACGCTCCGCGCTCGCGCCGGTGAAGACGTGAAAGCTCTGCGCGAGGCCGCGCTGCGAAATCGGGATGCCTGCGTAATTCAGCGCGGCGATGGCCGATGAAATGCCCGGAATCACCTCGAACGGGATGCCTTCGGCCTGTAAGCGCAACGCCTCTTCTCCGCCGCGCCCGAAGACATAGGGATCGCCGCCTTTGATTCTGCCGACGACATGCCCGGCGCGCGCCAATTTGACGAGCAGATCGTTGATTTCGTCCTGCGTTTTGGAATGCGCGCCCGGCTCTTTGCCGCAGTAATGGCGTTCGCAGGCATCCGGCAGATAGCGCAGAATCGCTGGATTCGCCAGCCGATCATAGAGAACGGCCGTGCAGCGTTCTAACGCGCGTTTGGCTTTCAGCGTCAATAATTCTTCATCGCCCGGCCCCGCGCCGATGAGATAAACGGCTGTTTTTGGCATGATCTTGTTCACGAAAATTCCATTCCTTCGCAACGAACGCTGTCAGACACCTTCGAAGGTGTCTGACAGCTACGCCAGCGCATTTTGCGTCGTCACGCGGTCATTCTTGACGCTCTTTAGATGAAGGTCAACAAAAATATGCTCGTCGCTGCGCGAAAAATGGCATTTTGATGAAAAACACGATTGAAAAATGCTTTTGGCGTTTCATATAATAACTTATGTTACGCAGTTCATCGTTTTTTAACGCCGAAGGCGTGGCATATTCTTCTGTTTCAATAGTAACAACGCGCAAAAGGAGCTATGTATGAAAAAATTATTAGGCTTGTTCTTTTGTTTTTGGGCGTGGCGATGCCTGCGAAGGCGGAACAGTTTCAGGTGGTTGGCGCGGAATTTCCGCCGTTGATGTACGTCAAGGATGGCAATCCGGCGGGCCTGTCCGTCGAATTGCTCCAGATGATGCTGCAAAATCTCAAGGATGTTGACGTAAAAATTGAATTTCATCCCGTTCCGCGCATGCTGAAAATCGTCGCGGCAGAGAAAAACGCCTTCACGTTGAGCATCACGCGGAATCAGGAACGCGAATCGCAATTCAAATGGGTTGGCCCGATCTGCCCGCGCACGAATGCTCTGTTCAAACTCAAGGCGCGTTCCGACCTTCAGATCAAGATATTGCAAGACCTCCATCCCTACAAAATTGGCGTGGGGCGGGGATACGCCGCCGTCAATGACCTCTTGAACGCGGGGATTCCCAAGGAACAAATTGAAGAAGTGACTGAGGATGCTCAGAATGTGAAAAAACTGTTCATGCAGCGCATTGATTTCGTGGCGACGACGGATTTAGTGTTTGCGCATGTGCTGCAACAGGAAGGCCACCAATTGAATGAGGTCGAGCAAGCGATGATTCTCGATGCAAAGTATCAGTATTATTATGCGTTTCACAAGGAAACGGACGAGAAGATCATCCCGCAATTTCAGCAGGCGCTCGATCAACTCAAACAGAGCGGCGAATACGACGCGCTGTTGAAGAAATACTTCAAATAATGTAAAACATGCCGCCGCCGCTTTGCGGCGCATGTCCGCCGGAAAAGGGCGAAAGGATGCCGCCAGAGGTTTCAACCTCTGGAAACTTTCTATTTCTGCTTGACTTTTTTCAACAGGCGGCGAATACTGTTGAATTATGGCGCGAAGACGCGCCGTTTTTCGAAGAAATGACGCGGCTCGGATTTCAACGATGATAACCGTTTTCTGCCAGACACGCGCGGCGAGCCTGACAGATTGCAACAACAACGAAGACATTATGGCAACAATATTGATTATTGACGATACGGAAGACGTACGGAATCTCGCCAGCCAAGTTTTGCGCGAAGAACATGAAGTGTATGCGATTGACAGTTGGGTTCACGCCACAGAATACATTTTCAAGTATAAGATTGACCTGATTTTGTTAGACATCAACATGCCCGGCTTGAGCGGCGACAAACTGGCGGAAGTGCTGATGAAAACGGTCAAAAGCAAGCCGGTCAATATCGTCCTCTTTTCCGCGATGGATGAAGCCGAGTTGCGAAAGAAAACCAAAGAAGCCGGCGCGATGGGCTATATTACCAAGACCTTTGACAGCAACCTGCTGCGGTCGCGCGTCCGCCGCTTCTTGAAAAAAATCGAAGACGAGCAGAAATAAGCACAGGACTTACGCAAAACCTCACCCCTTGCCCCTCTCCAAAGGAGAGGGGCAATCCTAAATCCCCCCCTCCCTGTTGGGGAGGGGACGGGGGTGGGGTTTTTGAAATGCGTAAGTCATCCTGAAGAATAAAGACCTTACCTGCCAGACGCTTCGAACGCGTCTGACAGGTCGGCGCGAGCGCGATTATGCCGCCCGCCGAAACACTAACTTGCCCGCCGCCGCGTCATTCTCAACCGCAATCGTATCGCCGTCGTGGAACGCGCCTTGCAGGATTTCAAACGCCAACGGATTTTGAATCTCCTTTTGCAGCGTCCGTTTCAACGGACGCGCCCCAAACGTCGGATCGTACCCTTCCCGCGCAAGACGCGATTTCGCGGCCTCCGAAATCGTCAGCGTGATTTTCCGCTCCGCTAAGCGCGTTTGCAAATGCCGCAGTTGAATTTCGATAATCTGCGCCAAATGCTCCAGCGTCAGCCCATGAAACAGGATGATTTCGTCAATCCGGTTCAAAAATTCCGGACGGAAACTCGCCCGCACAAGCTCCATCACCTGCGTTCGCACTTGCTCCCGATCCGCCTGCCACATCTCCTGAATCAGATGGCTGCCGATGTTCGAGGTCATGATAATCACCGTGTTTTTGAAATTCACGGTGCGCCCCTGCCCATCGGTCAAGCGCCCGTCATCGAGGACTTGCAGCAGCACGTTGAACACCTCCGGGTGCGCCTTTTCGATTTCATCGAACAAAACGACGGAATAGGGGCGTCGGCGCACGGATTCGGTCAAATAGCCGCCCTCTTCATAGCCGACATAGCCGGGCGGCGCGCCAATCAGCCGTGCGACGGAATGCTTTTCCATAAATTCCGACATGTCAATCCGCACCATCGCCTGCTCGTCGTCGAACAGAAATTCCGCCAGCGCCCGCGCCAATTCGGTCTTCCCGACGCCGGTGGGGCCGAGAAAGATGAACGAGCCGATCGGCCGGTTGATGTCCTGCAAACCCGCCCGCGCCCGGCGCACCGCGTCGGAAATAGCGACAATCGCGTCATCCTGCCCAATCACGCGCTGTTTCAGACGATCTTCCATTTTGACAAGTTTCTGAATTTCGCTTTCCATCATGCGCGACACCGGAATCCCCGTCCATTTCGAGACGATCAGGGCGATTTCTTCGTCCGTGACCGTTTCTTGGAGCATCTGCTTCTGCTGCTGGAGTTCCCGCAGTTTCGCGTTGGCGTCCTGCATCAGCTTTTCGAGGCTGACTAACGTGCCGTATTTCAATTCCGACGCTTTGGCGTAATCCCCTTTCTGCGTCAGGCTTTCGATTTCAAGCTTCGCCTGCTCGATGGCCTCGCGCAGCTTGCCGGTTTGCGCGATCACTTCCTTTTCGCCCATCCAGTGGGCTTTCATCGCGCTGCTCGATTCTTTCAGATTCGCCAACTCGCCTTCGAGCTTGCGCAGGCGTTCTTGGCTCGCGCTGTCGGTTTCGCGCTTGAGCGCCTGCCGCTCGATTTCCAACTGCGTGATGCGCCGCTCGATTTCGTCAATTTCGGCGGGCATGCTCTCGATTTCGATTTTCAGGCGCGACGCGGCCTCATCCACCAAGTCAATCGCCTTATCCGGCAGAAAGCGGTCGGTGATGTACCGGTCGGAAAGCGTAGCGGCGGCGACAATCGCGCTGTCCTGAATCTTGACGTTATGGTGCTGCTCGTAGCGCTCTTTCAGGCCGCGCAGGATCGAAATTGTGTCTTCCACCGTCGGCTCGCCGATTAACACGGGCTGAAACCGCCGTTCCAACGCGGCGTCTTTTTCGATGTATTTGCGGTATTCGTCGAGTGTCGTCGCGCCGATGCAATGCAATTCGCCCCGCGCCAACGCCGGTTTCAGCATGTTCGAGGCGTCCACCGAGCCTTGCGACGCGCCCGCGCCGACCAGCGTATGCAGTTCGTCAATAAACAAAATCACCTCTCCGGCGGATTCGTCAATCTCCTTCAAGACGGCCTTCAAGCGGTCTTCGAACTCGCCGCGATACTTCGATCCGGCCACCAATGCGCCGAGATCGAGCGCGACTAATTTCTTGTCGCGCAGCGATTCCGGCACGTCGTTTTTGGCGATGCGCAGCGCCAAGCCTTCCGCGATGGCCGTTTTGCCGACGCCCGGCTCGCCGATTAACACCGGATTGTTCTTCGTGCGGCGCGACAAAACTTGCATCACGCGCCGAATTTCCTCGTCGCGGCCAATCACCGGATCAAGCTTGCCTTTCCGCGCCGCTTCGGTCAAATCGCGGCCAAAGCGCGTCAACGCCTGATATTTGTCCTCCGGGTTTTGATCCGTGATGCGCTGCCCGCCGCGAATGCTCTGCAAGGCTTTAAAAAGCGCGTCGCGTGTGACGCCGTGCTTATTGAGAATGCGCCGCGTCGCGCCCGTGTCTTTGTCGGCAAACGCGAGCAGCAGATGCTCCGCGCTGACGTATTCGTCCTTGAGTTGCTCCGCTTCCGTCAGCGCCGCGTCAAAGGCTTTATTCAGGCGTTGCGCGATGTATTGCGCCCCTCCGCCGGACACTTGCGGCAATTTCGCCAATTCCGCCTCGATTTCCTGCCGCACGGCTTCCGGACGCGCGCCGAGTTTTTGCAAGATTTGCGGCGTCAACCCGTCCGCTTGATCCAGCAGCGCCAGCATGAGATGCTCAACCTCAATTTGCTGATGGTCGCGCTGCGTGGCGAGGCGTTGCGCCTGCTGAATCGCTTCCTGCGTCTTCATCGTCAATTTATCGCCTAACATAACAGGTCTCCTTTCTTCGTGTATGCTTTTTTCTTGACCTAAACGCGAAGGCGTCAAATACATGAGGCAACTCCGCGCTACGTCGGGGGAAATTGTTCGAAAACCCGCGACGGAGCGCGGGGTTACCGATCTTTATTATCTAAAATATAATATTTGATAACGTCATTGTCAAGTTTTATTATGGTATGAATATAAAAAATTCTATACTTGATATTATACATCACGGCAAACCGCCCATTCCATCGGAGAAAACCGCCGCCGCGCTGTTCGCGTTCGGCGGAAAGATGGCGCTCTTCGCGCTGCTGACCGCGCTTTCCGCCGGATACGCGGGGCTTGTCCGGCTGCGCGTCATGGCGTATCGGCGCGGCTGGCTAAAACAAGCGACGCTGCCGCGCCCGGTCATCAGCGTCGGCAACATCACGGCGGGCGGCACGGGCAAAACGCCGACGGTGATTGAAATCGCCCGCATATTGGGGCAAGCCGGGCAGCGCGTCGCCATTCTCACGCGCGGCTACCGGCGCAAGGGGGACGCGCCGCATGTCATCGTCACGCTTGATTCCAGCGCAAGCGCGGTCGGCGACGAGCCGCTGCTGTTGGCGAGAGCGCTGCCGCAGGCGCGGGTGATTGTCGGCCGGAATCGCTCGGAATCAGGGCGGATCGCGCTCGAACGCTTTCAGCCCGACGTGTTTGTTTTAGACGACGGCATGCAGCATTTGCGCCTGCGCCGCGACTGCGATCTCGTCTTGATTGACGCGACGCAGCCGTTTGGCGGCGGGCGCGTCCTTCCGGCGGGCTTGCTGCGCGAGCCGGTGGCGCATCTTGCGCGGGCGCGCGCCTTCCTCATCACGCGCAGCGACGAAATCAGCGATTGCGCCGCGCTTGTCGAGACGTTGCGCCGCCTCAATCCCGCCGCGCCGGTCTTTTTCGGCGTTCACGCCTTCGACGCCCTGCGCTGGGCGGGACGCGACGAGCAGATTCCGCTTGACGATTGGCGCGGCAAGCCCCTGCTCGCGGTCTGCGGCTTGGGCAATCCGGCGTCATTTCATCGGCTGCTGCGCGGCTGCGGGCTGGACGCGCGGGACGCGCTCGACTTTCCCGACCATCACGCTTACGCGGCGCAGGATGCGGCATTGATTGCGTCCCGCGTGGCGCGTCATCGCGTCGCGGCGGTTGTCACGACTGAAAAGGATGAGCAGAAATTGCTGCCGCATCTCGCCGCGCTCAACGCGCCCTGTGGCGTCGTCTCGATTCGCATGGCGATTCGCCCGGCGCGGCCATTCGCGGAACTGCTGCTGCGCGTCACGCAGCCCGAATGAGGAATAAAGACCACACCCCTGCCCCTCTCCTTAAATAAGGAGAGGGGCAGGGGTGTGGTTGAAAATTATGAACAAATCGTTTTTTCAAGAAATTGCCGACCTGCTGGCGGATTTGCCGCTTGAGGACAACGAGCGCGGACGCCGGGCGTTCATGCTTCAAGCCGGGCTGAATGACGCGCTTATCAATCAGATTGACGCTTCCGGCGCAAAGGCGACGTTCTGGCCGCTATGCGTCGAAAAATTGGGGCAACACGGCGAAACCGCGCTGATTGCTGTTCTAACGGAAGCGCAAAAGCGCGTCGGTTTGGAAAAACAGGCGCAATGTGCGGCGTTGATTAAACAAGCGCGGACGGCGGCGGCGCAAATTGCGGCATTCGATGCGGCGACGCCGGAATACCAGCGCTACAAGGCGGCGATGGCAAAGCAGCACGGCGAGATGAACATTTTGAGCATGACCAAGCCGATGCCGTTGGAGGGCTTTTTCACGCAGGTCAATCTGTTGAGCAAGCCCGCCGCGTTCCGCCGTCATCCAAAGGAAATTGAAGATTTGCAAGCCGTCTTTTTGGGGCGCGAAAAATTTAGCGAGAAAATCGAAAAAGGGCAAGACGGCCTGCAAGCCGTGCGCGAGCATCGCCGCCTCTTTATTTTGGGCAAGCCGGGCGCGGGCAAAACCACGTTCCTGAAATACGTCATGCTGACTACGCTCGCGGGCAAGCTCGATTCGGACATTCCGCGCATTCCGATCTTGATCTGCCTGCGCGACCTGCGCGGCTTGAACGCGCCGTTGTTCGACGTGATTGCGCGCCAATTCGAATGCTGCGGCTTCCCGGACGCCCGCCGCTTCGTGGCGGCGCAACTGAACGCGGGGCGCGGCCTCGTCCTGTTTGACGGCCTCGACGAGGTGAACGCGGATCAGGCTGAACGCGAGCGCGTCATCCGCGCCATCGAAGTGTTCAGCCAAGAATTCGACCAGAGCCGGATCGTCATCACCTGCCGCGTCGCGGCGGAAGAATATCATTTTGAAAAATTTACCTACGTGGAAATGGCCGATTTCGAGCCGGAGCAGGTGCGCTCCTTCGTGCGGCACTGGTTCGAGACCACGCAAAATGCGGAGACGCGCCTGTTAGGAACGCCGGAAGAACATGCGGCGCGATTTTTCGCGGAATTTGAAAAGAATGAGCGTCTGCGCGATTTGGCGAAAAGCCCGCTGCTGCTCACGCTGCTCTGCATCGGTTTTGAGGAGGCGCAGACCTTTCCGGATCGCCGCTCCGAAATTTATCAGGAAGCGTTAGACGTGCTGCTGCGCCGGTGGGATAAAAGCCGGGGCATTGCCCGCGACCCGCGCTATCAGCGCTTGTCGCTCGCCCGCAAGCACCAGATGTTTGCGCGGATTGCGGCGGAAACGTTTGAGCGCGGCGAATATCTCTGGCCGCTCGACCGTTTAGCGCGATTAGTGGCCGATTACATGCGCAACATGCCGCAGATCGATCCGCAGGAGGAAATTCACGGGGCCGACGTGGTAAAAACGATTGAGGCGCAGCACGGCGTCTTCGTGGAGCGGGCGCATGCGGTCTATTCCTTTGCGCATCTGACGTTTCAGGAATATTACACCGCCCGTTATCTCGTGGAGCATCCGGCAGCGTTGTCCAATTTTGTTGCGAAATGTTTAAACGAAAACCGCTGGCGAGAAGTTCTTTTTTTGACGGTAGAAATGTTAGCAGACGCAGATGCTTTCTTTGAATTGTGGCTGAACGCTTTGGACGACATGGCGCGGCAATCGCCCCGTTTGACGCGGCTCTTGAAATTGGTTGAAACGCAAGCCCCCACGCTGCGATTGGACGATGACGCAAGTGAAGAGGAGCGTGCCGCGTTTGCCAATTACACGCCGCTGCAACGCCGCGCCGTGACGATGCGCGTCCGACAATTATTGGCCATTTTCCGTGCCCATTTTCCGGCGGAGGAGTATGAATTAACGGAAGAAGAAGCCAAAGAGGTTGCCCGCTATTTGGATTCGACGGCGTTGCTGCTGCGCTGCCTGCGCAATGCCTACGTCTCTGATCGCGCCGCCATCGAAGATCGGCTGCTGCGCCCGCCCGCACCGTCCGCGTAGGGGCAGCCAAGCTGTCAGACACCTTGAAGGTGTCTGACAGCTTTCCGGGGGAAATGCCTATGTCTCGGATCGCGCCGCCCGCGTAGGGGCGTTCAATTGAACGCCCCTACGCGGGCGGCGCGGACGGGCGCGGGGCGTAGAAGTTTCAACATCTGCAAAAAATTGTTGCATCAATTTGAAAGCGTGATATAGTTGATATCGTGGGAAAAGAGGCCGGACGCGGACACTTCACCTTGCCGCAATTGAGGGAAAACGCATGACGCTGAAACGAAAAATCTTGATTTTCATCAGCCTGTTGAGCCTGCTGACGCTTTCGGCGCTGTCAGGCACGTATTACGCCCTGTTCGCGCGCCAAATTCAGCAGCAATCGCGCAAGCAGATGGCGGTGGCGGCGCAGCTTATCACGAACGATTTTGCGAAAGCGGCGCAGGGCATGACGGCCAGAGCGCGGCGTTTCATCGAAACATCGCTCGGCGCGACGCTCTACGTGCTGCATCTGCGCTTCAATGAAGTTTCCGGCAGCGCCGCGTGGAATGAGCAGGACGCGCGCAAACTGCTGCCGTACTTGTCTTCCGTGACCGCCAAAGTCCAGCAATTCGGCGAATCCAACGAGACGATGCTCGTCGTGCTGTACGCCAAAACCGGGCAATTGATCGCGTTCTATCAGCAAACCGACGCCGCGCCGCTCACGGGCATGTATCTGCCGAAACTTTTTGCGCAGGACTTCGTGCCGGTGAAAGACAATGCGCAGGGCGTGACGACGATTCCGTTCATGAAAATCGCCGATATTCCGCGCCAGCCGCTGCCCGAAATTTTTCCGGCGCAGCTTTCCGGCGAGCCGCCGACGCAGCCGGAAACGTCGTTTTTCCGCGACGGCGCGCATTTCGGCCTGCAATGGCGGCTGCCGATTCTGTACAGAAACGAATTCGGCGGAACGCTGCTCATCCGCGCGCCGCTGCGCCAACGCGATTTCGACTATTACGCGCAGGTCAGCGCAACGAAGGTCAACCTGTTTCTCGATCAGCAGCGCGTGTTAGGGACGTTCGCGGCGTATCAGACGCTGCCGACTGACGCGCTGACCGCTCCGCCGGATGCGATTCTGCCAGTGGCGCGCCTGACGGAAACGCCGCCGACGATTTTTTCGGAAATATTGGTCGAGGGCGAGCCGTATTATCAGGAAACGCTGCTGCTTGGGAACAGCCGGGACGCGCTGGCCGCCGTCACGATTCACTTGGCGCGTTCGCAGGAAACCGAAGAGCGCCGACGCTTCCTCGCGCTGGTCGCCTTGCTTTTAGGCGTCTTCGCGCTGATTGCCGTGAGCGCCGCATCGGTGCTGAGCGGCATCCTGATTCGTCCGCTTCGCGAATTGACGCCGTTGATGACGCAATTGGCGCAAGGCGAATTGGGGGCGATTGACGCGCATTTTCAAGACGCCGCCGCGCGCGCGCCGGTCGCCGCGCGGGATGAAATCGCCCAATTTCGGGGCGTCTTCCAGCAAATGATCGCGCAGTTGAAAGAGACGCTCGGCGCGGTCAAGCACACCGGCATCGTCGTGACCTCCGGCAGCGAGCAGATGCGCGTGCGCGCCGCGAAAATGTCGCATGGCGCGTCCGCGCAAGCCTCCGCCGCCGACCAAGCCTCGTCTTCGATAGAAGAAATGGCCGCGAATATCCGGCAGAGCGCGGAAAATGCGGCGAAGACCGAGCAGATTGCGGCAAAATCGGCGCAAGACGCCCGCCAAACCAGCCAAGCCGTCGCGGAAGCGGTCGCGGCGATGCAGCAGATTGCCAAAAAGATCGCTCTGGTTCATGACATCAGCCGCCAAACGCGGATGCTCTCGCTGAACGCGACGATTGAGGCGGCACGGGCGCAGGAATACGGCAAAGGGTTTGCGGTCGTCGCCGCCGAAGTGCGCGCCCTTGCGGAGCGCAGCCAAGCGGCGGCGGCGGAAATTACGGAATTGACGCAGGCGGGCGTCGCCGTCGCCGAACGCGCGGGCGCCATGCTGAATGACTTAGTGCCGCGCATCGCGCAGACCGCCGATTTAGTGCAGGAAATCAGCGTGTCCGCGAAAGAGGAGGATTCCGGGATTACGCAGATTAACAAGGCGATTCAGCAATTGAATCACGTGGTTCAAGACAATGTGATGGCTGCCGACGATATCGCCGCAACGTCCGCAGGGCTGGCGCATCAAGCCGAACAATTGTATAAAGCG
This sequence comes from uncultured Candidatus Moduliflexus sp., assembly GCA_964498135.1. GTDB lineage: Bacteria > Moduliflexota > Moduliflexia > Moduliflexales > Moduliflexaceae > Moduliflexus. The sequence continues at coordinate 15,023 of CAZCGG010000040.1, forward strand.
ATTCGTTTTTTTAAATTGGAACATGTTGAACAGCCGTCTTGACTTCAAAATAGGGCGGTTTTCCTAATACAAAACTTACGCAGACCCCGCCCAACCCTCCCCTCAATCAGGGGAGGATATCATACGGAGATTTTTCCCCCACCCCTGATTGAGGGGAGGGCAGGGGTGGGGTGCGTAAGTCTTGTAATAATCATGCGGCTCCGTCGGGGCTAAAAAGGGGGGGCGCATCAACAAATCTGAACGGTCTTCGAAGGCCGCTCAGGTTTCAGCGCGTGGGGAGAGAAATTATCATGCGACATTCTGCAAGGCTGTATATCTGGCGGCATCGGCTGCAAACGCAAATTGGGGCAATTTTATTGTCGTTGACGACGCTGACGCTGGCGGGAACTGGCGTCTATCAATATTTTCAACTTAGAGCGAGCCAAATGCAGGCGATTGACCATTTAGCGGAATTTTCGGCGGAACGGCTGGCCGATGTGTTAATCAGTCCGCTCTGGAATCTCGAAAATGAGATTATTGACGGCGCGCTCATCTCGGAAATGAAAGAGCCGGTGATTTCCACCATTCTCGTCAAAAATCCGGAGGGGAAAATCATTGCCATGAAAGGCCGCGACCTCGATTGGAAGGTGGTGACTGTGGACGTCGAGCCTCGCCCAGGCGAGTTTGCGTTCGAACAATTCAAGAAAATCAGCAAATTGAACGAAGAGTTAGGCATGGTGGAGGTTTATGTCACGGATCGCTTTGTGCATGAGGAATTACGCGGTCAAATCCTTTCGATGGTCGCCTTGATTGTGATGTTAGATTTGCTGCTGCTGATCGGCTTGTCTCTCACGATCCGCGTCTTGCTGACGCGCCCGCTTGGCCTGCTTTTGCAGGCTGCTCACGCGATTGGCAACGGCGATTTGACGCAGGCGATCCACATCCGCCAGCAGAATGAAATCGGCCAATTCGCCAAAGCGTTCGCGCAGATGATGCAGCAGGTGAAAACCGTTATCGGAGAGGCCGGGCAAGCCGCGAATACGGTCGCGTCCGGCAGCGAGCAGATGAGCCTCAGCGCGGCGCAGATGTCGCAGGGCGCGTCCACACAGGCGGCGGCGGCGGAAGAAGCGTCGTCTTCGATGGAAGAAATGACGGCGAACATCCGGCAAAGCGCGGAAAACGCCGCCGAAACCGAGCGGATCGCCAAACTCTCCGCGCAGCGCGCCGAACAGACAGGGCAGGCCGTCGCCGAGGCCGTCGCGGCGATGCAGCAGATCGCCAAAAAAGTGGCAATTATTCAAGATATTACGCGCCAAACCAGAATGCTGTCGCTGAACGCGACGATTGAGGCGGCGCGGGCGCAAGATTACGGCAAAGGCTTTGCCGTCGTCGCCGCCGAAGTCCGCGCCCTCGCGGAGCGCAGCCAGAATGCGGCATCCGAAATCACGGAGTTGGTGCATACCGGCGTGACGACCGCCGAACATGCCGGAAAAATGTTGTCGGAACTCGTGCCGAATATCCAGAAAACGGCGGGACTCGTGCAGGAAATCGCGGCGTCGGCCAAAGAGCAAGATATGGGCACGTCGCAGATCAATAACGCCATCCAGCAGTTGGATCAGGTGATTCAGCAGAATGCCGCCTCGCTGGAGCAAATCGCCTCAACTACCGAGTCATTGGCGGCGCATGCGGAGCAACTCCGCACGCGAATCCACTTTTTCCAACTCGGCGAGATGCCGCCAAGCGAGGCTGAACAGAAGCGTCAGACGGCGCAGCAAGCCGCGTTGTCTGACGCACAGAAATCGCCGTCCCTGTCCGATGTTCCCATCTCAAAGCCCCGCCCAGCCGAGTCGCTGCCGTCCATTTTGAGTGACGACGACTTTGAGCGTTTTTAGCCATAAATAGCTGTCAGACACCGACAAGGTGTCTGACAGCTTTCCTTCACCGCAACGTTCTGATCACGCCCCGTCGGGATGAAAAAACCGCCAACTCTGTAACGCCAATCATTTAATTCTTGACTTCTGTGAAATTTTCGGGGTATTATTGATATTTGAAGGTCATGACTTCCGTTTGAAGTTATGCCAATTCTGTTTAAAAAGATCGTCTATCTTGTAGAGACGCACGGCCGTGTGTCTGTAAAGGAGTTACGTATGGAAACGATTGCACGATGGGTACGGACAGCGCTGTTCGCGTTCTGCCTGATGCTGCTGAGCGGCAGGCCGGGATGCGGACAGCGGCTGCTTTTAAGCCAGCAGAAGCCGATTGCCGGGTATCGCCCCGGCGAAGTCATCATAAAAATCCGCGACGATCTGCCGAGCTTGTCGCGGGCGTTGACCGCCAATTCCACCGGCACGGAAAGCCGGAATTTGAACGCGCTGAACCAGCAGTTCGGCGTCACGATGGCGCAGCCGGTCTTCAATTCGAAGGCGGGCGGCCGGGCGATTCAGCCGGACAGCCCGTTGAATAACGTGTTGCTGCTCAATCTCGCCGCGCATGTGGACGAAACGACTGCGCTGAGAGCGTATGCGAGCTTGGGCGAAGTCGAATACGCCGAATTGAATTATTTGTATTACGTCTTCAGCGTCCCGAACGATCCGTTCATTTCCTCGCAATACGCGCTGTACAGCCAAAGCAGCAACGGCATCAACGCCATCGGCGGCTGGGACATCGAGCGCGGGAAAAATTCCGTGATCATTGCCATCGTGGATACCGGCGTGGATTACAATCACGAAGATTTGAGGGGCAAAGTCATTCAAGGGTATGATTTCGCGAATGAGGATTACGATCCGATGGATGATAACGGACACGGGACGCACGTGGCCGGAATCGCCGCCGCGACGACGAATAACGGCATCGGCGTGGCGGGCGTCTGCCAAGGCTGCTCGATTTTGGCGATTAAAGTCATCAGCGCGGACGGTTCGGGCGCGAATTCGTGGATTGCCAACGGCATCGCCAATGCGGTCAGTCGCGGCGCGAACGTCATCAATTTAAGCCTGGGCGGGCTGGATAATTCCAACACGATCCGCCTGGCGATTCAGCAGGCGACGCAGCAGAACGTGCTGGTCACGGCGGCGAGCGGCAACGACGGCAGCAGCCTGCCGTTGTATCCGGCCGCGCTCGCGGAAGTCATGGCCGTCGGCGCGACGAATAAATACGGCGACAAAGCCTCGTTCTCGAATTACGGCAGCCATATCGCCGTCGTCGCGCCCGGCGAGGGGATTTACAGTTCGCTTGCGGGCAATCGCTACGATGCGTGGAATGGCACGTCTATGGCGAGTCCGCACGTCGCCGGATTAGCCGGGCTGATCTGGTCGAGAAATCCGAGCCTGAGCAACCAGCAGGTGCGCCAGATTATCACGGCGACCGCCCGCGACCTCGGCGTGAACGGGCGCGACACCTATTTTGGCTACGGCGAAATCAACGCGCAGGCCGCGTTACGCGAAACGCCGGACAGCGGCGGAACGTACGTGCCGACTAATCCCGATGATTCGTCAGATTATCCCGCGCCGTCAACCGGCGGCAACATCTGTGGGCGCGGTTTCACGTGGCTTTTCGGCGTCGGCGCGTTCATCGCCGTCGGCGTGAATCTCGCAAGTTTCAGGGCGCGACGGCGGTAAATCGGCGTTTTCCCTTGACAAGTTTCGTCGTGAAAGAAACTCAGTTTCTCTCAGAAACAGGGTTTCTCGGCGTTCGATTATTGAAATGATTGTCCGTCGAGACTAAAATAATTAAGAATTATTAGGATTGACGCAAAACCTCACCCCAGCCCCTCTCCAAATGAGAGGGGAAAGGGTGGGCGTAAATTGGTATGGAACAGTTGATGAAAGATGTGCTGACTGAGGCCTTGACGCGGGCGAAACAGGCGGGCGATCTGCGTTTTGAAACCTTGCCGGAAATCGTGCTGCGGCGTCCGCCGGAAAAAGAACAGGGGGATTTCGCCTCCACCATTGCGATGCAGTTGGCAAAACAGGAACAACGCGCGCCGCGTGAAATCGCGCAAACAATTCTGCGGCATCTTCAGACGGAAAATTCGCCGGTGCAGCGCTGCGAAATCGCGGGGCCGGGCTTCCTGAATTTTTTTGTCAATCAGGCGTATTGGCATGACCTGCTGCGCGCGATTGTCACGCAGAAAGATCAATATGGCAAACTGAACATCGGGCAAGGAAAAAAAGTGCAGGTTGAATTCGTCAGCAGCAACCCGACCGGACCGCTGCATGTCGGGCATGGGCGCGGCGCGATTGTCGGCGACGTGATGGCGAGCATTTTAACGCGGGCCGGGTATGACGTGCAGCGCGAATATTACGTCAATGACGCCGGAAACCAGATGGATAAAGTCGGCAAATCGGCGTGGTGCCGCTACATGCAATTGCAGGGCAACGACGTGCCGTTCATCGAAGACGGCTACAAAGGGGAATACATGTATGACATCGCCCGGAAAATCATCGCGCAGGACGGCGATAAATACGTGAACGCGCCGCTTGAGGAGTCGCTGCCGTTTTTCCGAACATTTGCCTGCCAATATATTTTAGCGTGGATGAAAGCCGATTTAGAGCGGTTCAACGTGCGGTACGACGTGTGGTTCAGCGAGCAGTCGCTGTACGATAATCACGAAGTCGAACGCGTGGTGGAACGCCTGAAACGCGAGGGCTGGATGTATGAGCAGGACGGCGCGGTCTGGTTTAAAACGACGGAGCAGGACGACGATAAGGATCGCGTCGTGATTCGCTCCGACGGGCGGCCAACCTATTTTGCGTCAGATATTGCCTATCATGAGAATAAATTTCAACGCGGCTTCCAAAAAATCATCAATGTCTGGGGAGCGGATCATCATGGCTACGTGCCGCGTTTGAAAGGCGTCGTGAAAGCACTCGGCTATTCCGAAGACGCGCTGGACGTGATTCTCGTGCAGATGGTGAGCCTGCTGCGGAATGGCGAGCGCGTCGCCATGACGACGCGCGGCGGCGTGTTTGAACTCTTGTCGGACGTGATTGATGAAGTCGGCGTGGACGCGACGCGCTTCATGTTCAACATGCGGCGCAGCGACAGTCAGCTTGAGTTTGATTTAGGCTTGGCAAAGAAGCAATCGAAGGAAAATCCGGTCTATTACGTGCAGTACGCGCATGCCCGGATTTGCAGCATTTTCCGGGAAGCCGAGAAGCAAGGCGTCGCGCTGCCGGACATCAACGGGATTGATTGCGCGCGGTTGCAATTAGAGGAGGAAATGTCGTTGATTGCGGAATTGGCGCAATTTCCGAAAGTCATCGAAATCAGCGCGCGCGACCTTGAGCCGCACCGTTTAACGTATTACGTGCAGGAATTGGCCGGGCAGTTTCACGCCTATTATAATTTGGGCAACAAATCCGTCGAGCGCCGCGTCATCACGGACGATCCGGAGGTCACGCACGCGCGGCTGCTGTTAGTCAAAGCGATTCAGATCGTACTGCAAAACGCGCTGAAAATCTTGGGCGTTTCCGCGCCTGAGCAAATGTAAGTTCTTCAGATCGCAACGGCGCAAGGAACGCAAGAATTTATGCAACACGTTGCGTTCCGCCCGTCTTTGTGGTAAATCGTGGGGGAGATCGTATGAAAAATTCGCATAGATTTCAAGGGAAACGGAATTTCTTGTTCGACGACAAAGAATTGATCATGTTAGGCGGCGGGGCGGTCGTGATTTGCGCCCTGATTTTCGTGTTAGGCGTGATGATCGGCCAATCGCTGGAAGAGCGGAGCGTTGCCAGCCCGATCCGGCCGGAGCAATCGCTTGCGCCAACGGACATCGCGGAAACGGGTATGCCGGAGCAGTCCGGCGAAATGGCCGCCGTGAACGGCGAGCAAGCTGCGGCCGGACAAAACGAATCCGGCGACGGCGCGACGGAAAACGGACGCTCATATTACACCGTGCTGCCGGATCAGGAAACGTACGTGGAAGTCACGGCGACGCCGGAAGCGCCGATAGCTCCGCAAGAGCCGGTCGAAGAGACCGTCAAGACGCCGCCAACCGCGCAGCCGGTTGCGGTCGCGCCGCAAGCGCCGCTCCGCGAAGACGTGCCTGTGCCGCCGCAGGCTGCCAGCCAGACAATCGCCGCGCCGGTTCGCAACACGACTGTTCCGGCGCTGCCGAACGTGCCGAAAAGCCCGTCAGACGAGATTCGCGTCGGGCGTCAGCAAGCGCAGCCGTTGGCCGGAAATCGAGCGCAAACCGCGCCGCTGCCGGATGGCACGATTTATTCCGTGCAAGTCGCTTCGAGCCAACGGCGCGAAGACGCGGAACGCCTCGTGCAGCGATTCGGCGCGAACGGCTTTCAAGCATACATCATGGAAGCGGATTTAGGGGCGAAAGGCGTTTGGTATCGGGTACGCGTCGGCAATTTCGTGAAGCGCGATCAAGCCGAAGAATTCAAGAAAGAGTTGGAGCGCACGTCGTCTGGCATGATTAAAAGCCCGTTCGTGATGAAGGTGGCGGAATAGCTGCTTCCTGACAAAAGAACCTACGTTTCTTGAAGAAACGTAGGTTCTGGCCAATTTCATCTTTCTTTGCCGCCTTTTCAGAACACTTCCTCTTCCTCGATTTTTTGTCGTCCCTTTTTTCTCTCCATGTGCATCTGCTTTTCCCATTTTTCCGGCGATTCTTCTTCGGAATCGGCGATGGTTTTTAAGCGCGTCTGGCGCGTCCATTTTTCTTTGTACGAATTAAAACGCTGGACGAGGTTTTGCACTTGAAACCGGAGTTGCGCGTTGCTAATCGGCCGGCCCCACCATTTTCGCACTAAGGCTTCCGTTTGAATCAACAGCGGTTTGGGTTCTGCCGAAATCGCCCCAGCGAAAAATTCGACATACTGTTTTTCCAGCAGGGCAATATTGTCTTGAATCGTGCGAATGTCTTGCTCGATCTGGCTCGAATCGTTGAATGCCATACTGTTCCTCCCATGTAGATGAAATTTTCGTCAAATACTCTATGTCGTTTCATGCAAAAAACGATGCACGGTTTCGGCAAGCGCGGCGGTCATCGTCGGCGTCGCGGCGATTTCTTCCGGCGTCGCCTCTTGCAGCTTTTTCACGCTGCCGAAGCGCGTCAGCAGGGCTTTCCGGCGTTTCGCGCCGATGCCCGGAATCTCGTCGAGCCGCGAGCGCAAATTGGCGTTTTTGCGCAGCGCGCGATGATACGTAATCGCAAACCGGTGCGCTTCGTCGCGGATGCGCATCAGCAATTGCGCGCTTTTCCGCGATGTATCCAGCACAACGCCGTCGCCGCTCACCGTCGTGAAGATGCGCTCGATGTCCCGCTCCGAGCCGCGCATGCCGTGCGCTTTGGCAATGCCGATCACGTCCGCCGCGTCCGCTTTGATGAGCGCGAGCGCGTATTTCGCCGCGTGAAGCTGCCCCTTGCCGCCGTCCACCATAATCACGTCCGGCATCGCCAAGCCTTCATTCATGACCCGCGCATACCGGCGCGTGACGACTTCCTGCATCATGCCGAAATCGTCGCTCCCTTCAATCGTTTTGATGCGAAACCGCTTGTATTCTTTCGGCTGCATCACGCCATCCACGCAGACAACCATCGAGCCGACCGCCAGCGTCCCCTGAATGTTGGAAATGTCGAAACACTCAATCCGGCGCGGCAGATTGGCAAAGTGAAACTGCGCCTTGAGTTCCTCCAGCCATTGCAGCGCGGCGGCGGCTTTGGCTTCGTCGTTTTCATGCTCGCTCAGGGCAATTTCGGCATTTTGCCGCGCCATTTCGACCAACTGCTTTTTCCGGCCGCGCTGCGGAATAATCAGCGAGACCTTTTTCCCTTTGCGCTCCGTCAGCCATTCCTCAATCATCTGCTGATTCGGAATCGCGTCCGGCAGCAGAATTTCGTCGGGAATCAGCACGTCTTTCAAATAAAACTGCTCCACGACGGAGCGCAGCACGTCGCGCTCCGCAAGGATTTCAAGGCGTTGCGCGTCGCCCTGCATCTGCTCGGCGAATGAAAAGCTCTGCCGCCCCATCAACACGCCGTTGCGGATGAAAAAGAGTTGCGCGTTGATCAGCCCCTCTTTCCGCGCCGCCGCGATGACATCTTGATTTTCGAGGCCGGTCGAAATGATTTTCTGCCGCTCCATAATGCGGGCAATCGCCTCGATTTCGTCGCGCACGGCCGCCGCTTTTTCAAATTCCAGCGTGTCCGCATGCGCCTCCATTCGGCGGCGCAGTTCGCGGATCAATTCGTCCTTTTTCCCCTGCAAAAACAATTGCGCTTCTTCGGCGACGCGGCGATATTCTTCCACCGCGCATTTGCCCGCGCAGGGCGCGAGACAGCGATGAATCTCATATTCGAAACAGGGGCGGGCTTTGCTGCCGTACGTGATTTCGCCCGCGCAGAGGCGCAACGGGAAAAAGCGTTTCAGCAGGCCGAGCGTCTTCTGCAACGCGCTGCCATGCACGTAGGGGCCGAAATAGAGCGCGCCGTCCTGCCGGAATTTCCGCACCGTGAAGATTCTCGGAAATTCTTCCTGAATTGTCAATGTAATATATGGAAAATTTTTATCATCTTTGAGAACCACGTTATACGGCGGTAGATGCTTTTTGATAAGCGTGGCCTCAAGAATCAGGGCTTCCAATTCCGAATCCGTGACAATGTATTCGA